>CABRKI010000035.1 GCA_902471455.1 uncultured Porphyromonadaceae bacterium | reverse complement strand
TCCGATCTGTCGGGGCGTTTCGGCGTGGATGCCGAGTATCTTGTCAACGCCGACGAGATTCAGATAAAGGTGGCGCAGGGCGCCAAGCCCGGCGAAGGGGGACAGTTGCCCGGATTCAAGGTTGACGAGGTGATTGCACGCACGCGCCGCTCGTTGCCGGGAATCACTCTCATCTCGCCGCCGCCACACCACGACATATATTCCATAGAAGACCTCGCGCAGCTGATTTTCGACCTCAAGAACCTCAATCCCGAAGCATTGATAAGCGTCAAGCTTGTGGCGGAGAGCGGCGTGGGCACCATAGCCGCCGGCGTCGCCAAGGCCAAGGCCGACAAAATCCTTATCAGCGGATGCGACGGAGGCACCGGCGCGAGCCCCGCAAGCTCGATGAAACATGCCGGCGTGCCTGCTGAAATCGGTCTTGCCGAAATACAGCAGACCCTCGTGATGAACAATCTCCGTGGGAAGGTGCGCCTGCAGGTTGACGGCCAGATGAAGAGCCCTCACGACGTGATTGTGACTGCGCTCCTCGGTGCCGAAGAATACGGTTTCGGCACAGCCGCGCTCGTTGTGCTCGGCTGCTGCATGATCCGGAAATGCCACACCAACACCTGCCCCAAGGGGGTTGCCACCCAGAATCCGGAGCTCCGCAAAAAATTTATCGGACGCTATGAATATCTTGTCAACTATTTCCGCTTCATGGCGAAAGGGATAAGGGAGCGGCTCGCCGCGATGGGCTACCGGCATCTTGACGACATCGTGGGACGCGCCGACCTTCTCAGGAAAAAGGAGACCGAAGCGGGTTCCAAAGCTTCGAAACTCGATTTCTCGCGTCTGTGCTATATACCCGGCGAGATTGCCGACATGACTCTGCACCATGTGGCGGAACAGGACCACAAACTGCAAGGCGTGAAAGACGGAGCCCTCCTCCAGCTCATCGGCAACGCCATCGATTCCCGTCAGCCTATTGCCCTCGGTATGCCTATCGTCAACACCGACCGTTCGGTGGGCGCCATGCTGAGCGGCTATATCACCAAACGCTTCGGCGGTGCCGGACTGCCCGAGGGGAGCGTGAAGCTCTCGTTCACGGGTTCGGCGGGACAGAGCTTCGGCACGTTCCTTTGCAAAGGGGTGACGCTCCGTCTTGAAGGGGATGCCAACGACTATCTCGGCAAAGGGTTGTCGGGCGGCAGGATTGTGGTGGTGCCACCCCGCGACGCGACATTTGAAGCCGAGAACAACACCATAGCCGGCAATACACTCCTTTATGGTGCCACTTCCGGCGAACTTTTCGTCAACGGACGTGTGGGGGAACGTTTCGCCGTGAGAAACAGCGGCGCTTTGGCGGTGGTGGAAGGCGTGGGCGACCACGCCTGCGAGTACATGACCGGCGGCCGCGTGGTGGTGCTCGGAAAGATAGGGCGCAACTTCGCCGCAGGCATGAGCGGCGGCATCGCCTACATCTGGAACGTGAAAGGGAACGTTGACTACTACATCAACATGGACATGGTGGAGTTGACCCTACTCGAAGCTGACGACGAGAAGGCCGAACTCCGCGAACTCATCGAGATGCACCACCGCCACACCAAGAGTGCCCTTGCCGCCCGGATGCTTGCCGACTGGGATTCCTACCTGCCCCAGTTCCTGAAAGTCACTCCCGTGGAATACAAAAGAATAATTAGCAATAAGTAATAAGTAATTAGTGATTAGTGATTAGAAGCATTGATTGCTAATTTCTAATCACTGATTTCTAATTGAGATTGTTGGTTTGCAATCAAAAAATATAAATAAGGTCATTAAGGTCTTTAGGGTCCTTAATGACCTTAAAGTCCTTAAAGACCCTAAAGTCCTTAATGACCCTACCGACTATCGACTCATGACTCCCGACTCACGACTAATGACTAACGACTCACGACTAATGACTAACGACTCACGACTAATGACTAACGACTCTCGACTAACATAAAAAATGCCGGAATTTTTATGAAAAATGATTTTTTTTGTTAAAAAATTTGCACCGGGAAAAAATTCGCATTACCTTTGTGCGACCGATTCAATGAAGCCCGCAACGCAGAGTCGTGGGTAAGTGGATGGGCTTTTACATAAGTTTAAAGCGTACTTGACGCTAATCGCTTGACCGTCTGAAACTTCGCAAATTTCAACTTCCAAGTCAAGGGTTAGGCAGCGGGAACGCCGCATGGGTATGGATTCCATGAACAAGGGCTGAACGCGTGAGCGTGAAGCCTTTGGGTGCATGATTCATATTTGCGTGGGCTTCACTGTTGCCATCCTGCTTGGAAGGCAATGCGAAGGCCTCAGACGGAAGGATGGCAACGAGACAGGTTCCCACGCTTTCGTTTTTTTTATACCCTTGTCTGGGAATCAGGGGGTGCCAGATATCACTAAGGCATGCTTGACAGCATCAGAACAAGAACAAACCGCAGACATCAGCGAAAGTTATCCGCGCTGCTTGCCACTTTTGCATTGGCTATTACGGGCTTGCCTGCCTATGCGCAGGAACTTGGAGTCAAGACCAATCTGCTATATGACGCTACCATGACCGTAAACCTTGGCGCGGAATTGAAGGTGGCTCCAAAATGGTCGATCGACGTCTCGGGCAACCTTAATGCCTGGACACTGTCGCATTCGCGCCGCTGGAAGCACTGGATGGTGCAGCCGGAAGTGCGCTATTGGCTTTGCGACGCCACTGCCGGCCACTTCTTCGCCGCCCATGCGCTTGGCGGACAATTCAACGTTGGCCATCTCGGTTTCGCACGCGACTTCCTCGGATACAATTTCGGAAATCTTAAGGACCACCGCTACCAGGGTTGGTATGGCGGCGCCGGTCTGGGCTACGGCTATAGCTGGATTCTCGGCGAGCACTGGAACCTGGAGGCGGAAATAGGCGTGGGCTGGATTTATACCCACTACGACGTTTTCGAATGTGAGGGATGCGGGCGCCGGGTTGGCAAGGGCCATAAAAACATGGTGCTTCCCACGAAAGCGGCGATAAATCTGGTATATGTGTTCTAATCCTAATGCAACTGACTTACCCATGAAGAGGATATTAACAGCAATAGCGGCTTATCTGCTTGTATTTGCAGGTCTTTCGGCTAAAGACGCACCGACGTCGCAACTTCCCGAAGGGGCTTTGAGCGACGTAGGCGTGGAGCGTTCGGAGTCGAACCTGATAGTTTCCATGACGGTGCATCCTTCCGTGTTCCATAAGAAAGCCAACCGTGAAGTGTGGCTCCGCCCGGTGATTGTGTCGGGGTTCGACTCGCTTTGGCTCCGCCCGGTGGTGGTGTCGGGGCGCACACGCTATTACCAGCACCGCCGTGCCGACGGGCATAAGGTGGATTACGTGATACTTCATTCAGGCGACAAGAAGAACTATAGTTATAAGGAAAACGTGGCCTACCTCCCCTGGATGGAGAAGGGGAAGCTCGAACTTGTCAGCAAGGTTGACGGATGCTGCGGCGATGCGCTCGCCGATGCCGCCAGGTCCGGCCTCGACAACTTCGACTTCCGCGAGAAAGTGATTGAACCACAGTTCGCGGCCTATGTGAAGCCTACCGGCGAGATTACGAAGACCCGTGACGCGAAAGGGGAGGCGTATATCGACTTTCCAGTCAACCAGACCGTCATCTATCCCGACTATCGCCGCAACCCCCAGGAACTTGCGGAAATCCGTCGCACCATCGATGAAATCCGTAATGATAAAGACGTGACCATTACTTCGCTTACCATCAAGGGTTATGCGTCGCCCGAAGGCTCGTATGCCAACAACGAACGCCTCGCCAAGGGTCGTACGGAAGCTCTTGTGAAATATGTGCGCGACCTCTACTCGTTCCCGAAATCGGTGATGCATTCCGACTGGGAGGCGGAAGATTGGGAGGGTCTCGCCAAGAGGTTGAAGGCTTCCGATGTGGCCGACAAGGATGCCATACTTGCCGTCGTGACCGACACTTCGCTTGCCCCCGATGCCCGCGACGCCGCCCTGAAGAAGCGGTTCCCCACGCAATATGCCTGGATGCTCGCGGAGATTTATCCCGCTCTCCGTCATTCCGACTACTTTGTGGAATATGTGGTGCGCAATTATACGGATCCCTCCGAAATTGCGAAGGTCTTGAAGACTGCTCCCCAGAAGTTGTCGCAAGAAGAGATTTTCATTTATGCCCAGAGCCTCGACAAGGAGTCTCCTGAATTCCGCGAAGCCATGGAGGTGGCTGTAAGGATGTTCCCCGACAATCCCGTTGCCAACCTCAACGCGGCCACCACTGCTGTTGACCATGGTGAATACGACCTCGCCCGCACATATCTGAAAAAGGCGGGAGACTCGCCCGAGGCGGTTTATACCGCCGGAGTGCTCGAAGCCAAGACCGGCAACTATGCCGAAGCAAAAAAATTGCTTCAAAAGGCAGCCGATGCCGGAATCGAAGATGCCGGAAGGCTTCTCGAAGACATGGCAGACTGGGGCTGGATTGTCTTGGACAAATAACCTTGTTGCAATGCACAATTCATAATGCATAATTCTCAATGTAGGGACATGCCTCCGGCATGTTTGATTGCACAAGATTGAGATGCACAAGTGTTCTGTGCGATGCCTCTAACATAAGACATACCTGACGTATGACTGAGCCATATAAGGTGACCGGGAAACCGGTCGCCGCAACCTTAACATCTTTATTTAAACCGTCGCAGACTTGTTTGAAAAGATATAAACCTATTGAGTAATATTACTTTACAATAAATAATAACTTTTTTACTAACTAATTTTTTTCTCTCTATGGAAAAAACTAAATTTCTCTACGGAGCCCTCGGCCTTCTCGCCCTTGGCATGACCGCCTGCTCCAGCGATGCTCCTGTGATGGAGAACGGGAAGGTGGAGTCAGATGCCACCCGTTTCCTCTCAGTTCAGATTTCCTCACCGTTCGAAGGCACCAGGGCTTTTGAAGACGGAACCAAGAACGAAAGCGCAGTAACTCGTCTTGACTTCCTTTTCTATGACGTAAATGGAAATCCGACAAGTAAGCCTCAATACTTTACCGGCAATAATTTGAATGGATCGGCAGATAAGCCTAATTTCTCGGAAGGTCCGTTTGCCGATCAAACAACCGGTAACGTAACACGTATTTGGACTTCTGTAGTCCCGGTAGAGCTTGTTCAGGGACAGAACCTTCCCGCGCAGGTAGTTTGCCTTGTGAATGCAACTCCTGAGGCTGTAACTGAACTTAGCACAAAGACTCTTGACGAATTAAGAGACATTCAACGTAATTATTTCAATAACGGAGAAGCTTTCTTGATGTCGAATTCTGTGTATTTCGGTCAGAATGTTCTTACGGGTCAAGCTAACCAGCGTCTGTGCGCTACTCCGATCAATGCAAATTCTCAGTTGTTTGAAACAGCGAAAAAAGCAGAAGATGCAATTACGGCGGCTACAGCTAACGGAGCAACAGACTTACAAAAAGCGGCTCTTGTAAACATCTATGTAGAGCGTCTTGCTGCCAAGGTCGGTCTGACAATGGGAGCGGATGCTGTACATACCGTTTCTCTTGCCAATGGAGCGGGTGGTGCTGACGTTACACTTACTTTTACTCCCGAGTATTGGTTTATGAATGCAGTTTCAAACGAGAACTTCATTACCAAGCGTTATGGTGTGATGAGTGAGGGTGAAATTGTAATGAAGCCTACTTTTGACCAGATTGATGCTGCATTTGGCTCTCCTGACAATCTCATGAAAGACTCATGGAATGCTCCTAATGACCATCGTAGCTACTGGGGTTGCTCTCCTTCTTACTATACGGCAACTTATCCTCTTGTATCTGACCAGATAGATGATTTGGGTGCAGCCGACCGTACCGATGGATATGAAAAAGGAGTATATGAGAATAAATACTACAGCTACAATGATGTTATAAATCAGGTTACCACGCCTACAAGTATTGCAAATCAGGCTATTGCCGCAACTAACGGAGCTTTTTCTGTTGTGAATACAGGCAATGCCGCTACCGGTTATATTTATACCCGCGAGACAACAACTACAATTGCCGATATCAATAACATTACAGCGAATCCGGCTGCTACGGTTGCATCTGCTGTTCTCGTGGGTAATTATAAGGTTGGGGATGCTGAAACAGGCACTACTTTCTATGTTGACGCCAATAACAACAATAATTACAATAGCACTAATCATACCGGTACTCAAGGCACATACTATAGCACCGAAGCTTCTGCAAAAGCTGAGCTTACAAGCCGTCAGTTCATTGTATTTACGGATGCGGCGGGTACCACACCTGCCGGCGCTGATATCTTCACTGTAAAACATCCGGATTATACAGTACGACAGAAGCTTGCTAATCCAAACATTGCCGGACGTCTTGTTTCTCTCCAGATGGAATCCGTTCCGACTCCTGCAGTTTATTATTTTAATGGAACCGAATATGTTCCCGTTACTCCAGCTAATCTTGCCGACGTTAACGCTCAGCTGGTAAGTGCAGGTTACATGAACATGTACAACAATGGCCGTGCATTCTTCAATATTCCTATCCGTCACCTTGGTTTCCGTGCTGCTTCTTATGCAAATGGAAAATATGACTGGGAACACATGCTGCTTGGTGAACTCGGTCTTGTACGTAACCACGTTTACAGCGTTACTATCGACAATATCTATGGTATTGGCACAGGTCTCCGCAGCGATAATCAGCCCATTGTTCCTGCCAAGGATGAAGTCAACCAGTATATAGCCATGAGACTTAACATTCTTGCTTGGAATGTCGTAAATGCATGGCATGTTGATTTCTAATAAATGATTTTGAGAATCCGGAGAGTAAAAAGACCATAGTCCCATAGAACTATAGATGAAAAGTTTTTTGCTTTTCTCGGAGTGATGACAGAAAAAAGGGCGGGGATGCCCCCGGTATCCCCGCCTATACAAAATAATTAAAAATAAAGGCGCAAGCCCGATAACAGCCTATTAGGCAGAATCAATATAATAAAATGGAAAAGAGCATCAAAGCATTCATATCCATAGCTGCAGTAGCCATAGCCTCGGCATTGACATCATGCGATTCCATGATTTATGATGATCAGGGAGATTGCTCTGTACACTACCGCCTACCGATTACATTCACCACAAACATTCTCGATGCCAACGCGTTTGCAAGCCAGGTGTCGAATGTGACGGTATATGTTTATGACGACCATGGCAATCTTGCATTGGTTAAGAAAGAGAGTGGGAATGCTTTGAGAAATCCCGGCTATGCGATGGACCTTGAACTGCTTCCCGGGAAATATTCCATGCTGGCATGGTGCGAGGGGAATGCCATGGCTGAAAACCCCACGATGTTTTCGATAGGAGGGGGCGACAGACCGGCTTCGATTTCAGACCTTTCGGCAACTTTGCCGTTGAACGGCACTGCAGGCGAACTTTACAGCAATAAAGATATAGTGCCGTTGTTCCACGGATACCTCTCCGATGTAGAATGTACCGACACCTACGGCACAATTACCCTACCCGTCCTCAATCTCATGAAAGACACCAACATTATCAATGTGATTGCTGAGAATCTTGAAGGGACGGAAATAGAACCTGATGCCTTGATAGTTTCAATAGAGGCATCTAACAGCGAAATGAACTGGAAAAACGAAGTTGTCGGTGACGAGGCTTTCAAATATACGCCGTGGAGCGTCACTCCTCTTTCAAGCGAGAAAGATACAAAAGCCGACAGCACCGATCCCATGACGGGATTATTAGCAGAACTCACCGTCGGGCGACTGATGGTTGACCGTAAGCCAATTCTCGTGATACACCGCAAGAACGACAATACAGATATTGTACGCCTTGACCTCATAAAATATCTCTGTATGGTAAAGGGACATTACAGCGGCAATTATAGCGACCAGGAATACCTTGACCGTATGGACTTCCATTCAATCACTTTCTTTGTGGATGCCGACTTGAACTGGTACACCGCTGCAGGTCTCAACATCAACGGTTGGAAAGTGGTTCCCGACCAAAATATAGAACTTTAACAATCATTGTCTGATGCAATTCTTACGAACGATAAATAATACGCTTGTAGTCATCGCGATGTCGTTGATGCCCGCGTTGTTGGCGGGATGCATCAACGAGGAGGGCGTTTGCAGTCCGGATAAAGACAAGGAACGGCAGACAGTGATGGAATTTACCATTGTCACCCGCCAACCCAATTCTCCACGCACGGCAACGCGGGCGTTGCTTCCGGCTCCAAATACTCCTCAAGATGGTTTTCTCGACGAAAACTATCTTGACCTTGACAACTTGCGGTTTCTACTTTTTGACGACCAAAAGAACCTCATACAGTCGTTTGCTCCGGAAGTGGAGGCGGTTGTGAGTACAAATTACATAAAATATTCGGTGCGGGCATTCATAAATAATCCATATTTCCTTGATGCAACGGGCGATAATCTGTCGTTCTATATTATGGTTCTTGGCAACTATAGTTTGCTTCAGCCCGCGAATTTTTCATTTCCTAACGGCCTTGCACTCGAATCGCTTTTCGATGCTTCAAAAGTCGGAACGTTTGAAATGCCAAAACGTCTTGGATGGGCATCTTTCTGGCGTCCCAGTTACAATGGCGCTGATTATACCGATGCCGACGGTTATCCGAATTATTTCAATAATACAAGAGCTTTTATACCAATGGCCGGTTTGCAGAGTTTTACTGTCAGTGTAGCTGCTTTAAAAAACAGTACTGTCGATAAGCCGCTTCAGCTTTCTACTGAGGGCAAGGAGATTAACATGCTTCGTGCGTTGGCGAAAATCGAGGTTATCGACAGAATCAATGCTTTGGGAACCGGAGAAAATACTGTTCAACCGGATCAGAAAGATCGATCATACGTGGAGAAGGCAGAATTGATGGGCTTTTTCACGAGAGGGTCTGTTCTTCCCTCGTTTGACGATTGGAACAGAAGCGGAATAGAGACACAGTATGCAAGAACGCCATCAATTCCCGATGATTCTGAATTTTATTCCGTGCCTGCAACAAACGCTGAGTTGGCGGTTGATGAATTGCGTACTATTATCAATTTCTTTCCCGATAGGGAGGCCACTGAATTAAGAGAAGACGGATGCCGTGTTTTATCATGCTATCTTACGGAATACGATATTTCAAAATTGGATGGTCAAGCGGCAATGTGGATTAGGGCAACCGTACTGAATCCAGGGAATGGTGATACGGAAGCGAGATCAGTATTCTATAGAATTGATGTCGCACCATATACAAACGGACGTCCGGGAGCGGCAATGAACATTGTAAGAAACAATATATACAGATATGAGGTTACCTCCGTATCGTCTGATATTTCAGTAAAATGGACAGTCTGCAATATGGATACGGGTGAAGCCGAGATCGAGTTCAATTGAACCTATATACTTTTTCAAAAAGAGATGAATATGAGGAAACTAAAATATGGGCTTGGAATCGTGGCGATGGCGATAGTCGCGGCGGTTGCCATGCCGTCATGCACAGACGAAAGGTTTGATTTGCCCGACTACACCGTCAGCGGAGAGCCGGTCATGGTTTCTATTCCGTTAAGTATGCCGAAAATGGATGTGCAGACGCGTGCTGATATTGGAGAATCAAATCTTAACAGGGTTTCTCATTTGATGGTGCGTACATATAGTGCTTCAACAGGAAAGGCTACCAGTGATTGGGTGGTGAAAGAAAATCTTGATAAGACAACAACTGAATTCGATGATGAGAGTGTAACGTTAAAAAGTGAAAGCGGATATAATTATATTATAGCTATAGCAAACGCCGACCAGAATTATGGCGTGACTAAATCTGCCCCTACCGAACGACGATTGTTGAAAGATTTGCTTGAAGAGGCCGATACATGGCCGGAGTTTCTTGATATTGCCGTCGAGTCGCCGGTATCATCTCAGAATGTATATGCTCCCATCGGAAGTCCTCTTCCCATGGCAGGATGCTATGTCAACACCTTGCCTCCCGGCAATCCTCATATAGTGCCCATTGCAACGAATAAATGGCAAGACGAAAACTTTACGCAGTTTTTTATTCCTGCAAGTAAAAATGAGGTTACTTTAAGTAACGGCGCTATACATCTGCGTCGATTGGTATCACACATTAAATTTAATGTAAAGGCAAAGCCCGATAAAAATTTAACTATTGCAGTGAATAGTTTTACCGTAATCAATGCACCGAAATATTCTTGGCTTTATGAAAGGTCGAAAGGAAGAGTGCCGGGACAAGGTGCTAATTACGGGGATTTTTCTTCAAGCGAGGAAGATGCTTCAGGTTATTATGCCGATGTTCCCCAGTTTGGATCTCAATATATTACCAAGAATGAAGACGGTAGTTATAGCTTTGACTTCTGGCAAGGTGAAAACAAGCACGAAAGTGAAAATCCTGAATGTGTTGATTATAATGACCGTGAAATTTCTAAAGACAATAAGCTCGAACTTTTTACAATGCTTTCGGGCGAAACCTGGACTCCAAATAATATGGCTTCATACGTAAAGTTCTCATGTACCATTGATTATAACGATAAACTGACAGTTGGTGAGAATGGAGCCGAAGTTTCGCCTGGTACTGAGGTTGACCGTGTCGGATATGCCGAATATATTGTCCATCTCGGTTATATTTTGGGAAACGATATTGCTGCAAAATCGAAGGACTTTAATTGTTTCCGAAATACTGAATATAAATACGATGTTACTATCGGTGGTGTTGAAGATATACGTGTGGATGCGTATGATGAATCGATTCCATTTTCCGGTGAAACAGGTATTGTGAGCGATCTTGTGGAGAATACTCCCATTGACCTCGATGCACATTATAATGTGTTTAATATAGAGTTAACTGAACAGGATCTTAACGAACAGGCTACCGGAGATATTGGAACCGGATTCGGTTTCCTTATCACGACTTATAAAAACGGTAGGCAATATGTGTTTGATGAAACTACGGATTTGTCGAAGGTTGATGCCGCCCTTTATAATTGGGTGGAATTGAAGAAAACGAATGGGGCAAATCAGTTGGCTCGGTATTCCCCGTCCGTATCTGCGGACTCCTACACAGGCACGGAGACCTTCCTTCTTGCCGACATGAATAAACTTCTACAGGCTGGAAAACTTGTGGCAGGCAACTATACCGTATTTGTAAACGAATACACCTATGAGCCTCGATATGGTGATGCTAATTATGGCAATGAAACCATTAAGGAGGAAGGTAGGCCAAAATGGATGAGTTATGTGAATCAGGATCCACGCAGGTTTTATATCAAAACGACGCAAAAGAAATCTGCCGACGGTCTGAGAATTTATGCAAGAAGTAAATATGGAGTGACGCAAAAGTCTATTCAGACATACTATAATACAACGGATATCAATAAAGTCCCTATGGATAAGGGCGTTGTGGGAACGGAGCGAGTGAACGAGACGGAAGGTCTTACTGTAAGGTCTAACACAAGTATTACTTGGACTACATCAGACCAGAACGGACGATTAAACATAGGGCGTTGGGTTACAAAAGGTGATGAGAGTATATTATCGGGCGATGAAGATAGCCGCCCGCAATGGTCCTCATTTATTAGATATACCAACGATTATATGTCACCTCAAGCTATTCCTGCCGTTACCGGCAATAGAACCCAGGGAGGCGATGGAATTGCTGCCCATAATGCCACTTTGCCGAGTCTTGTGACGATTTCAAGCGGAACTGTGACATTTTCCGATCCCTCGGAGAGCACGACCGCTGTTGAGGCTATGAACCTTTGTATGAGCAGAAATAGGGATAACAACGGAAACGGAAGGATTGATCCGGAAGAAATCAGATGGTATATACCCACTATAGGAAAATATCTTCGCCTTCTTTTGGGTGCCGAATCATTGACAGATCCTGTGATGAATTATAAATCCGTTACGAGACTGTCGGCTGTAAATAATAATGGGAATGCAGTTGCTACCGGAAATAATCAGAATGGGTGGCAAACTCCAGGAACCAATGGTACGGCTATTTTTAGTGATGTGTTATCACGTTATATGTTTGTGGCGAGTAATGCTGCTTCGGGTGAAGGGGTTGTATCACCGATGATATTATGGGCGATGGAAGGTATGTCAACATCAACTTGGGCACAAGCCCATGCCTGGGGTGGTAATTATTCGAATCCTTGGAATGTAAGATGTATTAGAAATCTCGGCACCGATTTAACTACTGTCTCAGATGAAGATAAAACAGAAATGGCATATTATCATGAGCCTGGTAGCAATATAGTTGAAATGAAATATTACGATCCCCGTTCAATCAGGGTAATTGCTTATACGGGCAACGGGGATACTCCTACCGATGATAACCCTAATCCTATGCCTTCTCATCTTGTGACTCAGTATGAGTATAATATGGTATATAAAGAATTCGAATTCTCTTCGACAGACCTTCCGGATGGTGTTCCAAGTGGATATCGAAATGCTACAGGTCTGCAAACGTACATGTACACAAATCCATGTAGCACTTTAAATACTACAGCCAAAGGGGGGTGGAGAATACCAAACCAGAAAGAGGCGGCAATTTTGAGAAATCTTGGTATTCTCAGCGGTGGATCTTGTTGGCTAACTTGTACAGCAAATTATTTCAATACAACCACGGGATATGGTGGAGACTATACAAATGGCCAGAATCGTTTTCTTGTGATGTTAAGCACACATGGAATCTTATTGACTGATAAAAATATTAGTCAGCAGGGTTCTAATATGAGGGTAAGATGTGTGCGCGATTATACGGATTGATAAATGAATGGGAATCTTTTTTTGCTTTCGGTTTGCATGCCGATATTATTAATATCGGCATGTGGAAGGAGTGGTAAATCCTATTCTGAAGTCTATCCGGAGGTGGCGGCAATGTCGGTTGATTCGATGGAGTTGGCTTTGCCGGAGGTGCCGGCGGATTTGAAGGAGCCGGGGGAGAGGGCGGCGTTCGTGTCGCTTCACTTCTGGGATGCCTTGGATTTCGGACGCGACAGCCGCAGCCTCGACACGGCATTCGTGGAGCAGAATTTCGCCAATTACCTCACGGTGTTGGCGGTTACACCCGAAGAAGACGCTCAGAAAGCTGTGGCACGTCTTCTCTCCGAGGCGGGGAAGTCGGAGGGAGCTTCCGTTTTGCTTCGTTATGTGGCGGAGCATTATCTCGACGACCCCAACTCTCCGATGCGTAGCGAGGAATTATACATTTATTTCCTGCGGGAGTGGATTTCTGCATCGGAGAGCGAGGAGGGGGTGCGTCTGCGGGCGGAGCATCGTCTCGGGGAGGCGATGAAGAACCGGCGAGGCGAACAAGCCACGGATTTCCGTCTGGTCCGCAGGGACGGTGCGGAAAGCACGTTGCTCAAAGAGTTGGGCGCCGGCGAGACGTTGGTGATGTTTTACGACCCCGACTGCGAACAATGCAAGGAGATAAAAGGGGAGTTGGCGGTTGCGCCGTTGCCCGAAGGGGTGAAGGTGATAGCCATAGACGTTACCGGCGACCGCAAAAGGTTTGAGGCTACGAAAAGGGATATGCCGGAGTCGTGGACGGTAGGATTCGATTTGGAGGGGGTAGAAGATGATGAAAGATACGTCTTCCGCGCTATGCCAACATTCTATGTGTTGGCAAGCGACGGGAGGGTGCTTCTGAAAGACCCTCCCGTGGAGACGATTATCGGACACCGGTGATGGATAAAGGTAAAGAAACTTAGAATTGAAAAATGCAAAGAAACTTCAAGTAGTACGTTATAGGGGCGTCCGGTGCCGTGAGGCAACGGCGTCTCGCTTCAGTATTAATGTGATTTTAATTTGGGCATTAAATTCTAATAGGCGGCGGTTCCGAAAGGGGGCGCCGCCTTACTAATTAGTAATTAGCGATTAGTAATTAGTAATTGTGATTACCGATTTAGCGATTAGTAATTAGTAATTAGTAATTGTGATTAGCAATTGGTTTTTAGACGTTAAAGACTTTAAGGACTTTAAGAACTTTAAAGACTTTAAGGTCATTAAGGTCTTTATGGTCCTTAATGACCTTATTGTTTTTAGGGCAATCGGATTTAGTAATCATAATTACTAATTAGTAATTGCTAATTGCTAATTAATATGATTGTCATGTAGAGGAGGTGGGCGACGATGGCTGCGACGATGCCTCCGATGGTGTGGGCGAGGATGGCTTTGGGGGTCAGTTCGCGGTAGCCGAGGGAGTCGAGCATGGCGGTGTGGGTGCTCAGATAGCCGCTCCAGCACATGCCGATGGCGGTGAAGACCGCTATTGCATTGCCGTCAACCCATCCCTGGGCTATGAAGTTGGGCACCAGTCCGAGGGCGGCGCCTACGGCCCCGAGGGCGGTGATGGGGAAGGCTATGAGGTGAGGGTCGGCGAAGCCGAAAAGCCAGTCGAATATGAAGTTGACTTTGTCGGCGAGATAGGGGAGAAGGGCTACGCCTTCGTATGCCGCGCCCGTGTAGTTGCCGTCCGAACCGGGACCGAAGGTCAGAATCATGACGAGCGTGGAGATGATGAGCACGCCCGGAATGATGGCGAGACCCACGTCAACACCTGTGCGTCCACCGTCGAGAAGGGAGTTGAGCACGCGTATGAATCCGGATTTCTCCACCTTGGCTTCCTCTTTCTCTATTTCGGCATGGTCAGCCACCACATCTTCCACGGCATAGAGGGGGAAGTTCTTGATGACGAAATACTGCATGAGTCTCGTGGAGACCACACATCCGCAGAACGCCCCGAAGAACCCTACGAGCGGTTGCCAGAAATAGCCTTGACCCACCATGAAGACCATGACGAGAAGTCCCATTCCGAACGCGGTGCCGAAATTGGTGAGCGATATGAACTGGAATTTCTTGAAATATGAGCTGAAACGCTTGTCGGAAGCCAGAGAGATGATTGCAGGGTTGTCGCTGAGGAAGGTCATCACCGCCCCGAGCGACGCCACGCCGGGAAGGTGGAAGAGCGGCTTCATGAGGGGGCGCAGCAGCCTTTCGAGCATCTTGACAACGCCAAACTCCACGAAAATCCTGCCGAGCGCCCCCGTAAGCACACAGATTCCCATGAGATAGAACACCGTGTTGAGTAGGAGGTCGTGGGCGGTATGCATCAGCGTGTTGAGCATATTCGCCATTCCCATTGCCTGCCCGAGGTAGTAGAAAAGTCCGAAGACCACGGCGAGACAAATCACCCCTTCATATTTGGCGAGCACGGATTTTTTCTTTTTGACGGTTCCGGCTTCCGTCGCCACCTCGATAGCGGCTTCGTTTTCGTTAGCTTCCATGATATTTATTTACGGTTTATGTTGAGAAGGTTCATGTCCCAGGTAAGTCCGGCGGTGGCATACATCGTCTTGCTCTGCATGAGGTTGTCGGGATTGCCGTTTTTACCCCATGAATAGTATAATCCGGCATGGAGGCGCAGGCGATGACGTTTTTTCATCAGTGGGAAGAACTCGAATCCGGCTCCCGTCATGTTGAGCTCGGTGCCGTCTGCCACCACGAGGTCGGCTCCCGTGCCCGTCTTGTTGACGTCGTATGTATATTTGCCGTAAATCCTCCAGCGTGAGTCGGGAGAATATGAAAGTTCGGCCATCACGGAACAGTCTTTGAAGAGGAGCGTCTGATGTGAAGCGGCACGGTTCATGAAATCGAGCTCGAGCCGGACTTTGTTGAGAGAGAATTTGTTGCCGAGGGCCAGATAGCTGATATAGCGCCCTTTGGCATATTCCATAAGGTTGGCGGAATAGATGGCGTCGAAGAAGCCGTGCGAGCCGTTCCACATAAGGTTGTAGCCATACATGTTGCGGTTGCCGGAGTAGGCGAACGGGCTTTCAGTGACCTGGAATGTGAGTCTGTCGTTGCCGGTTATGCCATAGCCGGCAGATACGCCGAATGCGTAGCAGGGGATGTTGTTCCAGAATACGGAGCAACCGTAAAGGTCGATGGGAGCACGGTCGTATTCATAGCCGCCTATCGCCACCACTTCTTTGCCCGCCTGGAAATTCCAACGGCCCGTGGCATAGTTGAGATAAACCCAGTCGGTGGCGTTGAAGAAAGATGCGTCTTTGTTAAAGCGTTGGCGCCAGGAGTAGGTGAGCCCCGGGGCAATCATGCCGTCGAGTCGCATCACGAGATATTTCCCCTCGAAGCCGGAAGCGGCATCGTCGGAGTCGCCGTCGCGGGTGACGTATTGGTAATCGAACCGCGCCTCGACGTCAAGACGCAGTATTTCAGATGTCACGGGGTTGGAATTGTCTTGAAGACGCGGTGCGGGAGCTTCTTCAGCTGCCGCCAATGATGGCATCGCCGCAAGCGAGGCTATCATAACAGATATTGACAGTGGAAGTTTCATGTCGAAAGATTGAAAGGTGTTAAAATTCAAGTATTGGAATTCGAATGCAAATTTAGCGTTAAGTTTTGTAAAATATATCATCAAAGGAATAAAAAATTAGTAATTAGAAATGAGAAATGAGGAATTGTGATTAGTTTTTAGAGGCTTTAAGGGCTTTAATGACTTTAGGGACTTTAAGGACCTTAAAGACTCTAAACTTTAAACTTTAAACTTTAAACTTTAAACCTCAAACTCTAAACTCTAAACTCTAAACTCTAAACCTTAAACCCTCACCCCCTTCCTTCCGGAAGAAATTGTAAAAAAAATTAAGGGATATTATGAATTGTGTAAACCTTTCCGGAAAAACCGTGTCATTGTTCAGACGGTACGATGTGCCGGATATCAAATGGGTAGTGAATACGACGATTTAATCCGAAGGCTTGAAAAAGGGAGGGCCGATGCTTACAGGGAATTGTTCGAACGGTTCTCTGAGCGTGCCTATTGTCTTGCCCTGAACTATGTGGCAGACAAGGACATAGCGAGCGATATTGTCCAGGAAGTTTTCATATCTGTCTTTGACCATTCGTCGGCTCTCGATGGAATCAACAATCTGAAAGGCTACATCTCGATGATGGTGCGCAACCGCTGCCTCAATTATCTGCGCGACCTCGACCTCGAAGACCGCAACATGCGTCTCTACTACGAAGACCTCCTTTTTTCTTCATTGCACGAAGACCTCGACGAAAGAAACGAACTCATAGCCCGTCTTGAAGGTGAATTGCCGTCGTTGCCCGAGAGTTGCCGCAAAATATGCGAAATGCGCTTTAAAAGAGGGATGAAAGTGAGGGAGATAGCCGAAGAACTCGACATTGCCGTCAGCACCGTGAAGGTGCAGCTCCACCGCGCCGTGGCAAAGATAAAGGGTAACCTCGGCGTTTCCTGAAAAGGGAACGAAATCGCGGCGTTTGCTGAAAAAATGCAAAAAATTGTAAACCAAAATTAATGCTTCCGTGTCGTTGATAAAAATGAATCCGCATGGAGGTAGAACTGCTATATAAGAAAATAGAAGGAACGCTCGCTCCCGGTGAGGCGAAAGAGGTGGAGGAATGGTTGTCCGCCTCCGAGCATCACAGGGAATATTTCGAGCGTCTTAAAACCTATTATCATGAAACACCGGATTTCGTGCCTTCCGACGATGACCTTTCCGGAAGCTGCCGACGGTATTCGGAGTTCCTGAAAGGGAAATTCCGGCAGAAAAGACTAAAGAGAATTTCGGCTGCGTTGCTTGCAGCAAGCGTAGCCCTTGTGGCGGGAGTGGCAATCCGGTTTTTCGAAGACCTCGATTCCATCGGAAGCCCACAGCCCGACGTGACGGCGAAATCGGAAATGCCGGAGAAGGCTGTCGTGGCCGACAGCCTTCAGATTTATACGGAGAAGAAAACCAACGGAAAGGTGATTCTCTCCACCGGGCGCGGCAGCCACTACGGGCTTGCACAGATTTCCGACCACACGGTAGCCAACGTGGATTATGACGAGGAGACCTCAACGGTGACATACGGCGCACACATCCCTTCGGCACCCGTTGAGACCCACAGGCTCAGCACGGCAGCAGGAGCCGAACTCTGTCTCCGGTTGGAAGACGGCACAAAAATATGGCTCAATTCCGACACCGAGATAGAATATCCCAATACGTTCGCAGGCACCGTGAGGCGCGTATCGCTCCGGGGTGAGGCGTATTTCGAGGTGAGCGCCGACTCTGTGAGGCCGTTCGTGGTCGCCACAGGCGGGGTCGATGTGAAGGTATATGGCACGCAGTTCAACGTCAATACGCGCCGCAACGGCATGGTGGCCACCACCCTTGTGAAAGGGAGCGTGGCGTTGCAGCCGGAAGGCACCGACGTGGAGACCTTCCTCGAACCGGGGGAAACCGGCGAATACTCCCCTTCTACCGAAAGCCTTGAAATCGTGGAAGAAGACGTTGACCTCTTCGTGGGCTGGCGCAACGGGGCATATCATTTCCGCGACACTTCTCTAAAAGACCTTTTCGAGGAAATCTCACATTGGTATGACATCGAAGTGGAGTATGCCGACTCCTCGGTAAAAGAGGAATCGTTCAGCGGGATAATATCGCGCACGATGCCTCTGGCGCAATTCCTAAATCTCCTTACCCAAACCAACTATGTGGAATTCGACCTCAAAGGGAAACGGGTGAAGGTAAAGGAAAAGAAGGAATGACCCCTGCCAGACCGACCATTAAAAAAACGAATCAAACTAACCTTTAAAATAAAAGCAGCATGAAACATTTTCTTATCCTGACGCTGTTTGTTTTGTTGGCGTTCGTCCCGGTGGCGAGCGCTCAGGACCATTCGGGCGGCGATGCCCGGGTGACGCTCCCCGACAGGGAGATGACCATCGACGACCTCTTCAAGGCCATACATTCACAGACCGGGATGTCGGTGGTGTATAACGTGAAAGACGTGCGATTCATGAAAAAAGTGAAGGTGAACGCACAAAACAAGCCCGTGAGGGAAGTGCTTGACGAGGTTCTGACCCCCCGCCATGTGAGCTATGCCATTGAAAACAACTCGATTATTGTGAAACAAAAGACCAAGGGGATACACGGTACCGTGCGCGACAAAGACACCGGCGACCCGCTCGTAGGAGCCTCCGTCTATGACAAGGTAAGCGGCGCAGGCACCGTCACCGACCTCAACGGCGAGTATGACCTCTACGTGAAGAAAGGCACGAACCTTACGGTGTCGTATATCGGCTATAAGCCTACGGAACGCAGGGTGGGCGACGGCGATGTCCTCAACTTCCAGCTTGCCGCCGACGAACACCTTATCGACGACGTGGTCATCACCGGCTACAAGATTATCGACAAGCGTGCATCCACGAGTGCCATCACCTCCATAAAAGCCGAAGACATCATCCGCCCCGACGCGCTCAGCATCGACCAGATGCTTGAAGGGCAGGTGCCTGACCTCATGTATATGTCGAACTCCGGCGAATCCAACGCCGCCCCGAAAATCCGAATCAGGGGTACGTCGTCAATCATCGGCAACCGCGAACCCCTCTGGGTGGTTGACGGAATCGTGGTGAAAGACCCGGTGCCCATTTCGCCCGACGAACTCAACGACCCCGACTATATCAACCGCATCGGCAATGCCATCTCCGGCCTCAACCCTCAGGACATAGAGCGTCTCGACGTGCTTAAAGACGCTTCCGCCACCGCGCTCTACGGCACTAAAGCAGCCAACGGCGTCATCGTCATCACCACTAAGCGAGGCAAGGAGGGACCTGCCAAGATCCGCTACAGCAACTCCTTCACATGGAAGGCACGCCCGCGCTACACCGACCGTTCGGTAGATGTGCTCAACTCCAAGGAGCGCATCGCCCTTTCGAAGCAGCTTTTCGCCGACCATTACGTTTATGACAATGCCAACACGCTCGTCGGCTTCGAGTATCTTATGAACGAACTCTACGGCGGGCGCATTGACAAGACGGAATTCGACCGCCAGTTGGGTTGGTTCGAGACCGTCAACACCGACTGGTTCGACCTCCTCACCCACGACAGCTTCTCGCAGCAGCACACGCTCACCATCAGCGGCGGCGGACAGAAGACTTCATACTACGCTTCGCTTGGCTTCACCGACGACGACGACATCGTGAAGGGTAACAAAAACAAGCGTTACAACGCGATGATCAACCTCGACGTGAACTTCGCCAACTGGCTGACTGCCACTTTCGGACTCAACGGCTCGGTCAGTGACCGCGACTATTACCAATCTTCTGTGGCTCCGCTGCAATATGCCTACCGTGCGAGCCGCGTAATCCCGGCATATAATCCCGACGGTTCGCTCTATTATTACGACCAATGCGAATATCAAGGTTATCGCTACAGATATAACATTTTCAACGAACTCGAACACAGCGGCGTTGACCAAAGCGGCACCAATCTGTCGTTCAACGCCAATTTCCGCTTCACCATCACCGACTGGCTATCAGCCAACGCCATATTCTCCTACACGGCTTCCAACACCGGAGTCAACAGCTATTGGGGGCCGGAAACATACTATGCAGCCAAGCTAAGGGGATGTGAACTCGGTGAAACGCCTCCTGAAGAAAGTTCAATGCCGCAGGGCGGGGAATACAGTGTCAACGACACTAAACTCAGAAGCTGGACCGCCCGTCTGCAACTCGACTGGAACAACTATTTCAACGAAGTGCATAACTTCAGCGGCGGTATCGGCGTGGAAGCAACCTCCGACAGCTACAAGGGGTATTCGGCCCTATCCAGAGGCTATTTCCCTGACCGTGGCATGAGCTTCGCCACCGGCATTGACCTCACGAAATATACCAACTACGCTTCGTGGCTCTCTTCCAACGTGCCTGCGATAACCAACAGCAAGCAGAACGTGCTCTCGGCATATATCACGGCGAGCTACAACTGGAAGAGACTTATATTCCTCAATGCCAATGCACGCGTTGACGGTTCGAATAGTTTCGGCGACAGAGCTAACGACAAGCTCCTTCCTATCTGGTCGGTTTCGGCTTCGTTCGACGCCGCACAGCTCGACTTCTTCAAGCAATTCACCTGGCTCGACTATTTCTCGATTAAAGGGAGCTACGGTTTCCAGGGCAACATGCTCTCCGACCAAAGCCCGGTGATGATAATCAGGAAGGGGTCGTACGACGACTTCTACGGCGAATACGTCTCTACTGTGGAACGCAACCCCAACCCTGACCTGCGATGGGAAAAAACCACGAGCTACAATCTCGGTTTCGAATGGGGCTTCTTCAACAGGGCTTTGCAGTTCGATGCATCGTTCTATTGGAAACACACCAAAGACGCTTTTATGACCAAGACCATATCGACCGTCAACGGCTATGAAAGCTACGTGGTGAACGGCGGCAACATCGACAACACCGGTTATTCGTTCGGCATTACCGGACGCCCCGTCAACACCCGCGACTGGCAGTGGACCATTTCGACCAACTTCTCCCGCGCCATCAACAAAATCAAGTCGCTTCCGGCAGGGGAATCGTATGAACTTAACGACTTCCTCAACGGCAATGCCATCGTGAAGGGTCAACCCGTCGGCACGTTCTATTCCTACAAGTTCCTCGGACTCAGTCCGGTTGACGGTGGCCCGATGTTCGATGACTGGATGGATCACGTGGAAGACCTCAAAGGAAAGAGCAAATATGACACCTACACAAGCGTGCTCACCGCATCGGGTTCGCGCGAACCGATTATGTCGGGCAACCTTTCGACCATGCTCCGTTGGAAAAACCTGCGACTCAATGCCAACTTTGTCTATAGCCTCGGCGCGAAGACAAGGCTTTTCGGAATGTATGGCGCCGGCACGGAAAGCAATGGCGTTTATACGCAGCAAGGGCGGCTTAAATCGGAAAACAACCTGAGCCGCGACTATCTTGACCGCTGGCAGAAACCGGGCGACGAACTCCACACAAACATCCCCGCGATTATCGGACAAATGCATGAAAATTATTTTAAATATCTCAACCATTGGTCTGAGAAGTTGGACGAGGTGCAGACGATAGCCAATTCTTATTGGGATATGTATGATTATTCCGATATAAGGGTGGTCAGTTCCGACTATCTGAAGCTCAACACCCTCAGCCTTTCCTATATGTTCCCCGAAAAGATTCTGACCCCATGGGGATGCGAACGACTCGAACTGACCGTGACCGGAACCAACCTATTCACCATCTGCGATTCCAAACTGAAAGGGCAGACTCCCACACAGGGCGGCTTCACCACCATCCGGCTTTCTGACCGTCCCGGTTTCTCGTTCGGAATCAACATCACTTTCTAAAGGAACCAACATTATGAAGACGATAAGCAAAATAATATATGGCACAGTGCTTGCTGCAGCAGGCATGGGTCTGAATTCATGCGATTCATTCCTTCAGGAATATTCGCAAGACCTCGCAAAGGTGAATTCCTGGGAAGACCTCGACGAGGTGCTCTTGGGTTCCGGCTATCTCCACACGGGCCGTTACTATTATACCGGGGGATCCAGCGATATGGAGAGGGATGACCATTTCGATATACTCCATTTCATGAGCGACGAGATAAGAACGGGTGACACCCCTATCTGCATGAGTTCATATTACGATGAGATGTTCCCGTTCTTCACGTGGCAACAAGACACGGGGATGGACAGACAGATGCGATATGTCGGAGGGGATGAAAAATATTTCAACGCGCCTTATTCGCGTATCAACGTCTGCAACATGGTTATCTCCCTGATTGATGAACAGCCGTCGAACTCCACAGAAGACGACATGAACAAGCGTCGTGTGAAAGGTGAGGCTTACTTTCTGCGCGGGCTCTACTATTTCTTCCTTGCCAACCTATATTGCGAGCCATACAATCCCGCCACGGCGGCGTCTGCCAAAGGTTTGCCGCTGAAATTTACGGAGATTATTGAAGACAAAGAGTTCAACCGCGCAACGCTCGCCGAGACGTATGCAAAAGTGCTTGAAGACCTTGCCGCCGCCGAGGAATGTCTTGAAGGCACCACGAGGAAATCGATTTATCACGCCGACATCAACACGGTGCGTCTGCTCCAGAGCCGCGTACATCTCTATATGCAGGATTGGGACAACGCCATAGCCAAGGCAAAAGAGGTGCTTGCAGCAAACGACAAACTCCTTGAAATCGGCACAAAGGCAATAGGCGACACCTGCCTTGATTCGTCTTCTCCTGAAGTGCTCTTCTCGATGGGCGATTATCTGATAGCCTTCTTTTTCATAGATACGAGGTCGTATCCGTCAGGATTTTTCATTTCAGACGACATGCTTGCCCTTTATGCCGACAACGACTACCGTAAGAACCGCTATATAGGCGACGGCGCCCAGCGTGCCAAGAACGTATTCCGCAAGGTTAACGGTCAGCCGGAAGCCGTAGGGTCATATACGTCGGTGGGTAGTGTGTTCTGTTTCCGCACGTCGGAGGCTTACCTTACGCTCGCCGAGGCATCGGCCTACAAGGGCGACGAGGGAACGGCCCGCCGGACGCTTGAGAAATTTCTTGCCACGAGAATGGAGGGCGACGTGACTCTGACAGAAAGCGGCAACGACCTTATCGATTTCATCAGGGACGAACGTGCCAGGGAATTCCTTATCGAAGGACACCGCTGGTTTGACCTTCGCCGTTACACGGTATGCACGCCCTATCCCTGGAGCAAGGAGATAATACATGGCTATCCCTATGAGGCGAACTATGACTATGACCACACCGATTGGTATAAACTCGAAAAGAACGACGGTGCATATACCCTCCCGATTCCGAGGACAATCAGGAACTTCCAGGTTTCGCTCGGCAATGCCAACCGTCCGTACCGTCAGGTTTTCACCACCACCACCGTCCACGGTTCGAGCCTCGACAATCTCGATTCCGATGATTCGGGCGACGATGATGACGACTGGGACTGGTAAGGTAATTTTGAATTTTGAATTTTCAAATTCGATTTTTTTAATTTTGAATAAGACTAAAATGAAGATAATTAATAGAATATTTATGGTGTCGGCAATCGTGGCGGCGATGTGTTTGTGCTCGTGCGGCGACGGTACGGAAGACCTTATACCGAGCGAACCATACGTTAACTTTTTCGAGGTGCCGGCTTCCGACAATAGCGCATCGGCTTCGCTGCGCAGGAATTTCTACGGCGACACAGGCATCTATCTCCTTTTCTCCGACGTGCTTGCCGAATATACCGACGAATATGGCAACGACCGTGTGGAGAAGGTGGATTTCAACTGGCAGTTAACCGGCAAGAGACTGCTGAATTATTCCTTCGACGAACTTGAGGAAGATGAGAGGGAAAAAGTGCTTTCCCTCGTGTCGAAATATTTTATCCCTTACATCAACGTGGAGGGAGGACAGCTAAAGCCTTATTCCATCCTTCTTGTAAAGAATCTTGAAACCAATGAAAAGAATTCTTACCGGATGCAACCGGCGGCTCTTTTAAGTTGTTGGCGTTGCTTTTGCATCAACGCCTCGGATTGGCTTGAAGCCGACGAGGAAACTGCCCGCAGTTTGGGAAAAAGTCTCCTTTCATCGTTGGTTGATACGAAAGTCGATGAATACACACCCGCGCTCGAACCGTTTTTCGCTGTATGCGAGCAGTATTATAGGGAATACGTTTCCGATTTCTTCGACAGTTGGGTTGTCTGGCAGGATGTGGAGCTAATTTATAACCTTGGCTTTATGAGATATTCCGAAGACTGGTATGGCGATCCCGCTTACGACTATTTCCTTTATGAAAGCAATGACCTTGCGGATTTCAAAAAGGCCGTATTCAACGAAGATGAAGAGGATTTCAAGGAAAAATGGGCTGACTATCCTTTGATAATCAGAAAATATGATATCCTCAGAGAGACTATTGCTGAACTTGGTGTTGACTTTAATGCAGTGAAATAATGAAGAAGTATCTATATATATTGGCGGCTGCGATGGTTCCTTTCACGGGGATGACATCTTGCGGCGACGACAACGACCTTCCTGAAATTGCGGTGAGCGACAGGGGAACCGTGACCGATGACCTGGGTAACGAATATGAGTGGGTGAAAATCGGTGACCAGATGTGGACTACCACCAATGCCAAAAACGGCACGCCCCTTTCGGAAGCCGAGTATTATAACAATTTCGACTATGACTATGTGCTCGGCAGCGAAGCCGATGTGGAATATTACGAAAACGAATATCTGCCGGCATACGGCAATCCGATGACATACGAGGAGGCTGTGGCGTCAGCCCCGGAGGGCTGGAGGCTGCCCACAGATGAAGACTGGCAGAAACTTGAATCTTTTCTCGGGATGAAAGATGCAGCTTCCAAAGGATTCCGTGGCGATGGCGTGGCTTTTTCCTTGATGGAAGAAGGGAAAGGCCCGGAGCTTGGTCTCGGCACCGGCGGAGGTTGCTTCCCCGTGCAGACGTACGGTTGGATAGAAATTAACCTCGACTATGTAGGCGAGCATGGTTACTATTGGACTTCGACGATTGACGAAAGCTATCAGGAGGATTACGACATGGTTTATTTCCGCCGTATTACCGCCAACTACGGGAAAGTGTCGAGGGAGTGTATGCGTGCCGACTGCTATCTCAGCGTGAGGTGGGTGAAAGATGCCATATAATCAAAACGAAGATTTATAATGTAGGGACATGCCTCCGGCATGTTTGATTGGCAATTCGATTTGCAGATTTGATTCCCAAAAGCAACATTGCGGAGCAATGTCCCTACAAGAACAGTATATAATTCCAAATAATAAGGAACCATGAATTTCATGAAACTTGGTTTGTCGGGGCTTTTGACTCTGACAATGGCCTTGCCGACCTATGCGCAAGGAAAATTCACACTTTCAGGCAATATCAAAGGTTTGCCCGATTCGGTTAGAATAGTGCTTTCCGACATAGAAGACCCTAACGGCGATGTGAAGAAGCTTGCAACGGCCAACCCTTCAAACGGAAAGTTTGAGATGACCGGCGATTTGAAATCGCCCGCTATGTGCAAACTCTATTTCCAACGTCATCTCCCCGGCGATGATGAATATAAGAGCATGATGAGCGTGAGGATGATGATCGACCCTTCACAGCTCACTCTCAACCCAACCCTCGATTTTGACAGCCTGATAAATATGAGGTATCCGGAAATGGTGATGACCGTTAAGGGTTCGAAGACCGCCGATGAATATGCAGAATTCATGAAGGCTGTGAACGCGGCTGAAAGAAAGTTTGACAATGCCTCCTATCTCTCCGCGAGCAAGTATTTCGAAACCAACGACAATCCTGATTCTGTAAAGAAATATGAAGCCCTGAAGGGTATTGCCGAAAAAGAGTTTCTCGATGCCAAATTGGCTTTCATAGCGGCCCATCCCGACTATAACATCTCCGCCTATGAAACGCAGCGTGAGCTTGAGAATATTTTCAAGTTTAATGCTTCTGAAATCGATAAAATGGCCGACATGGTGATGGCGTGTCCCGACACCGTGCGCACCAACATGGTGGAGAAGCGCCGCAAGTTTGCCCACCGCTATGCGCTCGGCATGGAATGCCCGAAGTTCGACGCCACCACTCCCGAGGGTGAAGCGGTAAACTTCAATAGCCTTCTGAAGCCTGGGAAATATTCATTCATCGATTTCTGGGCATCGTGGTGCGGGCCGTGCCGTGCGGCTATTCCCCACGTGAAAGAGCTGTATAAGAAGTATGGCGACCGTCTCGACGTGTTCAGTGTGTCGGTTGACGAAAACGAAGCGGCATGGCGCAAGGCTATGGAAAAGGAAAAGATGGAATGGCGCCAGTTCCATCTCAACGGCGAGGAACAGATGCGTACAGGTTCGATGGCATTCTTCATTACTTCGATTCCCCGCCTTGTGCTCCTTGACGACAAAGGGAATGTGATATGCTCCACCCATAGCCCCGACGAGGTGACGGAGATTCTTGAAGCCCGTCTCGGAAAATAATTTTAATAAAGTCGCATCTGTTATGAAAAAAATATTGTTTGCAATTTCAATGTGCGCGATGACGGTGTCTTGCGCATCGGCTGACGGGTTTACGCTAAAAGGTGATTTCCCGGGTCTTCCTGACGGTGCGGAAGTGAAGCTCGTGGCGATAGATATCCATGGACATGACGAACTTGCTTCTGGCGTGGCGAAAGGTGGTGCTTTCACTCTTCAGGGAAGTGTGGCTGCTCCCGCCTTATGCGAACTCCGCATCGAGTTGAACGATGAAGAATCGCTTGGAAGGGCTTTCGACCTGATGGTTGAAAACCTTGACATGAAGGTGGGAGCGGCGCATATCGACAGTGTTCCCCCGGGTTTTTATTTCGGCACCGCAGGTCTGCTTCAAGAGAAAAATGTGATAAAAGAAGGCGGACAGGCACAGAGGGAGTTTGCCGAATACGGAGAGGCGATGCTCCCTTATGATTTTGCAGCGAAAAAGGCGCACTATGACCTTTACGTTGACGAGAACCGTGAGCGGGGAAAAGAGGCTCAGAAGCGTCTTTCAGCAGCCTATTCAAAAGCCCAAAAAGAAAAGAACGCCGCTCAGATGGCGTTTATGAAGGCTCATCCGGAGTACAGTATCTCGGGAAAACTTCTTGTTGATGCACTCTCCGTTCCCTTCACCTATACAGGCGAGGAACTCGACGCTCTGGCGCAGGCCGCTTCGGGAATGTGGGATAAAAAACGTCTCGAAGAGGTGGATGCGGCCATCGGGAAGAGCCGGAAATACCCGAGGCTGGCAGCATATACTGATTTCACCGTGCTCGACGCCGACGGCAAAGAGGTGCAGCTTTCGAAAATCATCGACCCCGGCAAATATACCCTTATAGACTTCTGGGCATCATGGTGCGGACCGTGTCGTGCGGCGATACCACACGTGAGGGAACTTTACGGGAAATATGACGGGAAACTCGACGTGATGGCTGTCTCCCTTGATGCCGACGAGGCCGCCTGGCGCAAGGCTATGGAACAGGAAAAGATGGAATGGAGGCAACTCTGGGCCGACGACGCACATAAAAAAGGAGTCAGCGAGCCGTATCAGATACATAGCATTCCTTTCATGATGCTTCTTGACCCGCAGGGGAAGATAGCTTTTGCGGGCCATGATCCCGACATGCTTACCGATTTTCTGGAAAAGACTATTGAGTGAGTCAAAAACCGCTTAAAAGAATTCGATTCATGATTAATGTGGAAACTATCGATTGACCTTCTCATACTTCTGACATCTATCTCGTATATTTCATATCTACTACCCAGCTTTTAACAATGATTTAATCTCAGGCCAATCGTTATGCGAAGCGGCCCCGTGGTGACACGGGACCGCTTCTTTAATTTTGAATTTTTATTAGAATCCCAGGTTTGTCTTGCGCCATTATAAGATTTATAAAACTTATAGGCTTGTCATTCCCATTCGATTGTGGCCGGTGGCTTGGAGGAGATGTCATAGACTACGCGGTTCACGCCGCGCACCTTGTTGATGATTTCGTTGCTGACGTTGGCAAGGAACTCGTATGGGAGGTGTACCCAGTCGGCGGTCATGCCGTCGGTTGAGATTACGGCGCGGAGCGCGACGCAACTCTCATAGGTTCTTTCATCGCCCATTACGCCTACGCTTTGCACGGGAAGGAGCATCACTCCCGCCTGCCATACGGAGTCGTAGAGGCCCTCCTTGCGGAGGCCGTTGATGAAGATGGCGTCGGCTTCCTGGAGCACGCGCACTTTTTCCGGGGTTACTTCCCCGAGGATGCGGATACCAAGGCCTGGTCCGGGGAAGGGGTGACGGCCTAAAAGACGCGGATCCATATCCATGGCTTTGCCCACGCGGCGCACCTCATCCTTGAAGAGAAGGCGAAGCGGTTCAACAATCTTCAGGTTCATCTCTTTGGGAAGGCCGCCGACGTTGTGGTGGCTCTTGATGGTGGCCGACGGACCTTTTACGGAGCAGCTTTCGATTACGTCAGGATAGATGGTGCCTTGTGCGAGCCAGCTTGCTCCCTCTATCTTCTTCGCTTCGGCGTTGAAGACTTCCACGAAGTCCCTGCCGATGATCTTGCGCTTCTGTTCGGGGTCGGTCACGCCTTTGAGGTCGGCATAGAAACGCTCGCTTGCGTCAACTCCGATAACGTTGAGGCCCATGTTCTTGTATGAGTCGAGAACCTCGTCGAACTCATTCTTGCGCAGCAGACCGTTGTTGACGAAGATACATGTGAGGCGGTCGCCTATAGCCTTGTGGAGAAGCATCGCCGCTACGGAAGAGTCAACTCCACCGGAAAGACCGAGAATCACACGGTCGTCGCCGAGTTTTTGACGGAGTTCCTCTACCGTGGTCTCGATGAACGATGCCGGGCTCCAGGTGCCGGAGCATCCGCAGATGCCGAGCACGAAGTTGGCGAGAATCTGTTTGCCGTCGGTAGAGTGATACACCTCCGGATGGAACTGTATGCCCCATGTCTTCTCTCCCTCTATGTGGTAGGCGGCGGCTTTCACGTTTTCCGTAGATCCGATGATCTTGTAATTTTCGGGAAGTTTTGTGATGGTGTCGCCGTGGCTCATCCATACTTGAGTGGGGGAGGGTACGTTGAGCATCAGCGAGTCGATGGGATCGACCACGCGGAGCATCGCGCGTCCGTATTCGCGCGAGGGCGCCCCTTCTACATCGCCGCCATATTCGTATGCGAGCAGCTGCGCTCCGTAGCATACGCCGAGAAGGGGAAGTTTACCCTTGATGGTTGACAGGTCGGGCTTGGGAGCGTCGGCGTCGCGCACGGAAGAGGGCGACCCTGACAGTATCACGCCCTTCACGTCTGCGTCGAGCTCCGGAATTTTGTTGAAAGGATGGATTTCGCAATATACGTTGAGCTCGCGCACGCGGCGTGCTATGAGCTGGGTGTATTGCGAACCGAAGTCCAATATCAGAATTTTTTCCATATTCAGTGTGTGTTATTCTCCGCGTGAATAGTTGGGGGCCTCCTTTGTGATTGTCACGTCGTGGGGATGGTTTTCGATAACGCCTGCGGAGGTGATGCGCACGAACTTGGCGTTGTGGAGCGCATTGATATCCTTTGCACCGCAATAGCCCATGCCCGAACGGAGTCCTCCGAGGAGCTGATAGATGGTCTCGGCGAGTGTCCCTTTGTAGGGGACGCGGGCCACGATTCCTTCCGGCACGAACTTGCTGGAGTCGCAGGTCTCGCTTTGGAAATAACGGTCTTTCGAGCCGGCTTCCATAGCTTCGATCGAGCCCATGCCGCGGTATGCCTTGAATTTACGTCCGTTGTAGATGATGGTTTCGCCCGGAGACTCCTCGGTGCCTGCAAGCATTGAACCCATCATGACGCAGTCGGCACCTGCGGCTATTGCTTTAACCACGTCGCCTGAATAACGGAGACCGCCGTCGCCGATTACCGGCACTCCGTGCCGTTTAGCCACCTGCGAGCAGTTGAAGATGGCGCTGAGCTGGGGAACGCCGACGCCGGCCACGATGCGGGTGGTGCAGATTGAACCGGGACCGATGCCTACCTTTATGCCGTCGGCACCGTTTGCGATGAGGTATTCGGCAGCTTCTGCGGTTGCGATATTGCCGACGAGCACGTCAATCTCCGGGAAGTTGGCTTTCACGGCCTTGAGAGTGTTGACAACGTTGGCTGAATGGCCGTGGGCTGTGTCGATGACCACTGCATCGACTCCGGCATGCACGAGGGCTTCCACACGTTTGAGCGTGTCGCTTGTGACGCCTACGCCCGCGGCTACGCGGAGACGCCCCTTGGAGTCCTTGCATGCATTGGGGTAATCCTGGATTTTAGTGATGTCGCGGTAGGTGATGAGCCCTATAAGTTTGTTGTCTTTATCGACCACCGGAAGTTTCTCTATTTTGTGGCGGAGAAGAATCTGGGAGGCTTCGGCAAGGTCGGGGTTTGTGGTGGTGACGATGTTGTCTTTCGTCATAACCTCGGCGATAGGGAGGTCGGCCTGGGTTTGGAAACGGAGGTCGCGGTTGGTTACGATACCCACGAGTTTGCCTTCGGAGTCAACCACGGGGATGCCGCCGATATGGTTCTCGTGCATCATGCGCTGGGCGTCGCCCACGGTCTGTTCGGAAGTGATGGTGACAGGGTCGAAAATCATACCGCTCTCGGCGCGTTTCACCTTGCGCACCTGAGCCGCCTGCGCCTCGATGGGCATGTTCTTATGGATAACGCCGATTCCTCCCTGGCGGGCGATGGCGATAGCCATAGCGGCTTCGGTGACGGTGTCCATGGCGGCTGAAACGACGGGTATGTTGAGGGTGATGTTGCGAGAGAAACGGGTCTTCACCTCCACCATGTTGGGGGTCACTTCGGAATAAGCCGGGATGAGGAGGACGTCGTCAAACGTCATGCCTTCCTCTGTTATTTTTTCTGATAAGAATGACATTGTCGATAATTGTTGGTTAAATGATTAGGACTCTTAGAAATTCTTCAGTTTCTCGGAAATCAGGATGGTCTGCGTGCGGTCCGGGCCGACGGAAATCACCCCAACGGGCACACCGGTCAGTTCCTCGATCTTACGCACGTATGCCTTGGCGTTTTCTGGAAGTTCGTCATACGATTTCACGCCTGTGATATCTTCCTTCCAGCCGTCGAGTTCCACGAAAACAGGTTTGCAGCGTGCAAGTTTGGAGATTGTGGAAGGCGGCGTGTCGATAATCTTTCCGTCGAGTTCGTAGTGCGTGCAGATTTTCACTTTGTCGAGACCCGAGAGCACGTCGAAGAGCATGAGGGCCCAGTTGTCGATGCCTGCGAGGCGGCTCGTATAGCGTGCCACCACGGCGTCGAACCAACCCACACGGCGCGGACGCCCTGTGACGGTGCCGTATTCGTGGCCGCGTTCGCGTATTTCATGCGAAATCTCGTCGAAGAGCTCCGTGGGGAACGGACCCTCGCCCACGCGGGTGCAGTAAGCCTTGGCAACGCCCACGACATTGTCGATCCATTTCGGTGATATGCCCGCGCCTACAGGCACGCTTGCCGAAGAAGGCGTTGAGGAGGTGACGAACGGATATGTGCCGTGGTCGATGCAGAGCATCATGCCCTGTGCCCCTTCGAAAAGGATTTTCTTGTCGGTGAGGAGGGCCTTGTTGATGAGGTCTGACGTATCTACGATGCGCGGACCGAGAATCCCGGCGATTTCCATATAGCGGTCATATACCTGCTGGAAATCGTAGGTGGGGAGCCCGAGCATCTTCAGCTCCATGTTCTTCTCTTCGAGGGCCGCCTTGAGCCTTTCGGCAAAATATTCCGGTTCGAGGAGGTCGCCCATGCGGAGTCCTACGCGGCTATATTTGTCGCTGTAGGCGGGGCCGATACCTTTCTTGGTGGTTCCGATGAGTTTGCCCCCTTTCAGCCCTTCGTAAGCTCCGTCGAGCGCAGAATGCCAAGGCATCACCATGGCTGCGCGGTCGGAGATGAAGAGCTGATAGTCGGTGACGCCCTGGTCATGGAGTTTCTGAAGCTCCACGAGCACGGATTCCGGGTTAACCACCATGCCGTTGCCCATGACGTTGACGGTCTTGGGGTTGAAAATACCGGAAGGGATGCTCTGTAGCGAATACTTGTGGCCGTTGAACATTACGCTGTGTCCGGCATTGTTTCCACCCTGGTAGCGCACCACCATATCGGCGCGGCATGCGAAATAGTCGGTAATTTTACCTTTACCTTCATCGCCCCACTGGGAGCCGATGACAACTAATCTTTCCGACATTATTCTTCTAATTTATTACGTTTGTAGATGTGGTCGATATTCTTGAAATAGTAGTCGAGCGTGAAGCAGTTGTCAAGCTCTTCTTCGGTGAGCGCACCCATCACGACGGGGTCCTGCTTCAGGAGGTCCTGGTAAGAAGCGCCCGTAGCCATAGCCTTCATGGCGATAGGCTGCACGGTGTCGTAGGCCTTTTCACGCACGAAGCCCTTGTCGATGAGGGCGTTCATCACGCGCTGTGCGAAAATCACGCCGTTGGTGCGGTAGATGTTTGCCATCATCTGGTCTTCAAACACCACGAGGTTCTCAAGGATGCCCTTCATGCGGTTGAGCATATAGTCGAGAAGGATGGTGGCGTCGGGCATGATGATGCGTTCGGTAGCCGAGTGGGATATGTCGCGCTCGTGCCAGAGTGCCACGTTTTCGTATGCGGTGGCCATATATCCGCGAAGCACACGGGAGCATCCGCAGATGTTTTCGCTGCTCACCGGATTGCGCTTGTGGGGCATTGCTGACGAACCCTTCTGTCCTTTGCCAAAGGCCTCTTCCACTTCGTGTACTTCCGTGCGCTGGAGGTTGCGCACTTCGAGGGCCATCTGTTCGAGGCTTGCGCCGATGAGGGCGAGCGTAGCCATATAGTAGGCGTGTCGGTCGCGCTGAATCACCTGTGTGCTGATGTCGGAGCTGGCGATGCCGAGTTTCTCGCAAACGTAGTCCTGCACGAAGGGGGGTATGTTGGCGAAGTTGCCCACAGCACCGCTGATTTTGCCCACTTCCACACCCTTGGCGGCTGCTTTGAAACGTTCGAGGTTGCGACGCATCTCCGCAAGCCAGAGCACCCACTTCAGACCGAACGAAGTGATGTCGGCATGGATGCCGTGCGTGCGTCCGATGCAGGGGAGCTTTTTGAAGCGGATGGCCTGCTTCTTAAGCATCTCGATGTATTCCTCGATGTCTTTAAGAAGGATTTCGTTAGCTTGCTTGAAGAGGTAGCCGTTGGCGGTATCGACCACGTCGGTCGATGTGAGGCCGTAGTGAACCCACTTGCGTTCGTCGCCGAGCGATTCGCTGACGGTGCGGGTGAACGCTACTATGTCATGGCGCGTCTGGAGTTCGATTTCCTTGATGCGGTCAATGTTGAACGTGGCTTTGGCGTTGAGTTTCTCAACGTCTTCGGCGGGGACCACCCCAAGTTCCCTCCATGCCTCGGCGGCAAGGAGTTCGACCTTGAGATATGCGCGGAATTTGTTTTCCTCGGTCCAGACCTCGCGCATCACATCCCTTCCATATCTTTCTATCATTGTCTTATTGTTGTTTTATCGTTTTGTAATTTATTTACGGTTTTCCATCTTGCGGATGAAACATTCCAGGGTGTTTTCCATAAGACAGGCGCGCGTCATCGGTCCTACACCTCCCGGCACCGGGGTAATGACCGACGCCTTTGCGCTTACGGCATCGAAATCTACGTCGCCGCAGAGTTTGCCCGTCTCAGGGTCGCGGTTCACGCCTACGTCGATTACTGCCGCTCCTTCGCCCACCATGTCGGCGGTGACGAAGCGGGGACGGCCGATCGCCACCACGAGTATGTCGGCTTCCGAAGTGATTTTCGCAAGGTCTTTCGTGCGGCTGTGCGCCATCGTGACCGTAGCGTTGCGGTCGAGGAGCAATTTCGCTGCGGGGAGGCCCACGATGTTGCTTCGTCCGATTACTACGGCTTTTTTGCCTTCAATCTGCACTCCCGCCTTGTCGAGGAGCTTGATGATGCCCTTCGGCGTGCAAGGGAGGGTGCAGGGGAGCTTCTGCCAGAGCGAAGCCACGTTGCCGGGGTGGAAACCGTCAACGTCCTTCTCCTTGGAAATTGCCTCGATTACCTTGTCTTCATTGATGTGAGGGGGGAGGGGAAGCTGCACGAGCACACCGTCAACCGAGTCGTCGGCATTGAGTTCCGCAATCATAGCGAGGAGTTCCTCTTCGGTGATGTCGGCGGGGCGACGGATGGTGGTGCTCTTGAAACCTACCTCTTCCGCGTCGCGTCCCTTGCCTTTCACATATGATTGGCTTGCAGGGTCTTCCCCCACAAGAATCACCACAAGATGAGGGGCGCGTCCGTATTTTTCTTTCACTTCCGCAACACGTGCAGCCACGTCTTGCTTCAGTTCCTTAGCTAATTGGGTTCCGCTTATTGTCATCTCTTAAATGAGAATTGATTTAATGTTTGAAAATTGATTCAGAGGGATGCCTTGCCGATGTCGGTGCGGTGGAAAAGGGAAGGACAGTCGATTTTGGCTATTTCCGCTTTAGCCGCTTCGTTGGCCTCGGAGATGGTGCGCCCTTTGCCAACCACCATCAGCACGCGGCCGCCGGCTGTGAGTATTTTCCTGCCGTCGCGCTTGGTGCCCATGTGATAGACCTCGGCATCAACATTTTCAAGACCCTTAATTTCCACGCCCTTCTCGTATGAGCCGGGATAGCCGTCGGAAGCGAGCACAACGCCGAGATAAGCGTCGTCGCTCCATTTCGTCTCGCAGTCGATACCTTCCACGGCAGCCTCCACGAGGTCGTAGAAGTCGCTTTCGAGACGCGGAAGAACCACCTCGGTCTCAGGGTCGCCGAAACGGGCGTTGAATTCTATTACCTTCGGGCCTTCTTTGGTGAGGATGAGTCCGCCGTATAGCACTCCCTTGAACGGCACCCCTTCTGCCACGAGGGCATCGGCGGTGCGCTGAATAATCTCTTTGAGGGCGATGTCGCGAACCTCGTCGGTGACGAAAGGTACTGGCGAATATGCACCCATGCCACCCGTGTTGGGACCTTTGTCGCCGTCGAAGGCACGTTTGTGGTCCTGCGCCATTGCAAGGGGATAAACCTTGTGTCCCGAAACCACACACATGAAAGAGAACTCGGGGCCTTCGAGAAAATCTTCTACCACCACTCGACCCTTTCCGAAACTTGAGTCGAGGAGCATGTCGCGCAGAGCGGCCTCCGCCTCGTCATAGCTCAGGGCCACAACCACGCCTTTGCCGGCGGCGAGCCCGTCGTATTTTATGACGGCAGGGAGGGGACGGTTCTTAACGTAGTCCCAGGCGGCATCGAAGTCGTCAAATGCCTCGTAGCCAGATGTGGGGACTCCGTATTTCGCCATTATCTGCTTGGCAAACTCCTTGCTGCTCTCGATTCGCGCAGCCTCTTTCGTCGGGCCGAACGCCTTGTGGCCCGCCGC
>CABRKI010000034.1 GCA_902471455.1 uncultured Porphyromonadaceae bacterium | reverse complement strand
GAATCGAGCCGGGCGTTCCGTTTAATCAGGATTCAGATATAAATTCACTTAAACGTATCCGGGAGGTCATTCTCATAAAGGACAGTATCGCCTTTTTTCAGAATCCCAGCCAAGACTTGTTGGGCTGCAGCAAAACTGTCAACTTCATACACATTTTCTTCCGGGATATCCCCTTTCCTCACTCCCGCCATTATTGCTTCGCGGTTGTATTGCCCTACTATTATTGCAACGTCGGCACATTTAGAAATCTCTTCTCCAAACGCCTCGTTAAGTTCCGCCTGACGGTCGCCGAGTTCTATCATGCCGGGGGTGACAACAATCCTCTTGCCGTCTTTAAAATCGGAAAGCACCTCAAGAGCCATCTTCGAACCGGAGGGATTCGAATTGAAAGCATCATCTATAATCGTAACCCCTCCAGGGGTCTGTTTTATGCTTAACCTATGTTCCACCTGTTCTATTCTTGCCACAGCACGCTGAATCACATCCGGCTCCATACCGAGACGCAAAGCCACAATTATAGCAGCGAGAAGATTGGATATATTGCACGCCCCCACAAGACGTGTGCCGAACTCTTTCTCAAATCCCTCAGGACCTGCCACCACGAAACTTGTGCCATTCCTCGAATATCTGATATCTTTCGCAACGAACGAACAAGAGCGATTGCCTTTGTTTCCAAGACAATACCTCACGGCATCCACATTCTTGACTTCCCGATTGGCGCAATACTCGAAATCGTCGTTGATCACTGCAAAACCATCCGAAGGAAGTGCATCGACAAGTTCGAATTTCGTTGACTGCACGTTTTCCATTGTCTTGAAAGACTCCAGATGCATCGGACCGACAGCGGTGATGATGCCAATCTGAGGATGCACAAGGTCGCATATTTCCTTGATATCGCCCTTTTGCTTGGCTCCCATCTCGCAAATGAAAACCGTGTCGTAGGGCTTCATCATCTCACGTACCGTCCGTATGACGCCCATCGGGGTGTTATACGACCCCGGAGTCATAAGCACTTCGAATTGCTCCGAAAGAATACGGTTAAGGTAATGCTTGGTGCTTGTCTTGCCGTATGAGCCCGTAATTCCGATGACGGTAAGGTCGGGCATAGAGCGCAATATTGCTGCCGCCTCGTTCCAGTATTTTCTATTGATCATCCTTTCCACAGGGATAAGTATGACAACCGATAGAATAACTACAGCCCACGAAAAAATTGCGATAAGCAGCATCATCCCCACCGACAGTTGCGAAGCATGATATCCGCCCCAGATGCCGGCACGGTCGCCGGTTGAAAGAATGACAGCCATATATCCTCCCAGCGTCAAGAGGGCTGTCACACCATAAATTCTCCAAACCCTTTTTGTAAAGACGAGAGGTTTCTTGAATTTTTTACGGAATATAAGCCAAATCTTCGTCACGCAGACCATGGCTATTATGAGCAACGCAAGCCTGACGTCAAGAAGCGTCGCAAAGAGGAGGAAAAGCATCGCCACATCCGTAAGACGCCACGCGCTTCCAATATCGTTCTTTAGATATTTCCAATATCGTGGAATTCGATAACTGTTTTGTTGAAGCATGTGAATGTCGTGTTTGAAATTCAGCAACATATAAATGCCGCACACGACATATACCACTATTAGAAATGCACTCATACACTATTCTGTTATTTATTAACTTATTTATTGTCATCTATTTGATTCCCAATTCTTGTTTAAGGAACTCCCTTAAAACAGCCCGGAATCCCATGGGGTTGTCGAGGAAACTGTAGTGACCGCATCCGGGAAACGACACAAGCCCGGCATCCGGAATCAGACGTTCCATCATACGGGCATCTGATATAGGGGTCGCCGTGTCGTTTTCACCCCATATCAATAAAGCGGATGCCTTTATCGACAGCATTACATGTTTCAAATCTTCGTTCACACACTTGCTCATCACCGACCTCATCACGGGTGACGAATTACGATAATCGGACGAACCCTTTTTTCCACGCCATTCTTCAACCTTTGCCCTCCCCTTTTCTTTTCCGTAAACAAGCATCAAAAAATTTTTCATAATCTTAAAGCTGTAAACCTTCCGATAATATGAAAGACTCCTCTTCGGCTTGATTCCGGCAGCATCGACAAGCACAATCTTTGGAATCGGATTGCGTGAAGAAAGCAGCAAAGTTATTCTGCCGCCAAACGAATGGCCAATCAACACAGGTCGGTCAATACCTTGCAACGAAATAAACCGCTCGATATAACGAGTAAAATCTTCCACGCCCCAAACGGATGTCGGCTCGTCGCTTTTACCATGACCGGGCAAATCCACACTGAATACGTGCATACCCTTCTCAAGTGTTGAGGCAATGCTTCTCACCGTAGTGTGGTCGCATCCCCAACCATGCATCAAGACTACGGGATAACCGTCGGAAGGACCCGTTTCGTCATAATGCATTTTTATGCCGTCTATTATTATATCCTTTTCCATATAAAGTTAAAACAATAACAATGGAGTATGCACCCTTATGACAAAACCAAAGTTTACACACCCCTTCAATTTCAAAATGCAAATTTACTTAAAAACCTTTAATAATAGACTCTCGTGCCAACCGATATTTGCAGACCCCGCTTTTTTTTTGTATATTTGCACTCAACTCAAATCCTCGTGGCGACGCCCATTGCGTTAACCTTAGATTAACAACGCTCTGAATTCCCGGCAACGGGACTTCACCATACATTTCTGTCAGAGATGATAACTAAATGGAACTACCAACCTCTCACACTTCAGCAAAAAACTCAGGCTGACGAACTTCTCCCGAACTGCGGAGGAGCCGATGCCATTGCAGAATTGTTGATTCGCCGGGGGGTGACATCTCCACGCGAAGCACAGGCTTTTTTCTCTCCTTCCATCACCGACCTCCACGATCCGTTCCTCATGCCGGGCATGGACAAAGCTGTCAACAGGCTAAACAAAGCCATGGGTGCCAAAGAAAGGATTATGATTTACGGCGACTATGATGTGGACGGCACCACGGCAGTAGCCCTTGTATATAAATATCTGCAGAATTATTACAGCAACATCGAGTACTACATCCCGACACGTTATGAAGAAGGGTATGGCATCTCTCTTAAAAGCATTGAATATGCGGCAGAGAACGATGTCAAGCTTGTAATCGTGCTCGACTGCGGCATAAAGGCTATCGATGAAATCGCATACGCCAAGGAGAAAGGTATCGACTTCATAATCTGCGACCACCACGTGCCTGATGAAGTCCTCCCGCCTGCCGTAGCTATCCTCAACCCTAAGATGCCGGGGTCAACCTATCCTTGTCCGCATCTTTCAGGATGTGGCGTCGGATTCAAATTCATGCAGGCGTTCGCCCTTAGCAACGGACTCTCTAACCATAATGAACTCGAATCCCTCCTTGACCTCGTGGCCGTGAGTATAGCCGCCGACATTGTACCGATTACCGGAGAAAACCGCGTGATGGCTTACCACGGACTCCGACGCCTGAATTCCAATCCCAACCTGGGGCTCAGAAGTATCATAAGACTTTGCAAGCTTACAAACAAGGACATCACCATCAGCGACGTGATATTCAAGATCGGTCCTCGCATCAATGCTTCCGGAAGGATGCAAAGCGGCATAGAAGCGGTTGATCTCCTTGTTTGTCGCGACCTGCATGATGCTTACGAAAAAGGGAAAGACATCGACCAATATAACAAGGACAGGAAAGAACTCGACAAAAAAATTACGGAAGAAGCCAACACCCTTATCGAAACAAACGTCAACATTATACACGGCAAACGTTCTATAGTGGTGTATAACAAAAACTGGCATAAGGGAATAATCGGCATTGTGGCTTCAAGACTCACGGAACTCTATTATAAACCATCCGTGGTTCTCACTTTTTCCAACGGCATGGCCACCGGTTCATCGCGTTCCGTACAAGGATTCGATATATATTCTGCCGTAAACTCCACCCGCGATTTGCTTGAAAATTTCGGGGGACATACTTATGCCGTCGGACTGTCGCTTAAAGAAGAGAATATTCCGGAATTCAAGAAGAGGTTCGAGGAATATGTAGCCACGCATATACAGCCGAACCAGCTCACCCCGATGATAGAAATCGATGCAGTCATCGACTTCGCCGACATCACTCCTGAATTGGTGGCTTATCTGAAAAAATTCAATCCGTTCGGACCCGGCAACCAGAACCCCGTGTTCTGCACGCGCAATGTATTTGATTTCGGCACAAGCAAACTTGTGGGTAAAAACCTTGAGCATATAAAACTTGAGCTGGAAGACAACAGCACGAGCCGCGTGATAAACGCCATCGCCTTCAACATGGCTCCATATTTTGAACATATCCATGCCCACAAGCCTATCGACATCTGCTACACGATTGAACAGACAAAACACTCGAACAATCTGGACTCCGTTCAACTTATGATCCGCGACATCCGGCCTTCCGAAGGTTAAACATCGGCGACATCGCCTGCACGTGCTTATGGACATACACGATATCCTGAAAAAATATTGGGGTTATGACTCTTTCCGGCCGTTGCAGGAAGACATCATAAAATCCGTGTTGCAAGGCAACGACACGTTGGGACTGATGCCCACAGGCGGAGGGAAGTCAATCACATTTCAAGTGCCGGGGTTATATTATGAATCCGGCGTGACTTTGGTTGTCACTCCCCTTGTGTCTTTAATGAAAGACCAGGTTGACAATCTAAAGAAAAGACACATCAAAGCCGTATATTTCCATGCAGGAATGACCATGGCTGAAAGCCGCGCCGCATGGGAAAAGTTGGTGAACGGGAACGCAAGATTCCTTTATATAGCTCCGGAACGCCTTAACAACGACCGTTTCATGCTGGAACTTAGAAATATTCAAGTCCGGCTAATTGTGGTTGACGAAGCACATTGCATTTCACAGTGGGGTTACGATTTCCGTCCGTCATATTTAAATATAAAATCATTACGCGGTCTAAAACCTGGCATCCCGGTGCTCGCGCTCACCGCAACCGCCACCCCCGCCGTTGCCGAGGATATACGCACCCAATTAGGATTCAATGAAGGGAAAACTTTCAGAAAGAGCTTTGCCCGCGACAATATCAGCTACATAGTGCGTCCTTCCGAAGCTAAAATTCATGAAACCCTCCATATCCTTTCGCGCACGTCCGGCTCTTCCATAGTATATGTGAGAAGCAGGAAGCGATGCCGCGACATCTCCGACTTCCTCAATTCGGCAGACATTCCCTCGACATTCTATCACGCAGGTCTCGACTTCTCAGTGAAAGAGCAGCGTCAGAACGACTGGCAGTCAGGGAAAGTGCGGGTAATGGTAGCCACAAACGCTTTTGGCATGGGTATCGACAAGCCGGACGTCAGGGTTGTGATACACTATGACATACCACCGTCGCTTGAGGAATATTATCAGGAAGCCGGACGTGCCGGACGCGACGAACTCCCTTCGTATGCCGTTCTTCTTGCTTCCAAAAACGATCCGGGCCTCATGCACAGACGCATCACCGAAGCATTTCCGGAGCGACAGATTGTAAAGCGAATATATGAGCTCATCTGTGTGTTCCTGCATATCAGCATAGGGGAAGGTTATGAGACGTTGAAACAATTCGACATCAACAAATTCTGCCGGGTATTCGAATTGCAGGAAAAACAATGCCGTTCGTCAATCCGGTTGCTTTCCCAAGCAGGGTATCTCAATTTCATTGAGGAGCCAGACAGCAGGTCGAGAATTAAAATCATTGTGAGGCGTGAGGATTTATATGATATCCACGACGTTTCGCACACTGCGGAATCTGTGCTGGCAAAGGCTCTCCGACTTTACACCGGACTTTTTTCAGACTATGTATATATACGTGAACCGGAAATTGCATCGCATCTTGACATACCAGAAACCGAGGTATATGAGGCAATGCTTGAACTTTCCAGACATAAAATCATAAGCTATATTCCCCATTCCGACGTTCCTATGATATATTTCCCGACGGCCAGGGAAGACAAGTCTTACCTGCTGATAGGGAAAAACATCTATGAGGAACGTAAGAATTCAATGTCGCTAAGAACCGAAGCCATGCTTGGCTATGCATTCCGCAAGGAAGGATGCAGGGTGAGCGGAATGCTTCAGTATTTCGGAGAACCAGATCCCTCATCATGTGGAAAATGCGATATATGTCGCGACAACAAGAAACGGAAAGTCGATTCTCATGACATGGCAGAAAAACTGACCGATAAAATCCTGGCATTTCTTAAAGATAATCCGGGAGGGTCAACTTTGCCGATGATCGAACGCCACTGCGGAGGCGATTCCGCCGCCACAGCCAATGTAGTGACTTTTCTGTGCAATGAAGGCTACGTGAAATGTAAGAACTTGATTTTCTTAATCGCCGATAATAATTGATAAGTATGAAAAAAGCGAAAAAGTCTTTCATAACCTGTATGCTGTTGCCGTTGCTTATCGCATGTGGCAGCAAGTCGGAGAAAACGAATAATAACGATAAAGCGTCATCGGAACTCTCCGACACGCTCCATGCCGTGACATTATATGGCCCGACTTCTTATTTTATATATCAAGGTCAGGAAATGGGGTTCGATTATGAAAATTTGCGTCAGTTTGCAGAAGATGAAGGCCTTGTGCTCGATTTGAAAGTGGCTCCGTCGCTTCAGAATCTTTTAAAAATAATAGATTCCGGAGAAGCGCAGCTTGCCGCCTACCCTATTCCAAGGATAGAGGAATATGACAGCATAGTAAAACATTGTGGGCCAAAAGAAATCACATGGCAGGTGCTCGTGCAACCGTCTGGGAAAGACAGGGTTTCCGACGTAACCCAACTTGTTGGTAAAACGGTGTATGTGGAGAAAGATTCAAAATACCATTACCGCATACAAAACCTCGACAACGAACTCGGGGGCGGGATTGACATTGTGCCCATAAGCCGTGACACTCTCATTGCCGAAGACCTAATCGAAATGGTTGACCGTGGTGAGATTCCGATGACCATAGTCGATTCAGACATTGCCGACCTTAATAAATCTTATTTCCCTAAACTTGACGTCGGCATGAAAATAAGCCTTGAACAGTATTCGTCATGGGCGGTCGGAAACGATTGTGATTCGTTGGCTGCAAGGCTTGACCGGTGGGAAAAACGGCGGCAATCTTCCGAGATGATGAAATCGATTTACAGAAAATATTTCGAAATAAGTAAAAACAATTCGGATTCAAGAGACGCATCGTCAAATCTCGACCTCATTTTCAGAAAAGGTGGCAACATCTCTCCTTATGATAATGCCTTCAAACGCCATTCCGGCATTCCCGGGTATGACTGGCAGCTGCTTGCCGCCATAGGGTTCAACGAATCGCGCTTCAACAACAATGTAGTGTCGTGGGCGGGAGCCCGAGGGATAATGCAGTTGATGCCCAAGACAGCCCAGGCAATGGGCATAAAAGGGGAAGACATCGACAATCCGGAACAAAACATTCTTGCAGCGGCGAGACTCCTGAAGCATCTTGACGATGCTTTAAAACCGAAAATACCGGATTCTAAAGAACGTGTAAACTTCGTGATAGCGGCATACAACAGCGGTTTAGGCCATATACTGGATGCCATTGCACTCGCCGGGAAACACGGCCTTAACCCGCAAGTATGGCTTGGCAATGTGAGCGAAGCCGCCTTGATGAAGTCTCGCCCGCAATATTATAACGACCCGATAGTCAAAAACGGGTACTTCCGAGGCAGGGAAACCGTGGAATTCGTTGATAAAGTCATATCGACATATTCTTTTTTCAAAAAAATGAACCATTCATGATGCATCCACATTATAATAATAGTGATTCCACACGTTTATTCTAAACAGAAGATGTTTAAACTTAGAACTATTAACTAAACAGAAACAACACATAACGAAAAATCGATGAAAAAGAATTCCATCACCGTAGGCCTCCTCATTGCTGCTGCGGCAGTCCTTCCTCTACAATCCTGTATAGGTAGTTTTGCCCTTACCCATAAAGTACTGTCATGGAACAATCAAGTCGGTTCCAAGTTTGTGAACGAGCTCGTCTTTTTCGCATTTTGGATCCTACCGGTTTACGAAGTGACGTCTATAGCCGACCTCCTGGTGCTTAACTCCATTGAATTCTGGAGCGGAAACAATCCGGTGGAAGCCTCGACCAAAGTGATCGACACGGACCAAGGCCGTTACTATATAGCTTGCGATGGAAAAGGCTACACGGTGAAAGCACCTAACGGGGATGAAATGAGGCTTGATTTTGAAGCCGACACCCAGACGTGGTCGATCATGACCGCCGAAGGTGAATCTTATCCTTTCATGACAATGATTGACGACAGCCATGTCAAAATGGTGACACCCGCCGGTGATTTCCGGACTGTAGAACTTTCGCAAGAAGGGCTCCAGGCCTACTCCACCGTAGTAAAGGCTCCGACAGCTCCCGTTCTGGCATTGCGCTGATATAACAATATCAGACAATGAAATGTAAAAAAAATTCACATTTCTCAAATCAAAATGCCTCTTTATTTGTTAAGTATTATAAAGGGCTTGTGAATTCGTCACGATCAGCGTATTCTCAAGTTGGAAAAACGTATTTTAATCAATAAAATAAATTCTAAAATGAAAGCAATTCACGTAATCAGCGCTGTTATCGGCGGAGCAATCGCCGGCGCGGCAATCGGTCTTCTCGTAGCTCCTGAAAAAGGCGACGACACCCGCAAAAGAATCATCAAGGCTCTCAAGGATAAAGGCATTTCTCTTAAGAAAGATAAAATGGAAGAGCTGGTTGACGAGATTGAAGACCAAATCGAGAAAATCTAAACAATCCACACCACGGCGATAGCCGACAAAAAGCAACATACTCTTATGAAATCTCTTAATATTCTTTATGCATTCCTCGGCGGCGCAATCGTAGGTTGCGGTGCCGCCCTGTTGTTCGCCCCTGAAAAAGGATCTGAAGTTCGCGCCAAGATTTGTGACCTTCTGAAGAAAAAAGGTATTAAAATCAGCGACAGCGAGGTTGATGCCCTTGTTGCAGAACTTGCAAAAGAAGAATAAAAACGCGTTGCACAACGTCTTGACTCATACCAAGCCATGACAATTTGCCGTTATAAGACGGTGTGTCGGAATTGATTTTTCAATTTTGACACACCGTCTTATAGTAAAAAAAAAATCACAGACCATCGTCACCATATTATGAAGCAAAAAATCACTGATGAAATTAAAGAAATATTTTCCCAAAGCTTGAATTGGGCGAAACTGGAAGTTGACTACCTAAAACTCACGGCAGCGGAGAAGTTGATTGTATTGATGAGCGCGCTTATCATAGGTGGGGTCGTGATGCTCCTTCTCCTTCCGGTATTCATTATGTTTCTCTTTGCCCTTGTCGGGGTCTTTAAAATGTTTATGCCAGCTCCGCTTGCTTACCTTTGTGTTGGCGGAATCGTATTATTGCTGCTTATCCTGCTCTTTGTTTTCAGGAAAGCCCTTGTAATCAATCCCGTTGCGAGATTCGTAACAAAAGTTATAATTGAAAAACATTCATCTAAATCTTAAGCGACATGAACGAAATACAGAAATCGACACAAGAGACAGAGCGTATCACACAACCGGAAAACAAATTCAAAGGTTATACGCTCGAAGAACTAAGATATCAAAGGGCGCTCGTATTGCTTCAGAAAGAATTTTGCAAATCGAGAATAACCCGCAACGTCAATCATTTGCAAAAAAATAATCCTTTGTCGCCATCTTCCGCTTCCGGTTCGCTTCCCGGCAAAGTCGGGTTTGTGGCTTCGAAACTTCTAACCGGGCTGAACTATCTGGATTATGCTATGATAGGTTTTTCTCTTTTCGGGACGGCAAGAAAGATTTTTTCCATTTTCAGAAGGAAAAAGAAATGATAAAAGGTGTTAAAATTTCAAGAACGATTAAACTTTTTGATATTTCCAACGTCTTAATGATATAAGGTAATTGTCGCCGACATTGCCAAATAAAATAATAAAACAATGCTATCGCGACAAAACGGAGTAGAGGTTGAGGCCTTACTCCGTTTTTCTTTTCATCGTCACCACCTATGATTACACTTATCGCTGAGTCAAAAACAATGAATCTTCACGAAAGGATAATTGATGATTCAATCTACACAGCCCACCGTCCCGCTTTTGAAGAAAAAGCGGACGCTATTATGGAATATCTTTCCGAAATGTCGCCCTATGAGTTGTCGCAAAGGATATCGATAAGCCATAATCTCGCAGCCAAAACCTCGATGATGATTTATGACTTTCCTAATAAAAAAACAGGATTACCTGCATTGGAGGCATTTACAGGCGAGGTCTTTAGGGCGATTGAAACCGATACGCTCCCTTCCGAAGCAATAGAATTTGCCACACGGAAACTATTCATCATTTCCTCACTCTACGGACTGCTAAAGACAGACGATGTCATCAAACCATACAGGCTCGACTATAATGCAGACTGCTCCCCGTCAGGAGGAATCCTATCCAAATATTGGAAATCCAAACTCACAATAGCCCTTGTCAATCATCTCAGAGGAACCAATGAACATGAAATCTTGAATCTGCTGCCGTCGGAAGCATCGAAATGCATCGATTGGAAAGTAGTCAAGGCTTTTGCACGGGTTGAGGCACCGGAGTTTAAGACACTCACAGAAAATGCCACGTTAAAGACTCCACATTCACGCAAGATTAAGGAACTGAGAGGCGATATGGTCCGCTATACATTGACAGAAAGGATTGATTCGCTGCGCGAAATCCTTAGTCTTGAAACCTCCCGTTTCTCAGCTGACGTAGAAAACCATCGCAAAGGCATTCCGAGATTTCTTGTAAATGAGTAACAAAACATCACTTGTCAATAACTTTTCGAAGATGACTCTTGCATATACAAACCATTTCTATTAACTTTGCGTTGTAGAAATAAAGACAACAATAAAGCAAGAGAGCTTTATCCCCCAAAACCACATCAAAGATATTGGGAAACTCATCAAATATTTATGAAATACCGAGACCAGCCGTCGTGTCAATGGCGGGCCCCACTCCTCCGGGAGAAGCTTTTTAGCGCAGGCGGATTACAAAGATACGGTGGCACTCAAATCCTGTCATTCGGAGTTTCATCACAAATTCCTTTGGTGTGGCTTCATACAAGCCGATGATCTGGCATACAAGCCTTTTCATCGGCTTATTTATAAACCTATTTACAATAACCCTAAATGGAATCTGTAGAAAAATCTCTGCTCGAACGCACAAGCGTACGCAGATATGAAAGGGAGGCTATTCCGGAAAAAGACATGCAGTTCATTTATGATGCCATCCGCAATACCCCCACAAGCTATAACGGACAACAATTTTCTGTGATTGACATTTCAGACCAGAATCTGAAAGAAGAACTGTATGCCCTGACGAATCAGAAACAGCTCAAGACATGCAACCGTCTTCTAATTTTCTGTTCCGATTATAATAAGATTACCCTTCTGGCCCGTCGTAACGGAATCGACGTGCCTGAATTCACCAACACGATGGACGGCGTCACAATCGGCATCATCGATGCCTCTTTGGCCATGATGAGCGCCGTGGTGGCTGCTCAGGCATGCGGCCTCGGAAGCAACTGCGTGGGCTATCTTCGCACAGTTGACCCCGCGAAAGTGGCAGAACTGCTCCACCTTCCCAAGGGAGTGTTTGTGGTGTGTGGTCTCGCCCTTGGAGTGCCGCGCGAGCATCCCGACCTCAAACCTAAACAGCACAGCGAGACGGTATTCTTCAGCAACCGTTATTGCGCTGACGAAGAAACGCTCGCCGACAATCTTGCGAAATACGACGAAGAAGTCTCCCGTTACAACGCCACCCGTTCGGGAGGCACCACCGACAATGACTGGTGCGGACACATCCTCGACTATTACCGCCATGCCATGGCATACCGCATTCTCGACTATCTGAAGGCACAAGGATATGACGTGAAACACTGATTCCTCACATCAGAGGAGACAGAAAAGCGTCTTCATAGACCTCTACCCTATAATCTGAAAAATCGCCCGTCAGAGCGAAGATATCGAACCTGTATTCAAGTTCGCCGTCCAAAGATTTAAGATAGATGTCGGCGCCACGCACCATTCGTCTGATTTTATCCGGCGTCACGGCGTCCAAAGGGTCCGTGTCCCTTCCGCTTCGAGCCTTTACTTCCACGAACACCACGGTGTCGCCGGTCTGAGCTATCAGGTCTATTTCGATTCTCTTAAACCGCCAGTTACGCTCCCTTATGGCATAACCTCGGGCAATATAAAACTCCGTGGCCTTTTCTTCGGCGAATTTGCCGAAGTCAAGGTCACGGAGTTTTGTTTCGTTTTCCATCTCAGAAAGCCTTGAACGACATATCCAAGCCCTTCACACTATGGGTCAAGGCACCTACCGATATAAAATCAACCCCGGCTTCGCCATATTCCCTAAGGTTGGCGAGGGTGATGCCACCGCTCGATTCCGTCTCCATCGTGCCGCCTACAAGCTTTACAGCCTCCTTGGTGAGTTCGGGAGTGAAGTTATCGAACATAATACGGTCAACACCGCCGATTGCCATGACCCTGCGGATATCGTCGAGCGACCTCACTTCTACTTCTATTTTCAGATTTTTACCATTCTCTTTGCAGTATTCCCTTGCACGTTCGATGGCTTTCTCGATGCCGCCGGCAAAATCTATATGGTTGTCTTTAATCAGAATCATGTCGAAAAGCCCGATGCGGTGGTTTGTGCCACCTCCTATTTTCACGGCTTCCTTTTCCATTATACGCATGCCGGGAGTAGTCTTCCTCGTGTCGAGCACTTTTGTATGGAGACCTTTCAACTCGTCCTGATACTTCGCGGTCATAGTGGCTACGCCGCTCATCCTCTGCATGATATTGAGCATGGTGCGTTCCGCTATAAGAAGCGAACGAACGGGGCCTTCCGCCACAAAAGCTATATCGCCAGGTTTCACCCGTGCGCCGTCTTCTATCATGACTTCCATTTTAATGGTAGGGTCAACCTTATGGAGCACCCTTTCCGCCTCCTTTACGCCGGCCAGCACCCCTTCCTCCTTCACGATAAGACGCGAACGTCCCATGGCATCGGCAGGGATGGTTGAAAGCGTGGTATGGTCGCCGTCGCCTATATCCTCGGCGAAAGCGAGGTCAAGTAATTGTTCGATAAGCTCTTCTTTCGTTTCCATTATTTTTCTTAATTTTGCAATGATTTAAAAAGCGGAGCAGATTCTCCGCTTCCAAATCAGGTTAGTCATATTTTTTGCGAAATTACAAAATTTTATGGATATTCTGCTTCTTACAGTCGGTAAAACCACCCAACCCTACGTTATTGAAGGCATCGACGAATATTTAAAACGTCTTAAAAGATATACTTCCTATAAAATTGAGTGTCTTCCCGACGTGAAAGGGACGCGTTCGCTCACGCCCGACCAACAGAAAGAGAAAGAAGGGGAAAACATACTTTCCTCAATGTCGCAATCCGACTACGTCATCCTTCTCGACGAGCGCGGCAAGGAATATACGTCGATGGAATTTGCAGGTTATCTGCAGAAAATAATGGCGTCCGGCAGAAAAAGGGCACTCTTCGTAGTCGGCGGTCCCTACGGCTTTTCGAAAGCCGTCTATGAACGCGCCGACGCGAAGATATCGCTGTCGAAGATGACCTTCACCCACGAAATGATACGCCTCTTCTTCACGGAGCAAGTATATCGAGCCATGACCATCCTCCGAGGCGAACCCTACCACCACGAATAGGGTTCAAGTAATTACATTGACACAATGCACTTGATAATCGTGAAATATAATAAAAAGGACAATAATTTGTGTTTGGTAGGTTGGGATTTTTTCATTAACTTTGGGATTAAATACCCGAAGCTATGAAAAAAATATTATTACATATTGCATCTGTAGCCTTTTTGGTTCTGATGGCGGCGTGCGGTTCCGGTTTCAATCAGAACAAGGCTACCGAACTGCTCCATAAGCAAACCATTACACCAGAAGAATACGACGAACTGCTTCAACTTTATGAAACAGGGATGAACGACGCTATAGAGTTCTCAAAAAAAGAGGACAAATCAATGTCGGAAAAAGACCGCAACGAGGTGCTGACCGTTTTCGCAATCGGAATGCGCCTGAGCAAAGACGAGTCAAACCTTTCGGTGAAGCAAAAGAAAGAATTCGAACTCATTAATAAAAAAGGCACGGAGGCGATAAAAAAATAATCTCGTAGAATGATTTCGGTCAATAATCTTACGGTGGAATTTTCGGCACGTCCGCTTTTCACCAATATTTCTTTTGTAATAAATCCCGCCGACAAGATTGCCTTGGTCGGGAAAAACGGCGCCGGCAAATCGACCATGCTGAAAATTCTCGCAGGGCTTCAGCTCCCGTCGGGCGGGAATATCGGCAAACCGTCGGAAATCACGATAGGGTATCTGCCGCAGCAGATGAAACTTGCCGACGAAACCTCAATAATCGAAGAAACCAAGAAAGCCTTTTCGGGAAGAATAGCCTTGGAAGAAGAGTTGGCGAGGCTTAACGCAGAACTTGAAAAAGCCACCGATTTCGAGAGCGAAAGTTATCATAAGCTTCTTGAACGCATCGAACACCTGAACGACAGGATAGCCTACGACTCCACCGACAATATGGAAGCTGAAATCGAAAAGACACTCATCGGACTCGGCTTCAACCGCTGCGATTTCAACCGACCCACAAGCGAGTTTTCCGGCGGATGGCGAATGAGGGTGGAGCTTGCGAAGATTCTGTTGCAGCGTCCCGACGTTTTGCTTCTCGACGAGCCCACCAACCATCTCGACATCGAATCGATTCAATGGCTCGAACAGTTTATCAACACAAAGGCCAAGGCGGTGGTGCTCGTGAGCCATGACCGGGCTTTTCTCGACAACGTCACCAAACGCACCATCGAGATTTCATGCGGCAAGATATATGACTATAAGGTGAGCTACTCCCCTTTCGTCAAACTCAGGGAGGAGCGCGTGGAGCAACAGATGAGGGCTTACGAGAACCAGCAGAAACTCATAGCCGACACAAAAGACTTCATCGAGCGTTTCCGCTACAAGGCCACCAAGGCGGTGCAGGTGCAAAGCCGAATCAAGCAGCTTGAGAAAATCGTGCCGATTGAAGTTGACGAGGTTGATAATTCAAGGTTACGGCTGAAGTTCCCCCCTGCCCCGCGTTCGGGAGATTTCCCGCTGATTGTGGAGGGACTTGGCAAGACCTACGGCGACCACAACGTTTTCTCCAATGCGGAATTCACCCTCCGAAGAGGGGAAAAAGTGGCGTTCGTTGGTAAAAACGGCGAAGGAAAATCGACGCTGGTGAAATGCATTATGGGAGAAATACCCTACGACGGCCACCTGAAACTCGGGCATAACGTGAAAATCGGTTATTTCGCCCAGAACCAGGCGCAGTTGCTTGACGAGAACATAACCGTATTCGACACCATCGACAACGTCGCCACCGGCGACATCCGCACGAAGATAAGAGACATTCTCGGCGCTTTCATGTTCGGGGGTGAGGACTCTGACAAAAAGGTAAAAGTGCTTTCCGGCGGCGAGAAAACCAGGCTCGCCATGATCAAGCTGCTTCTCGAACCGGTGAATTTCCTGATTCTCGACGAGCCGACAAACCATCTCGACATGCGGACCAAGGATATTCTCAAAGATGCCATAAAAGACTTCGACGGCACCGTCATAGTCGTAAGCCACGACAGGGAATTTCTTGACGGGCTTGTAGAGAAAGTCTATGAATTCGGCGGAGGCGCAGTAAAAGAAAACCTCGGAGGTATTTATGACTTCCTCCGCAAAAAGAAGCTTGAAAACCTTTCGGAACTTGAACGTTCCAACGTTTCACTGACAAGAAACGCCTCCGTCGCAACAAACGAACCGGAAACAGGTAACAACGATGCCGACGTTTCCACACCCTCTCCGTCAGCCACACAGCGCCCTCTCTCCTACGCCGAGCAAAAAGAGAGGGACAAGCAGATTCGAAAAGCCGAAAAGGCAGTGAAAACCGCCGAGGAGAAAATCTCCGCGCTTGAAGAGAAACAATCGATGCTTGAATCGAAGCTCTCTGCGGGAGACGCATCGGCGGAAATACTGGAGGAGTATTCCATCGTTTCAAAAGAACTCGAAAACGCCATGACGGAATGGGAAGAGGCGCAAGAGGCCTTTGATTCAATGCATAAGTCATAATGCAGAATGCAGATTAATAAGGAAGCATATATATATGAATCAGGCATATACAAGCATATTTAAACAGTAACCAATATTATGAATATAACAGATAACGATATATCAAACACATCGGGTTTAAAAACCGAAGCATCCCCATCGACGCTCCACGGCATCGATAAAAAGAATCTTGACGAGAGCGTTTCCCCAGCCGACGATTTTTATCTATATGCCTGCGGTGGCTGGATGAAAAACAATCCCCTCACGCCGGAGTATTCCAGGTTCGGGACGTTTGACCAACTCCGCGAAAACGCCCGGCTACAGTTGCAGGACCTTATAACGAATCTTTCCGAGAATCCGGATTCGAAAACGCCGGGGACCATCGCCCAGAAAGTAAGCGACCTCTACACCATGGGGATGGACAGTGAAAGGCTAAACCGCGAAGGCGCGGCGCCGGTGATGCCGTTTGTTGAAAAAATCAACGATGCAGACACCGCCGACCTTGCCCCCCTCCTTTCCTGGCTTCATAACGGAATTACGAATTCCTTCTTTTCAACCTGCGTAGGCGCCGACCCCGGTGATTCCGACCGCAACATCCTCCACATCGGGGAGGTGGGGCTCGGCTTAGGTGACCGCGATTATTATCTGGAAAAAAACGAAACCAACGACAAGATACTCGCCGCTTACGAAACATACGTGAAGCGTCTGATGGAACTAATCGGATATGGCTCCGAAGCGCAGCAACGCGTGTGGGGAAACGTAATCGCCATAGAAACGGAATTCGCGCGGCACAAGATGACCCGTGAACAACGCCGCAACCCTGTGCTCCACTACAATATGCGCACCATCGACCAAATCCGCAGCGACTACGTCAACATCGACTGGGACGCTTATTTCCACGGGCTTGGAATCGATGGACTGACAGAGGCCAACATAGTTTCGACCGGATTTGCGGAGTTCATCAATACCTACATACCCACCCTCACGCCGCAACAGATAAAGGATTACCTCGTATTCGATGTCGTTTCGGATTCTTCAGGTGTATTGAGCGACGACTTCCACAACGCCAATTTCGAGATGTTCGGCAAGACGATGAGCGGCAAAGAAGAGCCGGAACCACGATGGAAAAGAGCCATGGCCATTCCCAATTCCATGCTCGGGGAGGCCGTCGGCGAACTCTACGTAGCAAAATACTTCCCTGAAGAGAATAAGAAATATATGGTGAAGCTTGTCGAGAATCTCCGAAAGGCACTCGGCAAACATATCGACAACCTGACATGGATGTCGGATGCTACTAAGGCGAAGGCAAGAGAAAAGCTCGCCACATTCACGGTCAAAATCGGGTATCCCGACAAATGGAAGGATTATTCCGAAATCATCATAAACCCTGCGGAAAGTTATCTCGAAAATGTGTATAAGGCTTCCGTTTGGTACACACAAGACAACTACAGAAAACTCAACAAACCTGTAGATAAGACTGAATGGCACATGACACCCCAGACCGTCAACGCATACTACAACCCCACGACCAACGAAATATGTTTCCCTGCCGGGATTCTTCAGGCACCCTATTTCGACCTTTCTGCCGACGACGCACAGAACTACGGGGCCATCGGGGTTGTAATCGGGCATGAAATGACGCACGGTTTCGATGACCAGGGACGTCAGTTCGACAAAGACGGCAACCTTAGCGACTGGTGGGAACCTGCCGATGCGGAACGTTTCAACAAACTTGCCGACCGGCTCGTGGAACAGTTCGACACAGTGGAAGTGGCCCCGGGAGTGCATGCCAACGGCCGATTCACTTTAGGCGAGAACATAGCCGACCAAGGGGGATTGCGCGTGGCGCTTACCGCCTATCTCGATTCCATGGAAGGGAAAGAAGGGCGCGACATCGACGGCTTCTCCCCTCTCCAGCGGTTTTATCTTTCGTATGCCAACGTTTGGGCCGGGAATATCAGACCGGAAGAAATCCTGGTGCGCACAAAGACCGACCCCCATTCGTTGAGCGAAAACCGCGTAAACGTGACCATACGCAACATCGAACCGTTTTTCAAAGCATTCGGAATAAAGGAAGGCGACAAGATGTTCCGTCCCGAAGCTGACAGAGTAATAATCTGGTAAATATTTAATTATGTACGGACTAATCGGCAACCCGCTCGGACACTCCTTTTCCGCGAATTTTTTTAACGATAAATTCGAGCGCGAAGGCATAGACGAAAAATACGAACTTTTCCCGCTTCCTGACATCAATCGGCTACCGGCACTTTTAAAAGAGCACCCCGACCTGGAGGGACTTAACGTGACGATACCTTATAAAGAAGAGGTGATTCCATATCTCACAGACCTCTCCGGCGATGCCAAGGAGATAGGCGCGGTCAACGTCATCAAGATTTCAGACAACGGGAAAAAATTGACGGGATATAATTCGGACGCCATAGGTTTCCGCAACACTATCCTGCCATTTATAAAGCCTTACATGCGAAAAGCCCTCGTGCTCGGCACCGGCGGTGCGTCGCGCGCCGTGGCATACGTGCTCCGCAACATTGGTTTGGAGGTTACAAAGATTTCAAGGCATCCGGAAGAAGGTGAGATTTCATACGACGCCCTGACTCCGGAGGTAATGGAATCAAACCATGTCATAGTCAACACCACCCCGCTCGGCATGTGGCCGAATATTGACCAGGCTCCACCGATACCCTACCATCTCCTGACCCCGAAGCATTTATGTTACGACCTTGTCTATAATCCGGAGGTAACAAAGTTTATGGCGCTTGCAGAAGAGCAGGGCGCAGCCGTAAAAAACGGGCTTGACATGCTCCACGGACAAGCCTTGGCGGCCTGGAAAATCTGGACCGAAGAATGACGTTCCTCATCCCTCTCGTAGGTTTGGTGTGCGGTATCTTGCTCGGGTCGCTACTTGACGGCCCGGCATGGGGAGCCGTACCGATAGCTCTGGGATTGGGTTATTATCTTTTCGTTACAAAAAAAACGGCATTCCCATTAAAGGCCTTAAGATTCAATCGACGGCATTATATTTGGATTTTCCTCCTGTTTTGCGGTATCGGGTTGTTCGATTCCTGGTTTCATAAACCTCTTTCCCTTTCAGATGAAGAACTAAAAACATTTGTTGCGGCGCAAGGGGAAGTGACCGATGCCACAAGTTATGCCAACGGCGACCGCCTGACCGTCAGAATAGACCGTCTCGCCGATCCTTTGGGCAATCTGAAAGAATGCAGAAACCTGAACGTGATACTTTCGACCGACGGCTTTTCAGCCAATAAAGGCGATGTCATAGTGTTTCCTGCAAGACTGAAAGAGATTACAGATAGCCCCAACGTGAGGTTAACCGGCAAAGCCGACCGGTTAAAGCGTGCTGGGTTCCTCTACCGCTGCTATGCGGAATGCGATGAAATTTCATTAAAAGGATTCCATAAGACCCTGAAAAGCGAATCGTCGCGCCAACGGGACTTACTGATTGCAAAAATCGAGAAATCAAAGCTGCAACGCCCCGTAGCCGACTTCATAACCGCCATAACGCTTGGAGACAAATCGTTTCTCTCGTACGACATACGCGAAACATTCAGCAACGCCGGAGTGGCACACGTGCTGGCTCTGAGCGGCATGCATGTGGCCATAATAATGGGGATAGCGCTGTTTCTTCTTTTTCCGCTCAGATTCGCAGGACTCTACGCCCTTTCGCTGTGGTTAGCCACTTTACTGATTTGGATTTATGCTTTTTTCAGCGGACTTGCCCCTTCGACCACAAGGGCATGCATCATGACAACATTCATGGTGCTCGCCCTTACATTGCAAAGGAAAAAAGCAGCCGGGAATGCATTGCTCGCATCCGCCTTCATAATTCTCCTTATCGACCCCTTCTCGCTTTTCGATATCGGAATGCAGCTGAGTTTCCTTTGCGTGGCATGCATACTTGCCTTCGCAGGCCCACTCAACACCGTCAACCGCCATTATCATCCAAAATTATATGCAGCCAATTCGGCAATACTTGTTTCGCTTGTCGCCACGCTCGGCACATGGGTTCTCGTGTCATATTATTTTAAAAGGATTCCGTTGCTGTTTCTCCCGGTAAATATATTCCTGCTCCCGCTCCTGCCTATATATATGTGGGTGGCCCTGGGGTATCTTGCACTCTTGGCCTGCGGCATCGAAGTCTCGATTCTGGCATGGCTTCTTAACCGAGGCTACGACCTGTTTATATGGCTTACCGCCACACTTTCGGCATACGGAGAATCTGCCATCGACTTCCAGGTTCAGCTCCCGGTTGTGATTCTTTGGATTGTCGGAGTCATGGCAATCGGCTATTCCATGAAAAGGGTAAAGAAGAAAACCGCTATGTTGGCAGGAGGAGGCATCCTCGCCGCGAGCATAGCACTGGCACCGCTCTTGTCGGGACACAATCCCGACGGCATCATATTCCAAAGGAACTATTCCGAAATATCGCTTGCACTTTACGACTCCGACGACGAGCACATCTCCGTTTTGCCACGAAACACCGTAAGCCGAATCTTACATAAAGGGAACGAGATTCTGTCGGTTGACTGCAAATCAAGCCTTGACACCATTGCAACGATGCTTATTAAAGAAAAAAGCTCCAGGAGACGCTATCTCGTTTTAGGCTCGGGAGCACGCGGATTAAAACTGAAAGATATTCCTGGATATGAGAATTTCGACAAAATAATTCTCCATTCTTCGATGCGACGAAAAATGGAGACTCAGCTTTTTGAAGAAGCAAAAGAAATAGGTCTTAACACCATTCACAGCTTACGTGAAGACGGCCCTCTCGAAATTGAATTCTGACAACGCTGACGTTCAAGCAACGGCTCGAATGCGCTATTCCCGGTTATGACATCCTCTTCTTCCAATAAATCCCTTGCGAGACTTGCCGTCTTTTTAGGATCGTCATAAACATCAAAATTAACGAGTCGTCTGATTCCGAGAAGAATCATGACCATGGCGGCTAAAATTAAAACCACCAGAATACCTTGGATTATCATCGACATACTTTCAAAGGGTGTGTTGGTTAATAATTCATTTTATTTCTGATTTCTTAACTATAACAACACTTCTCACGCTAAGGATTTCCAAACGATTAATTTTTTTAAAAGAATGTAACAAAAACGAAACTTTCCGATATAAAAGTATCGATTCCGAAAGAATCCGCATCCTTTCGACATAATCCATGCTTTTCCTATATTATAAAGAATCTGAAATCATGACTACCCCTACATGGAAAACCTATCGGTCCGGGCACACCTACCCATACCAGCACGTACTACCGGAAAGAGGGGGAATACGAAAGAGCAATTAAATAAATCCCACACATTTTAAGAAATTATTAAACCTTATTCCCGATTGTGTGTTTTAATGATAAAACAAATCAAATTTCTCTAAATCTTAAATTCAATCGAGTTATGAAAAGAACAATTTTATTTTTGGCTGCCCTTGCAACGCTTTCATGCGGATGGAGCCAGAATCTTTCGAAAAACGAAGCTAAGAGCCTTCAGGCTTTCATCAACCAACCTGCCGCCAAAGGAGGCAACAACGGCCAGGCACTCGGCTATGCCGGTGGAAATGTAGCTTCAATTCCCGGCATTAAAGTTGAAAACGGACACGTCACCGAAATCAAGTGGGACAACAAGGACCTTGGAGGCACCCTCAATCTCTCCGGATTCCCCGCACTGCAGAAAGTAGATGTCAGCGGCAACAAGCTCACAGAGCTTACCGTGGTTTCACCCACAATCGTCGAACTCAACGCCTCGAAAAACCGACTTACTTCTGTCGGAATCGATTGCCAGCAGCTCCAGATCCTCAAGCTCAACCGCAACCGTCTTCCGGAGATTGACATTACCGGCGCGCCGTTCCTCCAGAAACTGAATATAGCATCAAACCAGATTGTGGACCTCGACGTTGCCAACGCTCTCAACCTCACCTATCTTAACTGTATGAGCAACAAACTCGAAGAGCTTACGGTTTCAAATTGCCAGGCACTTAAAACCCTCTATGCCGGCTACAACGACCTTACCGGCATGACACTCACAGGACTTTCAAAACTTGAAAACCTCAACGTGCAGGGCAACCGAATCCAGAAGCTTTACATACAGGGTCTCCCCTCCCTCTTCACTCTTGCGGTAAACGATAACCACATGACCGAACTCGCAGTGAGCGAATGCAAGGCCCTCAGCGACATCTTCGCTCCCTACAACGACCTCACTTCATTCACCGTAACAAACGTGCCGAACCTCGCATTCGTAAACCTTGAATGGAATGACCTTACTTATGTTGACCTCAGCAACCAGACATTCCTCCAGAGACTGAACATCAGCAACAACCAGCTGCAGACTCTCGACGTAAGCTTCGACCCGATGCTGACCCACCTCAACATAAGCTACAACGTAAACCTCACCGACCTCCGCACGACGGGCGACACCCAGCTCCGCCAGATTGTAGGCGAATGGTCTAACTTCAACGATCCAGAAGGCTTCTAACCTTCCAACAGCAATACCACCGAGCCGGAAAGGTGGATAGATTAGAGAAAACAATGCGAAGATGCCCCCCGACCGGGGCATCTTTTCTTTTATATTGCATCCTTATTAATTTGTATATTTATGAATTTATTATTAATTTTGTGTCTGTAATCGCAACATGTAAACCTTTCGACGGATTCATGCGGCCAAATACCTTTTTTCGGTAATATCACACGTTGATTTATCTTTAATAAATGAAAACTAAACTTATAGCAGACGCAGGCTCGACCAAACTTGAATGGGCATTCCTGGCGGAAGACTCAACCGTTTTGTCGTCGTTCACGTCTGACGGAATAAATGCATTGCTGGCTGACGACAGCTCGATCGCCGCTTCTTTTAAAGAAGCTTCTTCAAAGCTTCCCGAAGACATCCGGGTGGAAGAAGTGCATTATTACGGAGCCGGGTGTGCCACCCCATCGATATGCAATAAAATTGAAGGGATTTTGTCGCAAGTGTGGCAGGGCGCGCAGATTTACGTTTATTCCGACCTCATGGGCGCGGCCCGCTCCTTATTCGGGGGAAAAGAGGGAATCGCATGTATCCTGGGCACCGGTTCGAATTCCTGCCTTTATGACGGGGAGAGAATTGTAAGTCAGGTTCCGTCGCTCGGGTTCATACTCGGAGATGAAGGGAGTGGCGCGGCATTAGGGAAAAGACTTGTGAGCGACGTTTTCAAGCGACAACTCCCTGAAGACATCAGGGAGAGTTTCCTCAAAAAATATCCGCTTACTTCTAAGGAAATACTGGACCATGTATATCGGCAAAGTGCCCCCAACAGGTTTCTTGCTTCGTTCGTGCCCTTTCTGAGCGAAAATTTGTGGCATCCCGACATCTATAGGCTTGTGCTTGAAGAACTGACCTGTTTTTTCCGGCGCAACGTCGCCATGTATCCGGGAGCACACTCCGTTAAAATCAATTTCACGGGGTCTATCGCTTTCCATTTCGGCAAGATCCTCAAAGAAGCGGCAGACTCTCTCGGCTACAGGGTCGATTCCGTCACAGAGACACCGATGAAAGGTCTGGTTGAATATCATGGAAAAATGAACCGTCATGAGAATATATAGGATGCTCTTCAAACGCTTCATGTTTTTAATGGCAATTTCGGGGGCGGCATTCACGTCTTTCGACTCCGCTGCAAGAAGCGAATATTGGGAACAGAGGGTGTCTTTGTTCGACGAACTACCCGTCGAACAGGGCGACATCGTTTTTTTAGGGAATTCCATTACCGACGGCGGAGAATTTTCCGAACTTTTCGGCAACGACAGGATTAAAAACCGTGGCATAAATTCCGATGTGATTTCAGGCGTAAGGGAAAGGCTTCCGCAAGTCACTAAAGATTCGCCTTCAAAGATTTTCCTTCTCATAGGCATCAACGACGTCTCACACAACAAGACTATCGATGCACTTGCGTCGGAATACGAACAACTCGTCAAGGATATAAAGACGCAGACTCCCGGCACAAAGCTATATATCCAATCGGTGATGCCCATCAACAACGATTTCGGACGCTATAAGAATCTTAAAGGGAAAGAGAGCGTGTTGAGGGGTCTCAATAAACGACTCAGAGAAATATCCCGTAGAAACGGCGCAGTCTATATCGACCTTTGGGATGCCTTGGCCGACCCTAAATCAGGAAAGCTCCGTAGAGATTTCACCAACGACGGCCTCCATCTCCTGGGGAAAGGCTATAAAGCCTGGATAACGGCAATAAAGCACTATGTAGAAGAATAATGGCTTTAAAGAATCAACCAACACCAAGAAATTAAACAGAACCATAAAATGACATATAAACTCAAAAACATCCTCAAGACATCTTTACTTTCAATGTCTTTCCTCATCGCCACACCTGCATTTTCACAGGATGCCATCCAGATAGCCCCGCTTTTCGAATATCCCATGGCCCCGGAAGAACTGCAATCGATCAATGAAAAATCGAACTATCTTGTAGATAGGTTCTGGGACCCTATGGATTTCAAGACAAAAAAAACGGTTGACCAAAATGCACTCAACGACGCTTTCCGCGTATATTCCGTGCCTTTGAGATGGGCTGAAAAGGGGAAGTCGCTTGCCTCCGCCGACAAGCTTATAGAAAAAGTGTCGAAAAATCCCACCCTCATGATCCAGTTCATGAAAGCGGCGGAAGAATGCCTTTACGGTCCACGCGCAGATGCCTGGATCGACGAAATATATGTCAAATTTCTGAAATCGTTCGTCAAAAACAAAAAAATCCCTGACGCGCGTAAGAAACGCTACGAACACCAACTTGCCACTCTTGAGAAATCAATGCTCGGAACCACCGCCCCGGAATTTAAATTTACTGACAGGAACGGCAAGGAAGCCACTTATTTCCCAATGACGACACCCACCATGATTATTTTCGGCGACCCTTCCCTTTCCGATTGGAGGCTGTCGAGATTGAGGCTCGAATCAAACATAGCCCTCTCCCAAGCCGTTGACAAAGGGCAAGTCAACATCATGTTCATAGTCCCGGTGAAAACAGACAACTGGAAAGAAGAAACATCCGACTATTCCGACAAATGGACAATCGGGTATGCCCCCGATTTAGACGACACTTTCGATTTCAGGGCAATGCCTTCAATCTATGTCATCGACTCAGAAGGTAAAATCGTAATGAAGAACGTCACCCCGGAAAGTGCGGTCAATGAAGTATTAAGTCGAGTGAAATAACTTCTCATCATTTCATATCACAAATCAAAGATGAAGAAATTCAGCATATCCAATTCTATCAAGAGCCTGTATTTCAGAACCACGGGCTACTCCTACACGAATCTCGGACGCCTTTTCCTGCGTCTGTTTGTCGGAATAATGCTGATGCAATTCGGCGTCAGGCAGATTGCAAGGTTCTATGAAATACGCTATATGTTCCCCTCCGTGCTCGGGATGGGGTCGGAAACATCGCTTGTGGTCATGATATGCATTGAGCTGATATGCTCTCTTTTCATTATGTGCGGGTTCATGACGAGGCTTATGTCTCTTCCCCCTTTTATCGCAATGATTATAGCGGAATACCACCTTCTCCACGACTATGTCAGTGAAGCTTCCTATCTGCTTGACTGGCAACAGCAGGGCTATCTTCCCATAATGTTCCTCGGCATATATTTCTTCCTTATGCTCGTAGGTCCGGGCAAGATTTCGGTCGATTATTTCCTTTCGCTTCATATTATCCACACGGAAAACAAAAGCGAGGCAGAACTCGAGGAGGTATGAAGATAGCGGTTTTAATTTCAGGCGGCGTTGACAGTGCCGTTGTGGTCCATAAGCTTCACGAAGAGGGTCACGACCTTCACCTTTTCTATATCCGTATAGGTATGGACAACGGTGAAGGCGACTGCTCGGCCGACGAAGATATCGAAATGTGCAGCCTTATCGCCAGGAAGTATTCCCTCCCTCTTCAGGTTGTGTCGCTCCATGAAGAATATTGGGACCACGTCATGGACTATGCCCTGCGCACGGTGAAGGCGGGACTTACCCCGCATCCCGACATGATGTGCAACAAAATGATTAAATTCGGATTTTTCGAGCAACGATGGGGTAAAGATTTCGACAAAACTGCGACAGGCCATTATGCTTCGATTAAGGAAAAAGACGGACTGCTTTATCTCGCCACAGCCAAAGACCCGGTGAAAGACCAGACCGATTTTCTCGCTCAGATCTCTTACGACCAGTTGTCGCATCTTATGTTTCCGCTCGGTGGCCTTGAAAAATCGGAGGTAAGGGAGATTGCACGCAAGGCTGCCCTTCCCAACGCTTCGAGAAAAGACTCACAGGGCATCTGTTTTCTTGGCAAGATAGACTACGCCGATTTCATAGCGCGCCATCTCGGTGAAAAAGAAGGACCGATAATCGACATCGCATCCGGGAAGAAGATTGGAACCCACAAGGGGTATTGGTTCTATACGATAGGACAGCGCAAAGGCCTCGGGATGAGCGGTGGCCCATGGTTTGTGGTGAAGAAAAACGTCCGCGACAACGTGGTTTACGTCTCCAATGGATATGCCACCAGACTCCAATACGGCAGGAAAATCCCCCTCGAAGAGATGAACTGGATTACAAAATCACCTTTCCAAGATGATGCGGATACAGTCCGTATTTCGTTTAAGACACGCCACTCTCCCGAATTCTATGACGGCATCCTGAAAAAAACCGACAGCGGATTGGCCATTGATTCGGAAACCGACGTCCAGGGCATAGCTCCGGGGCAGTTTGCAATAATTTATACTCCCGACAGGGAACTTTGTCTCGGTTCCGGCATGATAACGTCGGCGCCCCCAAAAAAGAGACATCGCCACAATTAATGATTTTTAATCTCTCGACATGGAAAATAGATATAGACTTGAATTGGTCGGCATAACCTACAACCAGATAGAATCCGGTGTGTATGCCCTTATCCTGCAACAGGCGGGGGGCACCCGTAGAATACCTATAATAATCGGATTTCCCGAGGCCCAGGCCATAGAATGCAAACTGCAGGAGGTGGCGACGCCGCGGCCGTTGACCCACGACACCATGGCCGCCACACTTGCTGCTTTCGGAATTTCGCTGATTGAGGTTGAAATCAGGAAACTCCCGAACGGAGTGTTTGCCGCCAATCTTCTTCTATCGGACGGCGAGACTCAGCGAATTGTCGATTCGAGGTCGTCCGATGCCGTGGCACTTGCCATCCGCGTCGGGGCGCCCATCTATACATCGGAATCTGTGCTTCTTGAATCGGGCTTCGATCCCGACCAACAGAAAGATGATGAAACCGCCGAAAGTCCCCACCCTACCACGGGTTACGCCGACATCCCTTCGTCAGAAAGCCATTACGACCTTTCTTCAATGTCGCTGTCGGAGCTTTCGGAAGCAATGATGAAAGCCGCCGAAAATGAAAATTATGAAGAAGCGGCACGCATTAAGGCAGAAATTGACAATCGCAACGATAACAACGACAAATCATGAAGAACAGGAAGAAAAGAATAGACCTTATCGTCGAACTCATACGCAACCAATGCATCGGAAGCCAGGAAGAACTGGCGCATATTCTTGCGGAAAAAGGACATGACGTTACCCAGGCAACGCTTTCGCGCGACCTCAAGATGCTTCGCACCACTAAGGTGCCTACTGACAGAGGGACATATATGTATGTTTTGCCGGAAAGCGACTCGCTCAAAGACAAAATCCTCAACACCGGAAGGGCGCCCATGAGGGCCAATTACCAAAGCGGATTCCTTTCCATGAAATTCTCCGGCAACATCGTGGTGATAAAGACCCGCAACGGATATGCCTCCGGACTTGCATACGATATCGACGTAAGCGGAATGCCCGAAATAATCGGCACCATTCCCGGAAGCGACACCATATTTGCGGTGCTTCGTGAAGATGTGGGCAAAGAACGTGCGAAAGAGGTTTTCGCTTCTATCCTTTCCTTAGACCCCGACCAGATTGATGCGTGACGCAAACCGGATAAAAACATGATGAATTATGATTAAAGTTGGAATTATCGGGGCCGACATGCCTGATGCCGGAGAACTCCTGCGCATTCTGATGCATCACCCGGAAGTGGAAATAAAGACGCTCTACGCCCCTGCGTTGGCAGGAAGGCTTGTCTCATCATGCCATCACGGCTTCATCGGCGAAGAAATAGCGAACTTCACCGACAAATTCAATCCCTCGGGAATAGACATCCTTTTCATTGCCGATGATTCGCAAACAGGGCGTGAGATTCTTAACCGTTCGGACGAATGGCCGGAGCTTAGAATCGTAGATATGTCGCCGCGACGTTTCGACTATTGGGAATCGTCGGGATTGGAATACGGCCTTTCCGAAATGAACAGGAAAAGCCTTGTGAGAGGTGCCAGGCTCGCGGTTGTGCCTTCATCGCCTGCCGCGCTTGCATTGGCTGCCCTATATCCTTTGGCTTCGCATCTTTTGCTGGATTCCGACATCGACGTCGCCGTGGATATGCCGGCGTCTATGTCGAAAAGCATCGACCCGAAATCCGTAGCCCGAGAGATCGCCGCCATGCTTGTGAAAACGCAGACAAGCTTTAACGGGATGGTAAATGTGGAGTTTACGCCTGCAAACTTCGTAAGGTCGATGCGCACAAGAATCGTCATGAAATGCCCTTTAGACATTTCCGAAATAAATAATATATACGATTCAATCTACGATGACCACAGTTTCACCCACACAAGTCTTTCGGAAATCGGCGTGAAGGAAGTCGAAGGTACCCATAAATGTGTGGTGTCGTTCAAAAAACCGGATGCATCCACGATTGAACTTATCACGGTCGGAGATTGTCATATAAGAGGGGGTGCTGGAGATGCAGTCCATCTTTTGAACCTCTTTTTTGCCCTTGATGAAAAAATAGGGCTCAACATGAAGCCTTCATGCTTCGGCGACGAGACTTCTGGGTCGCAACAGTCGTCATGGTTCGCCTGATTTATTAAACAGACTTCTATGTCAGTGAATAAAGTAATCCTCATCGGCCACGTAGGAGCGGACCCCGATATGAGATACCCTGAAAAAGACCGCCCCATCGCATATCTCTCGCTGGCTACCAACGAAACGAGAGGGGCAGCCAAAGTCGAGATTACGGAATGGCATTCGCTCGTGTTCGGAGGCCAGAACGCATCGATTGTGGAAAGATATGTGAGAAAAGGCACCCAATTATATGTGGAAGGCTATCTTCGCTCAAGGGAATTTGAAGACCGTATGAAAATTATCAGACGTAAAACGGAGATTATCGTAGAACGGTTTGAGATTCTCGGCAGAAAATGACCGTCGTCCTTCCCTTCTTACAAGTATTAACTCAAAAACATCATAGACACCAGAAATGAGAAAATGGCGCATTGAAGATTCAGCCGAGATTTACAATATCAGCGGCTGGGGACTGAAATATTTTTCAATCAATGACAAAGGTCACGTACAGGTGACGCCCCGTATGGACTGTGCATCGGTTGACCTTAAGGACGTGATTGACGAACTTAAGATTAGAGATGTATCCGCCCCGGTACTTCTGCGGTTTCCCGATATTCTCGACGACAGAATCCAGAAGATTTCGTCATGCTTCAAAAAAGCAGCCAACGAATACTCCTACACCGGACAGAATTTCATCGTATATCCAATCAAGGTGAACCAGATGCGCCAGGTGGTGGAAGAAATAGTCAGCCACGGCAACAAATATAACATCGGACTTGAAGCCGGCTCGAAACCGGAACTCCATGCAGTGCTTGCCGTCAACACCCACACCAATTCCCTGATTGTATGCAACGGATATAAAGACGAGGATTATGTGGAACTCGCGCTTCTCGCCCAGAAAATGGGAAGAAGGATTTATCTCGTGGTCGAGAAGCTAAACGAACTTAAACTCATTTCTGACGTGGCACGCCGCCTCAACATCATGCCCAATATCGGGATAAGGATAAAGTTGTCGTCGTCCGGAAGCGGCAAATGGGAAGAATCGGGAGGCGACGTGAGCAAATTCGGGCTCAATTCATCGGAACTGCTCGACGCCTTGTCGTTTCTTGAAAAAAACAACATGACCGAATCGCTCAAGCTCATCCATTTCCACATCGGCAGCCAGATTACCAAAATCCGCCGTATCAAAAATGCCTTGAGGGAAGCGATGCAGTTCTACGTGCAGCTTTCGAAGATGGGATTCAACATCGACTTCGTGGATATCGGCGGCGGACTCGGCGTGGACTACGACGGCACACGCTCATCCATGGGAGAGAATTCGATGAACTATTCAATCCAGGAATATGTCAACGACTCGGTGTCGGCGCTTGTGGATGTCTGCGTGAAGAACAATCTTCCGCAACCCAATATAATCACCGAGAGCGGGCGTTCTCTCACCGCCCACCATTCGGTGCTAATAATAGAGGTGCTTGAAACCACCCAGCTCCCCATCTGGTTCGACAACGAAACAATCGACGATGACGCTCACGAACTCACCAAGGAGCTTTACAATATCTGGGACAGAATTAACGCCACTACCCTTTTCGAAGACTGGCACGACGCACTCCAGATCAGGGAAGAGGCTTTGGAACTGTTCAGCCTCGGCCTGCTCGACCTCCGCACGAGGGCACAGATTGAGAAACTTTTCTGGTCGGTGGCGCGCGATGTCAACGACCTCACGCGCAGCATGAAGCATCCGCCGGAAGAGTTGCGCAAGGTTGACCGCATGCTCCCGGAAAAATATTTCTGCAATTTCTCCCTTTTCCAGAGTCTTCCAGATTCTTGGGCAATCGACCAGCTTTTCCCGATAATGCCAATCTCCAGGCTCGACGAAAAGCCGACCCACCGATGCACCATACAGGACATAACCTGCGACTCCGACGGAAAAATCAACCGTTTCGTGTCGCCTCAGGGAATGTCTTATTCCCTCCCGGTCCATGCTTTCAAACAGAACGACAAGTACTACATCGGGGTTTTCCTCGTAGGGGCGTATCAGGAAATTCTCGGCGACCTTCACAATCTATTCGGCGACACGAGTGCGGTGCATATTTCCGTCAACAGCGATGGCTACCAGATAGAACAGGTAATCGACGGCGAGCCGGTGGCCGACGTGCTCGATTATGTGGAATATAGCCCGAAGAAACTTGTAAGGAATCTTGAGACATGGGTGTCGGCTTCCATGAAACAGGGCATAATAACTCCCGAAGAGGGGCGCCAGTTCCTCAACAACTATAAGTCGGGACTTTATGGAATCACTTATCTCGAAAGAGACTGAAAGACTATTATGAGATACTTTCTCCGGCTTTCATACAACGGACAGCGTTTCCACGGCTGGCAATCGCAACCCAACGCCGTGAGCGTGCAGCAGACCATAGAAGAGGCGTTGGCCATGGTCTGCAGGACCCCCGTTCCCATAACCGGGGCCGGACGCACAGACGCAGGCGTACATGCCCGCTGCATGTATGCCCATTTCGACCTGGCGCAGCCGGTGAAAGACAAACACAGATTCCTGCTTTCTTTGAACAGGCTTGCAGGTAAAGACATAGCATTCCACGACCTTATTGAAGTGCCCGACGAAGCACATGCGAGGTTCGATGCCGTGGAACGGACTTACAAGTATTTCGTGACCTACACCAAATCGAGTTTTCTTTATCCTTACAGTTGGCTCTCCCCTTCCCGTCTTGATGTCGATAAGATGAACGAAGCGGCGCGCCTGCTTATAGAAACCGACGATTTTTCCTCTTTCGCCAAATTGCATTCTGATGCTAAAACCAACATCTGCGACGTAAGGGAAGCAATCTGGACTCCACTCCGCGACAATGGATGCGGGGAAGATTCCGTGTCGCTCCCCGTGTCCGGAATCGTTTTCACCATTTCCGCCGACAGATTTCTGCGCAATATGGTGAGGGCGGTGGTAGGCACCCTCGTGGATGTCGGCAGAGGGAAACTCGACATCGACGGTTTCAAAAGAATTATCGAAATGAAAGACCGATGTTCCGCAGGCGTTTCGATGCCTGCGGAAGCGCTCTTCCTATGGAATGTGAAATACCCCTATATCCCCGTTTGATATGTTGTTGTCACGCAAAGCCAAAGGCTACTTAATCGGAGCCATCGCCGCCGCCAGCTACGGCACAAACCCCCTTTTCGCACTTCCCCTTTATGCCGACGGGATGAACCCTGACTCGGTATTGTTCTTCAGGTATCTCCTGGCAATACCGGTGATGGGAATAATGCTTCTTGTGCGCCGGGGTAAAGAAGAATTTGCCACCACAGGAAAAAGCCTCGCACAACTCGCCGTAATGGGCGTGATGATGGCTCTTTCCTCGCTGGCGCTTTTCATGAGCTACGACTTCATGGATGCCGGCATAGCATCGACCCTGTTGTTTGTCTATCCCATAATGGTGGCGCTGATTATGGCGGGATGTTTTCATGAAAAGCTTTCGCTGACCACAGGAATCTGTATCGTCACTGCATTGTCGGGCATCGCGTTGCTCTATAAATCATCTGACGGCACAACACTGAGCCTTACAGGCACCCTGTTGGTGATGGCGTCATCACTCACCTATGCCATATATATCGTAGGGGTGAACCAGACGAAACTCAGAAATCTCCCGACCCTGAAGGTAATTTTTTACGTGCTCCTCTTCGGGATGTCGGTTTTTCTGATACGGTTCATAGTCGGAAGCCCGTTCCTCATACCATCCGGGCCCCTCCTTTGGCTTGACCTCCTGGGACTGGCGTTGATTCCCACCGCCGTTTCGTTCGTATGCACCACATCCGCCATCCAGCTTATAGGCCCCACTCCCACTGCAATCCTCGGCGCCCTCGAACCGCTCACGGCAGTCATAATCGGCGTATTGGTGTTCGGTGAAACCATCACCCTCAGAATTGCCATAGGGATTCTGCTGATAGTGTTTGCTGTGAGCCTTGTGGTGGCGGGAGGCAACATAACACGGCATCTTACCCACATCCGCAAGCTTTTCCCGAGAAAAAAATAAATAAACAGTTCTATGACATCCGCTGAAGCAAAAGGAAAAATAGAGGCGTTGCGCACCGAGCTGCATCGCCACAACCATAATTACTACGTTCTGAATTCCCCGGAAATCTCGGACAAGGATTTTGACATGATGCTCAAAGACCTTGAAAAGCTTGAGAAGGAATTTCCGGAATTCGACGACCCGCTCTCCCCTACGCGGCGCGTGGGTTCCGACCTTACCAAAGGGTTCGAACACGTGGTGCATGCACGCCCCATGATGTCGCTTTCCAATTCTTATTCGCTCGAAGAGGTTGACGACTGGTTCCTCAGAATCAGGAAAGCCCTGGAGGGGGAAAAATTCGACATCGTCGGCGAAATGAAATTCGACGGCACCTCCATCTCGATTACGTATAAGAATGGCAGGCTCGTGAGGGCAGTGACGCGTGGCGACGGGACACAGGGCGACGACGTAACGGCAAACGTAAAGACAATCCGCAGCATCCCCCTTCAGCTTCAGCCCGGCGACTGGCCTGAAGAATTTGAGATTAGGGGGGAGATTCTTATGCCATGGGAGGTGTTTGAAAAGCTCAACGCAGAAAGGGCATACAATGAAGAACCGCTCTTCGCCAATCCGCGCAATGCCGCTTCAGGCACACTCAAAATGCAGGATTCAAGGGAAGTGGCACGTCGCCATCTTGATGCCCGCTTCTATTATCTTCTCAGCGACCATCTCCCTTCCGACAACCATTTCGAGAATATGAAGGCCGCCGAACGCTGGGGGTTCAAGGTTTCAAAGGCCATGAAGTTGCTCCACTCTCTTGAGGAGGTGAACGAATACATGAACTATTGGGACGTCCATCGCAAGGAACTCCCCGTAGCCACCGACGGACTCGTCTTCAAGGTCAACTCTGTCCGCCAGCAACTGAATCTCGGATTCACGGCAAAGTCGCCCCGTTGGGCCATTGCCTTCAAATTCAACCCGGAAAATGCCTGCACACAGCTTCGCTTTGTGTCGTTTGAAACGGGAAGGATGGGAATCGTCACGCCTGTAGCCAATCTTGAACCAGTATTGCTGTCTGGCACCATCGTAAAGCGTGCGTCGCTTCACAACGACGATATAATCCAGGAACTCGATATCCACGAAGGAGACTGGCTTTATGTGGAAAAAGGCGGGGAAATTATTCCGAAAATCACCGGCGTTGAAGTTTCTAAAAGGGAACCCGATGCCGCAAAGATTCGCTTTGTGGAGAAATGCCCAGTGTGTGGCACCCAGTTGGTCAGGATTTTCGGAGAAGCGGCATGGTGCTGCCCGAACCATTACGGATGTCGCCCGCAAATCACCGGTAAAATCGAACATTTCTGTGCGCGCCGCATGATGAACATCGACGGGATCGGCGAAGAAACGGCCGAACTGCTTTTCGATTGCGGGATGGTGGAACGTATAGCCGATATCTACGACCTCACGCAGGAAAAACTTCAAACCCTCGACCGAATTGGCGAAAAATCGGCAAAAAGGATACTCGACGGAATAGAAGCTTCGAAGCAAGTGCCTTTCGAACGCGTGGTTTATGCGTTATCTATACCCAACGTCGGGGAAACAACGGCAAAACGCCTCGCCCTGTCGGTTAAAAATATGGACAACCTTCTCGCGATGACGGAAGAAGAGCTGACCGCCGTGCAGGATATAGGTCCGATTATTGCAAAATGCATCTACGAATACCTTAGAGACCCGATTAATATCGACAATATCTCACGGCTAAAAGCGGCGGGCGTGCAAATGAGTCTTTCGGAAGATAAACTCGCTCCGAGAGGCAACGCGCTCGACGGAAAAACCATCGTTATCTCGGGAACTTTTGCCACCCATTCACGCGACGAATATAAAGAAATAATAGAACGTGAAGGAGGCAAGAACTCAGGCAGCATATCGAAGAAGACTTCGTTTGTGCTTGCCGGTGAAAACATGGGGCCGGCCAAACGTGAAAAATGCGAGAAACTCGGCATCCCGTTGGTTTCGGAAGAAGAATTCCTAAAAATGATTCAGTCATAATCGCAGTGGCATGACTATCTGTGTAGGGGCATGCCTCCGACATGTTTGATTTGCCAATTGATTAATGGCTTATAATCAATTAGATTATCAAATGCTCAATTCCGGATACATTCCTCTATAGTGAAGATACATTCCTCTATATTGAAAAGGAACATTGAAAAGGAACCGAATGAAAAAAACGCTACAATCGGCAAAAGAATGGCTGCAGTCGCTCTCGTTCAAGACGGGAGTGGCTGTAGCCGTTTTCTGTATAATTTTTTATATACTGTCGTTCGCTCAGATGCTGCTACCAATTTCGATTGCCGTGAAAGGCACTTTATGGGCAGTATTTTACGGACTTGCCAAAGCATCACAATACACAGCCATCCTTATCCTTGGCAAAACAGGAATTGAAAAACTGAAGAAACGCTTCGGCAAAACATCGAAATCAGCTCCGATGCAAGACGCCTGAACCGAAACCACAGGCAATAAAAACCGATGGCATGGCTTCCTTTTGAAACCATGCCATCGCTGTTTATATTGCAATTTTATCGCCCCACACCACTATCAATGCATAATGCTTTAAATTAAATGCACAATGCATAATTCATAATGCATAATCAAAACTTTAGCATAAAATTTTGAATCTTATAATTCCCCAAATTCTGGTTGTCCTTGGTTGCCCTGGTTGGAGTTTAGATTCAATGCATAATGCTTTCAAATTAATGCATAATGCACAATTCATAATGCATAATCTTCAATTAGCAAAGAATCTTTAATTTAGAAAAAAATTCTGGTTGTTCTTGGTTGTCCTGGTTGGAGTTTAGATTCAATGCATAATGCTTTCAAATTAATGCATAATTTTCAATTGGCAAAGAATCTTTAATTTAGAAAAAAAATTCTGGTTGTTCTTGGTTGTCCTGGTTGGAGTATAATCCAGTTGCCCTAATTGTCCGTGGTCTTCGTTCCGTTACCGGGCCTTCACGTCCGGTCGTGCATGCTCAATTCCCCTTAAATTCCTTTATCAAAATTTAATTATCGCTTCCGAAGAGATAATTAAAACGGTGCAAATTTACTAAATTTTCTTCTAAATACGAAATTTTTACCAATCTCATTTTTCAGAGCATCTCCAAAAATTGATTTTTAGCAAAAATTGTCCTTTATAAGTTCCTGGGCAGCAACCTGTTGCAAATTTTAATTATCTCTTCGGAAAAGATAATTAAAATTCTCGCCTGAAATATTGACTATCAAGGCGAAAAACAGACCACCCGGAAAGCACCTGTATAGGCTCGTCCAGGAGACCGGAAGCGCAAGCATCCCGGCGGTTCTTCATGATGCATGGCAGCCTCTCCCCGCTTCGCCATGCAAAAGGAAGTTGTATATAATGCATTGAGCATTATGCATTCAAATAAATTCTGGTTGTCCTTGGTTGTCCTGGTTGGAGCCACAATCCGGTTGTCCTGGTCTGAGTATCTGAGTTATGAATTCTGAGTTGGATAAAAGCTGGTTTGCCATCAAGACCCGCCAGGACTTCCGCGCCGCGGAAGCCCTCTCGCAGCAATGCGACGAAGTCTTCTTCCCGACCGACATCGTTCGCAACGCCGCCGGGGTACGCCGCAAGCGCGCCATCATACCCCACGTCCTTTTCATCAAGACCACCGAGCAGCACGCGCTGCAGCTCGAAGCCGAAGGACGGCGAGACTCCGCTTCCGCAATCCCCTTCTGGATATACCGCTATCCCCAAAGCAAGGAGATACAGACCATCTCCGAACGGCAGATAACCCTCCTCCGTCTCCTCACCGCCGACGACGCCACACGCTGCGAAATCTACCGCAAAAGCGACTTCCGCGAAGGCGAGCGCGTCCGCGTGACCGCCGGACCCT
>CABRKI010000033.1 GCA_902471455.1 uncultured Porphyromonadaceae bacterium | reverse complement strand
CTGTTATTTCCAATTTGACCGCCGTGGCGGTCGATTTGGAAATAACCGGTTCCCATTGCTCATAAAACTGACGCATTTTCTTTATACTTGTTGTAGAGAAACCCTTAAGACCAGGCAACTCTTTACGCAAACGCTCTGATATAGTCTCAATAGCATTTGTTCCCCAAAATCCCTTCCTGGAATTTGCAGAAACATATCTACCTATCCCATAGTAGAGTGAGAGCATTTCACGATTGACCAATTTCGCCGCCTGATACTGACTGCGAAGAATCGCTTCCTTTATTGTCTGAACAGCGGCGTTATAATCTGCCGTATCCTGCCGAATAATTGTTTCCTTTGCCATAATGATGCAAATTTACTGATTATTTGTTGATTGCCGAAATTATCACCATATTTTCCGGAAGGAGAGAGGGAATGTAGATTCTCATCCCTCGGCTTTGCACTTCGTTCTGGAATCACCATATTTTTCCGGAAGTTGATATGCCAATACGGCTACGGGGTTCAGAAGATAATACTATCGCCGGAATCAGCAAATAATATAGCCCCACTCTGGTCGGCAGATAATACCGGCAGGTGGGGCCGAAACCAATAAGGATACGTGGTCAAAAGCGATTATGGTGGATGCGGTCGGGATGCCACTTGTCCATCGGCGCGTGTTGCGTTTCAGGATAACCTATCGGAATAAGGTCAAAAGGAACCATTTCGTCGGGGATATTGAGAATCGACCTCACAGGGGCTATCCTTTCCCCATGGGGATAAAGACACGTCCACACGCCTCCCAGACCGATTGCATGCGCCGCGAGAAGAATGTTTTCTGATGCCGCGGAAAGGTCTTGTTCCCAAAGCACGTCGTCTGTTCCCTCCAGGAACCGCTCTTTATTGCCGCATACCACAATCGCAGCCGGTGCCTGCGCAGCCATCTTTGCGTATGGGAGTGCATCGGCAAGTTGCTTTAATAATTCAGGATCATCCACTACGATAAACTCCCACGGCTGACGGTTGACGGCACTCGGGGCACTCATGGCGGCATGCAATATGGCGTCCATCTGTGCTGCCGACAGCGGGATGTCCTTATAACGTCTCACACTCACGCGCCCGATGATATTCATATAGGCGCTGTTATTTACGAATTCCTCGGGAATGGCATTACTCTTTTCCATCATCTTCCTTTCTTTAAACGACAACATATAGACAATACACAAAAATTTGTGTATTTCAATCTTGCGCAATCAAACATACCGGAGGCATGTCACTATATTCAAAGTCCACTATTTTGTGTTTTGCTAATAAATATAACAATCATCCGTCAATTTCAGTACATGAAATTTCTAAAAAGAAATGACGTCATTACCTGACCAGGTCGGGGCCGACGTAGCCGGGAGAGAAGCCCCCCTCGTCTATCACGATGCGCTGCACCACCATACCCGGGTCGATGCCGCGAAGGCGCAATTCATGCCGCCGGCCTTTTTTTCTTAGTGGCAACCTGAGCGTGGTCATGGCGGAATTGCGCAGCACATTGATTTTCCATTCCTTACTCCATTCCTCAGGAAGATATTCCGCCACCTCCTCTTTCCCTCCGTCAACGCTTACACCTATCCGGCATTTTTTCCCTTCATATAGCGGGAAAAACGGCAGATGGAATATACGGAGGGTGACGCTGTCGCCTTTTGTCATGTCAAATCTATACGACACTTCAACTCCCTCCCCTCCGGCATCGTCCGCAGCCTCGCCGAGCTGAAGGGCAAAACCGTCGTAGCCTATACCTTCAAGAATCCTCGCTTTCCGTTTTTCGTGTCCTTTGTCACCCTTAAACTTCCGCAAATCCAGCGTGCGGCATTTCGGTGCAATTACTTGTGGAGCAAACGTCACCATGCGTTCGCCAGCGTCCGGAAAATGCCTAAGATGAGGTGGATTCTGATATTTCGCACAAAAGCCGGGAGGCACACTCATAATTCCTTTCCATTTTCCATCTTCCATCCGATTGAAGATACGTCCCAGACTATCGATACTGTCACAAGCTTCTTCCGAAAGACGCGCAGCATAATTGGCGCCGAGTTTATCACTGCCGGCGGCAAGTTCCCCGTTAAGCTGCGCGAAAAGATATTTACGGGTCATCATTTCCGAAGCGAAAACAGGATAGCCAACCAATTCGAAAAACGGACTCCATAAAGAATCGGGAAGCGCATCCATTATCCTCCTTGTCCGCGCCGACAAAGCCGCATAGTCTTCAATCCTTTTCACGGCATCCCCATAATTGCCGAACGAGAAATCGGTCGGTCCGGTGTCAGCCCGGTCGGGAGAGTCCCATTCAATCTCCCATCCCATATATTCCGGCTTCCTGATCCATGCAAGCCTGTAATATTCACTGAGTATAGCCTTGAATTCATTCTTCAGGCCCTCGCCGAAGATTCGGGCAAGCATTGCCGGCTGATGGTCGTTGACGTTGTCGTAGTCAAAGCAATCCACATTCCATGCCATATCGAAAAAAGTCTGTATGTCGAGTTCCGCAGGTTTGATGTCGCCCACGTTGAGCAGCCAATAGCGGTCTGCGCCGTTGAGCCACGCCTTACGCAATTCATGATACATAAGCATCGGAGGGGTGGTACACAGCCAAAGATAATCGTGCGGAGTTCCGAGATAAGACGTATGGTAATAAACCCCCGCGCCACCGCTCCGCTTCCGTTCTTCAGGATTCGAGAGGCTTTTCATAAAACCGTAATTGTCGTCGGGCCATATTATGGTGACATCGTCGGGCAAATGAAGGCCGTTCCTGTAAAGGTCGAGAGTCTCCTTATAAGGCACGAATATCTGCCCTATTTCCGATGCCGGACGCCCGAACTTTGAAGAAAGCATGGCCCGTTGGTCAGCAATCACCCTGTCGAGAAGCGCCACCCTCTCCTCCTTCGGGCGTTGCCGGCTCATCGCCTCGTCGTGTACTCCCCTCATCCCTACCGTATAAAGATTTTCGTAAGGGGCGGCTTCATCAAGACGGTCGGAAAACTTCTTTCTTATCACCTCGCCGTTCAAAGCATAATCCCATTCGCCGTCGGCCTGCGGGTTCCATTCCGAAAGCGCCGCATTATTGAAAAGCATAGGTTCGCAATGCGATGTAGTGATGATTATGCCGTAGCGGTCTGCCACAACCTTGCTTTCGGGGTGTGAATAAAACGCCCCCGTGCATGAATGCATGGCGGGGGCGAGCATATTCCCCTTCAGTCTGAGCAAAAGACGGCACACCTTCTCATACGTGTGCGGGCCGATGTCGGCTATATCGCTGTCAAGGCCGGCGGCAGCCCACGGCAGAAGCCCCCAGTCCTCATCGTTTATGAACATTCCGCGATATTTCACGGAAGGCGCAGCCGACACATAGTCGGCCCTCACCCCGATTTCCGGACACCGCGCCACCGGCACGTCCGCCCACCATACCCAAGGGTCAACCCCTATGGCATGCGAAAGCGTGGTTACGCCGTAGGCGGTACCACGGCGGTCGCTCCCGGCTATCACCAACAGGCGGCGTCCCTCGTCTGCCGTCACGGTCTTGATTATGAAACGCTCCCATCCGCCTCTGATGCTGTCAGCAGGAATCACGCCTGCCGACGCAAGCGAATCCACCGCCGCCGACAACCCGAGCGTACCCACGACTATGGCATCGGTTGCGGAAGGCAATTCTCCGGAGACAATATCGGGGTGACACCCTGTCACTTCATAAAGGTCTCCCGCCAGCATGTCAGCCACATTCTTCACCACTTCGCTATCGTCAGGGTCGAACACCACCGGCTTCCCTTTCAACTGGAAATAACCGGAGGCGCCATCCCCGTCTGTCGTAATCTGAATCGTCGCCGCCTTACAATTAAAAACGGCAGCCGCCAATGCCAATGCAATCCCAAAGCGTCTCATATCCATACCGTTCATAATACCTTTTTAGATGTTTCCACGGTGCCGTCTTCGAAAAGAACCCTTACCAGCACCACTCCCTTGCAAGGGGAAGCAACACGCCTACCCGTCAAGTCAAAATATTCTTCGGAAACGATTCCGACTTTTCCGGCATCCGGTACGTCAACACCTGAAAAACCGCCGGCTTTCTCCATCGCTTCCTCCAGTTCTTTTATCGCTGCGCCATATACCGAAGGGGAGGTCGACACCAAATCCGCATATTTGTCGATTGTATCCTTAAGACGCACCACTTCGGCTTCCTCCCGCGACTCTTCCGGCACAGAACCATATAATCCGCGCGCCTGCAACATCACGCGCATAAAAGTTCCCTTATAACGTTCCGCCGCAGACATCGCCGTGGCAATCTTCAGGTTGCCCACAATCACCGCCGCCCATCCGGCGCTCATGCCATACGTCACCATATAGTCACCTTTCTCCCCGATTTCGAATTCACAGGAATGGCTATACGATTCGTTGATTATGCCGGTGTTCTCGGCAAGATTGCCCGCCGAAGGCAACGATGCGAAAGAAGCAACGGGACTGCCGTCGGTTTTCCTTACTGAAAAATCAAACTTCACGTCATTGTTCATAGAGCCTTCATTCCAGAAAGAAGAATTGAATGTGGCGACGTAGTGCCCTTTCTCCAGATGAAGGGCATAATCAGGGATGTAACGGCCATAAGTGATTTCACATCGGTCGTAATCGCGCGCACTCAGATAAAAACCTTCCTCGAAATCTCCACCTTTCATAAAATATTTCATGCGGGCGCCCCCTGTGTTGGCGCTTCCCGAACCTTTCTCGTCTTTCCCTCCGTCGGCCCGGGTATTGATTCTATGCCACCCTGTGGGTATCCCCTCCCCCACGCTGTTCTGTTCGGCGCGGAGATCCGGCTGAAAAACCACATTATACGACGGCACGTCGCCCACTTCCTCATATCCAAAGGTATAAGCAGCCTTAAAAATTTTCATTACTCCGCCGTTCTCCCCTTTCACGTTCCTCACTGTCAGTTTGTATCCCCCTTCCTGCAACGACGGCACCGCAAGGGTCAGGATATTTCCCGCGCTTTTCGCCGCCAAAGCCACAGTCTCCCCGTCTTTTTCAAGTGTAGCTTCAGTAACGGTTGCGTCTATATCCATGTCAAACGTCATGACAATTTCCGACCCATCCGTGGGAAGGTCGAAAGACCCGTCTTCCGGTTCCACAGCAGCCACCCGTGGGGCATCGGGGCCAAGGCTCCATCTTTTCATGAAATTCCACGCCTCAACGCTCGTGAGACAATGCACGGGGTCTTCCGACTGCCAATGCCCTTTGTCCTTGAATTCCAACAGCCTCACCTCCACACCGTCAAGTCCGTCTTTCCAGACATGGAGGGTGGCGCCTGAATTAGGATTGGACGCCGGATAAGGTTTCACCACCTCAGGCACCGGGTTGCAGCCGTTGCGCTTTATCCAGTTGTCGAGAGTGGGCTGTACGCCGCTGAACACGCAGACATCGTCGCCTGTGCCATGCACATGCATCAAAGGCACGGGGCGCGGCCCATAGGCACTTTTATCGCCCATCGGGTAGCCGCTCACCGGCACAAAAGCGGCGATACGGTCCGGAATACGGTTGGCACAATGATAGGTGAGCATCCCTCCCATAGAAAAACCGGTGAGATACACCTTGTTGAGATTTATGCCATGGCGGGCATGCATCTCGTCTATTATCGAAAGTATGAAATTCACATCACGGTTGCCCGACACGTCCCAAAACTTGTTGACCGCCTCGGGGAAGACCAATACAAAACCGGCGGTATCTGCCACAGCCGTCCACTTTGAATGGTCGTCGTGCCAGTCCGCGCTTTGGTTGGCACCATGGCACGCTATCACAAGGGGAGCTCCTTCTGACGATTTCGTCGGCACATGCACTTTAATTTCACGCACTTCTCCGTCAACCGTTAATTTCTCTCTTGTCGTGGCAGCCGACGCCGTCAGCACTGAAAAAGCCACGATCGTTGTCGTAATCAGTCGCTTCATATTTCAAGATTTCAAGGTTAGAAAATGGGCCGGCTTCCACACCGGCCCATAATCACTTAATTTTCCTAACAGCCCCCTTTTCAGGAGCTAAACAATCTTTATCGATACACTCTTATTTAACCAAATATTTCTTACCGTTCACGATGTAAAGACCGGCGGGAAGGTTGTTGACAGCAGCCTTATCAGCGTTGCGGAGCACGCAGATGCCCTGGAGGTTATATACGTTTACAGTCTCAGGCTCTGCCACTTCTTCTTCGATGCCTTCAACGCCCGACTGGCTGCCGCTCTTCTGGAACCACAGTTTTACGTTATCCACATAGCACTGGTTGTTGCAAGGGAAGAAACCGATTGAAATGTTGAACGAGGTGAGCTTGCCGAATTCATCGCGGGTCTGGTCAGAAGTCCAGGTCACATCTTCCTGAATCGGGTTACCCTCTTCGTCGGTCTTGACATTGCCGTTTTCGTCAAGCACGTCTTTCTTCACGGTAGTCTCCGCCCATTCGTAAGCGGAAGGATAGAATTCCACATGATGCCATTCGTTGACAGAGGGAAGCGCTGCATTGCCGCAAGCCGATCCGTTGTTGTTCGGGCACCATCCCCATGCATAGCTCTCTTTCATCTTAAGGATGGGAGCGCCGTTCTTTCCGGGGAACGTCGAGCCGGAATTGGCATCTTCGCCCTGCAACTCAGTCTCATATATATCATATTCGATAAGACGGAGGTCATCGAAAGTATAGCCTTCCGGAACCTTTACAGCATCCGTAATGAAAATCTGAGTCCAACCGCCGTAGATGATGTGGGCACAGTTGTTGTCGTATCCTTCAGGACCCTTGTCGATAATCATGTCCGTACGGTTTACACCGCCGCCGTTAGAGCCGAGGTGCGGGGAAGAGAACGCTCCATCTTCACCGGGGCCGGAAACTTCCCAGTTGTCGAAGTTGAATTCAACGCAGGCAGCCGTTTCCTTATCGAGGGCTGCTTCGTCTTTCTCGCGCTGGGTCACCTCTTTTTCGAGATAGAAAGTCACGCTCTGGATATAATAGTTGCTCGAACCGTCCGCACCCATGCAGAAATCGAACGATGTAGGCGTGCCTGTGTATTCCGAACCGTCTTCAGTTGTAAACGCCGACGGGTCGAAAGCGAGGGTGTTCCATTCATTGACAGTCACCACATCATCGTATGTGAGGAAGTTTGTCGTCTGCTTGAGCTGGATGCCGAAAGGAACGTTGTCGGGCTGCGTAGGCATATAGGTCACCTCTATCAATGACACGTTAGAAAAATTATACCCTTTGGGAAGAGTAAGACCCTCATAGCGTGCCTTTGTATTCCATGCAGGATAGCCGGCCTCATTGAGAGCTTCACTGCCGTCTTCTTTTATTGTTACGCCCGAAATGAGAACGGCCTTTGTGCCGTCGGGGGCTTCAGCCAACGACATTTTGTCCTGCGGACCGCCCCAATATGAATTCAGCTTGAAGCCGTCTTCTTTCTGTGAGAAGTCAATTACGAACTCCTCGGAAATTGTCTCGGCATTCGCATTGACTGCGAACATGCCGGCCAATGCGATGGCCGACAGAGATTTCAGATAATGATTCTTCATAAGAAATCAATTTAAAGGTTAATAATGTAGGTTTATTTGAAAATATTGTTCACCATTTGCAGGATTCGCGGGTGTCGTCGTGTGGAAGCCGGCTGACTCCCGCGAACCCTGTGTCGGTAAATAATCACATCAGGGGATTGCCTCTACAATCATATTGTCGAGATAAAGGAAGGATGGCGAAGCGGCGTTTGCTTTCAGTTCAACCTTGTTAGCCCCCTCTTTGAGGAATGCGGGAAGCGACGCCACATACCATACGCCGTTGTCACCGCCTGTCTGGATGAAATCAACCGTCCCGATTTTCTCGCCGTTGACATAGAGGTCAACCGTGTTGACATCAGCCGAGGGCGCCTGATAACGGAAGAGTATATTGTATCTCCCCTCGGAAAGCACACTCACTTCGTCTCTCACGGCGGCGCTCTTGTTCTTCCCGAAATTGATATATCCCTGCCCGGTATAATTCCTTATTGGCCGGTCATATCCGCTCGTCACCCTGTCGGCGACGTTCTTGAACTCGAACACCTCGGCCTCATATTGACGCGGGCCGTGATAAAGGTTAGGACTCTGCGGAGCCACCATGGATGCCGTCTTATAGTCGGTGAGGCGCCCGGTTTCATTACCCTGACAACGGATGGTGATGTCCACCGGACCGTTCTGTTCGATTTCAATGGTATATACTCCGTTTTCCCATTTATCGTCGATATTGAGGATAGCCTCGGCACGAGGATTGAAATCGAGCGAAGGACGCGACGAAGCTCCGTTAATTCTAATCACGCTGCGCGCCTTCTTTCCGTTTACGTCATAATTCGTGAGATAGCAGGTAATGCGGTCGGCATACTCTTTCCAAACTACCGTAGTGAACGTCTCAAGTTCAAGGTCGAGACTCTTGCAGGTGTTATATTGCAAAGGTATGTTGCCTGTAGCTTTCTCCTTCAGCGGGTTGTAGGTCACCCACGTATTCTCATGGCGTCCGGCGAAGATTGTGCCGGTATATTCCTGGGGGAAGATGCGGTTGAGTTCACGCGTCTTTACCGACACGTTGTCCCACGTAGTCAGGAGGCTCGACTGGTTGTATTTGTATTTGAACGAATTGGCGTCGCTTCCGCTAAGGTTTGCCACAACCGGGATGGCGGGATAACGTCCGTTCTTGCGCAGATAGAAATGGTTGTCTTCACGGCCGCCGTCGTGGTCGAGTGCGCTCGTGCCGAGATGGAACCACTTCGGCAGGCAATATTGCTCTATCTCCGCGCCGCTACGCACATCTTGCAACACTACAATTTTCGAACGGTCTATAACCTCCTTTTTCGACATGATGCGGATGGTGCCGTCGAGAATCTTGCGGAAAAGGTCGATGTTGATATTGCGGAACTGCGGGAACGTGTTCCACGACCTAACGCGATAGCCGTCGCCGGCATCCACAAGGCCTTCCTCCTTGAAATCCTGCTGCCATATCAACTCCGGGCCGTCGATTACGGTCTGGCCCGTAAGGGTGACATGTTCAAGCTGGAGAGCCGCCCCGAGGGCCACAGGGAAATCGGCGTCGGTCCTGCCGCAATAATACTGCGATGCCTGCTCGTTCCATGCACACTGGTCGAACCTTATGCCATATTGTCCGGCATGTCCCGAAACCCATGTTCCCAGACATTCAGCCTCTACATCGAAGAAGCAACCCGCCTGTGTGTATTTTTCGCACACTATGAAATTCTCGGCATACATACGGGCCGTCTCGGCAAACTCCGGATGTTTCTTTATCATCGCAACGGGGTTGATGGATGCCGACCAATAGTTGGCACAGAAACTGTAGGCAAGATAGCCGCCATATTCATGAGTGAGCTTCAGCAAATGGCGCCAATGCTCCACGCGCTGGTCCCATGTAGGCGACCCGAGACCGTCGTGCTCGTTGAAGCCCCAGAACTGTTCGCAATAGTTGAAACCGAGGAAGTTGGGATAGTTTTCGAAAAACTCTTTATACATACCATATTTTTCCTCGTCAAACTGACTGTAGTCGCTCACGTCGGGGAAATGGCTGAAACCGCCCGAAGCAGGCTGGATCATAGCCCATACATTCCTTTCGGCGCAAGCCCTTAACCATGACTTTACTATCTCATAGCCGTATTCGCTGACCTTGAAACGCCCGGTGGTCTCGTCGTGGCTCACAGAGAGAGAAAGATTGAAAACCACATAAGGGAGTATATCGTCGGGGATGAGGTCGATAATCTTGTGCGGGTCGGCATAGTTCCATGAATCGATATGCACGAACCATGCCGGAGATTCCGGCGAAATCGGACGCCTCAGCTTTCCTTTCAGAGGCTCGTCGGGATTAAGGGTGCCTCCTCCCGCATTCAAAGAAAAGACATAGTCGGATTGGGTCAAAGCCACGCTGATTTTGTCAGTCTGGCTTACATCAACACCGGCGACGGCACTTTTCTGAAGCCCGTCTTCAACTTTCGTGAGTGTTTTGTCGCCTTCCGGCGTAGTTATCACCCATTCCCCGGCGTCGCTTATCGAAATTGCGGGTGTACCCGCTGAAACCGCCAGAGGAGAGCCGCCCGATTGAAGCGGTGCTCCGTCGAGCGTCCAGTAAAACTCTCCGTCGGAACCTTCCGCCACACCCACAAGCGGGGTATAGGAGGCTTCGGTAGTCTGCTCACCGTTGCCGATAACGCCCACCTTCGACCTCAATGCCAACGTGGATCCGTCAGACAGCCCTATCAAGACGCCGTCGTCTTCGGCAAGCCTCACCACCTTCCCGACAGCGAGCCCTCCGTTCTTGGCATCGACCATTTTTCTCAAAGCCGAAATATTGGCATTGATGTTGACCACCACCGGATTCGGAGCGTCAGTCGCGACAATTACCGGGGCGATATCCTTGTCGGAACATGCCGGAAGGATAATCGCCGGGGCAACTGCCACCGAAAGTGCTATTATAAATGACCTTATTTTCATATTCTTTCTTATTAGTTGGTAAGGCCTTTCACGATTCCCTCGTAAACAAAGCTCCTGTTGCCGTTCTGAAGCCAGGGGGCCGTTTCTTGTGTAGTATCCATGGCTGACGACAACGATATGCCTAAGGCTTTGTCAGCCAACGTTGCGAGATACGTGCGGAACACAAGTTCATAGTATTCCGACACTGCCTGACGTTGCTCGGTAGTCATGTTTACCGGATTCACCTGCATTCCGTTTTCATCAACCACCTTCACCTTGAATCCTGCAACCCTGACAGGCTTTCCAAGTAAAGAAAGACTCTTCAAAGCCTCTTTCACGGTAGCCTCGACAGCGGTCTGCGCCACATAATCCAAAGAATAGGATGCATTGACGACAAGGTTGACGGCATCTACCCTCACACCCTTGCTTTCCAATGCCTCGATTTCACTCTTGAGACTGCGCACGTCGTTGGCAAGCATTTCGTCGAGCACAAGCGACTGGCTTACATAGAACTTAACGTCGGCACCGGCTTTAGCCTCGGCGGCTTTTTGCACATCCGCAACATAACGGTCGCCAAGATATTCGCTCCAATGGAAAGACGCCACCTCAGAATCGAGAGGTTCGTCGAATATTACATATTCCTTGACATCGGTGCCGCAGACGTCGAGCACGCCGTCAACCCACTTATAGAGTTCACCTTTGATGATTTCGGTCTTCTCTTCCGGAGTCTTCTTAATCACGGTGTCGTCGCCGGTGGAATGTTCAAGCTGTATCGTCACATCATCGATGCAGCAGCTCACTTTTGAACCGTAAGCCCCTACGGCGATGCTGAAAGTGTTGCGTGCCCGTTCCGCGTCGCTAAGTTTCACTTTGGTGAGGTCAAACACGTAGTCTTCCCATTGGTTCTTCGTCTTGAAAGGGTTGCCGCTTTCGTTCAAACCCGCGCTCTCCACCACAATACGGGAGGACGTCGGCGTGCCGGAAAGCACGAGACATTTCAGTTTCACCCTCGACACATCGGCAAGCGTGAACCCGTCGGGAAGCTTTATATCCACAAGTTTCGGAAGGTCCATGGTGAGCGAGGTGCCCCCGAGCACTTTGCCGCGCACACCGAGCGGATCGTCCATTACAGCCACATCCACCGAACCGACGGCTTTTTTAACGGAAGGATATTTCTTGCCCACCTCATCATTCTCGAAATCGTTGACAAGGATATCTTCGCTCCACGGCTGGTAAGGTATAACCACATCGGCTATCAGCGATTTGAGATAATCGTCGGGTATGTTGACGTCGGAACACAACGCCGGGCCGAACATCTCCACCCCCGCCTTGCCGGCGGCATCCTTCAATGTGGAAAGCGGAGTGAAATCCAGCACATTGTCGGCGGAAAGGAACGACAAATGGGTAAACTTGGAGGAACTCTCCACCTGGTTGAAGTTGGAAACGACAATGCTGTAGAGCAGCCCTTGCGAGGCGAACGCCGTGGGGTCAACGCTCACGCCGGCTTTAATTCCCTTAGCGGAGGCATATTCCGAAAGCACGTCGTACGACGAAAGTCGCTCGGCGAGTGCCACGTCCACGGGTTTGTCAGGCATCGGTATGGTTTCCTTATAATCTTCGGCACACGATGAAAGCATCAGGCATGCGGAAGCCACAGGCAGCCAAAGGTATCTCATTCTTTTCATTTGATTCATCACTTAGAATTCAAGGTTGTTTACTTTATTTCCAAAGCCGGATATTGTGCCGACACGTTTCTGTCGCGCATCACGAGGGTATCCGCCACGGTGAGGTTCCATCCGTCGGGGTGGGACACCGTATATTCCAGATAGAGTGCATCTCTGTCGATTCCGCTGATGGCTTTTTTCTCCGATTTCTCAAGGAATTTCCCCGATCCGGAAGCGGTCACGCCGTCGGCGGCGGAAGCCACGCTGCACGTGCCGTCTTCATTGAAATTGAGAAGAAGCCTGTAGGAATATGTATGGTCGGCATCTACCTGCGTTGACAACGGAAGCTCGCAACTGCGGTAAGCGCTGGTGACTGATGTCACGAGCTCATCGCGCTCCACATATTCCTTGTGGCGCACCACTTCTTTCGACGTACCGTCGGAAAGGACGATGCGGTCTTTGCCACGGCGAAGATAGTTGCCGCTCCATTCGTTGACGAATTTGAGGCAATATACCACAAAATCCTTGGGTGCCACGCTCCAGTCCGTAGCGACGAACCGATTGGGATTCTCCACAAGTTTCTTTCCCTGGAGAATGGAATCGTTGCCTTCCACTCCGGTCATCAAGAACGGAAGCACGTAATTGTAGTCGAGTGCCTTCGGGTCGTTGAAGAATTTCTCGGTGAGCTTCACCCTCACGCCTCCGTCGATGCGTCCCGACGGGATTACAAGATCCTTATCGAGAATCTCATAATAGTCTTCCGGAAGCACCACTGTCTGACGGCCGCCCCAGTCTTCGGTGAAATAAAGGTTATCGCAAAGGGTGGGGTCAACCTTATAATGTATCATGCGGTCGGATGAGTTGCCGTATGCGCCTCCGCGCACCGCCTTCACCTGGAACATGCGTTGGTTGTCGAGCGTGAGGTCAACGTCAAGGTCGTTTCCGAGTTCGATGGTCCTCCCTATTGTGGGCTGGGCGAAATAGACGGTCTGGTATTCGAAATCGGGGAATTCGTTTCCGGAATTCGAACAGGATGCCAAAGCCCCGCCGGCAAGAACGGTTAGTGTCAGTATTTTAAAGGTTTTCATTGCTGTATCGATAATTTGTGTGTAAGATTACTGCCAGCCCCTGTTCTGCAACAGATTGCTGAATTTCAAGACCTCTGACTGAGGGATAGGCCCGTAATACATGAAATCTGTAAACGACCTCTCTTCCACCGTGGGGATGAGCGTATATGTTGTCCCTTTGATGTCGATTCCTCGGGCAGGCACGTTCAGGTCTGCCTTCCAGCGGCGGAGGTCCCAGAAGCGGAAGCTCTCGAAGCAAAGCTCAAGGCGACGTTCGTTGCGGATAAGTTCGCGCATCTTCTCTTTCGATGCCGCGCATTCGTCAAGATAGGTCACGTCTTTGATTCCTGCCCTGTTGCGGATAGCCTTTATCACGTCGTATGCGCTATAGCCATGGCTTCCGGACCCTTTAGGCCCCCAGGCCTCGTTGGCGGCTTCGGCATAATTGAGGAAGATTTCGGTATATCTGAACCTCGGCTCGATATGTATCTTCGTCTGTGCTGCCGAGGGGTTGCTGCTCACGTCCATGCGCAGACGTTTCTTCATATAGTAGCCCGTACGTGTGGATGTCTCGCGCTTGTTGAGTCCGTCGGCGGTGGTGGCGTCACTTGCCGTGTAAATTGGAGTGTCGTTGATTCCGGCGGTCGCCCCGTTATAGATGATATATGTTGACAGGCGCGAATCACGTCCGGAATAAGGGTTCGCCGGGTCGTAGTTGCTTCGCTCGTCGTCAATGGGGAATCCGTTTGCCATCGGGAAGGCGTCAACGAGGTTCTGGGTCGGGTTCATGCGTCCGTTGCCGTAAAGCGACGGCGGGAAGTTGTTGTTTTCCTCATTGCGGTTGTCGCTGGTATTACCCCTCCAGATAATCTCCTTCGGGCATTTACCCTCGCTCAGGTTGTCGAGTTCGGCGGCATTGCAATAATACGTGATTCCGTTGGATGCAAGCCCCGAAACGCCACCGATGCCGTCGAGCACCGAAGCAGCGGCGTCAGCAGCCTCGCTCCAGGTGATTCCGGAAGCCTCGAACGCCGGGCTCGCCGCCAGGAGGGTGACGCGCGAACGTATCGCCCTCGCTATAGTACGGTTCATCATTTGTCGGCCATATTCGCCCATGACCCTGTTATATACGCCGGGATTCGTGGTAATCTCGTTGAACGGGGCAGGCACAGGCTCGTCGAGCGACATGTTTTCAAACTCCAACGGAAGATTTGATTCGGCGATGTCGAGGTCGGCAAGGATCATATCGACGCACTCTCTGAAAGATGCCCTGCCCAAGTTAAGACCCGCGCCCGACGGAAGATAGCTGTCGAGTTTTATCACGCCCATAAGTTCCCCGTCGGGGGTATAGCCGGCATGGTTGCGGAGGAGGTAATACATGAAGAGCGCCCTGAGTCCGTGTGCCTCACCCGTGAAACGAAGACGGAAAAGTTCGGCAGCTTCGGGGTCTTCAGCCCATGTCACCATCTTTTCGTTTTCCAGGAACATGTTGAGGTTCTGGATATTGTTAAGTTGGCGGTCCCATACCGACAAAGGATTGTTGGAGCTCGTCCACGCTCCCGTAGCCATGTTGCCTATCGCGTTGTTTCTTTCGTTGGTGACAGCGTCGTCGGTGGCATATTCGCTATTGTCGTAATATCCCGGCACATTCCTATAAATGTGCAGCAGGAAGCCGTGGGCGAACTGTGGATTAGTCTGCATCTGCGAGATGTCGGAAAGGTTCTCCTCAGCCGGGGTGAAGACATCGTCACATCCGGAGAGGGCACCGCATGCAAGCACACCCAACGTTGTATATATTATTTTCTTAATCATGATTGACTTTAGGTTTTAGTTGTCAGAATGTGATCTGTGCGCCGAGATTGTAGGAACGTGCCTGCGGGCTGCCGGTGGAACGTTCAATCTCCTTGCGCTCCTTTGAAATAACCGCCAGGTTGTCGCCCTGGATATAGACGCTTAGGCCGCTGACCACTTTCCCAGTGAACATCGTCGAAGGGAAGTCGTAGGTGAGCTGCACCCTTCCGAGAGTGAACCGGTCGGTCTTATAGCGCCAGAATGTGGATGCCTGGTTATTGTTGTTGGTGGAGCCGGTGGTCAGGCGGGGATAAAGGGCTGTCGAAGCGGTCTCCGGAGTCCAACGCAGCCATGCGTTTTCCGAATACTTGTTGTCGCCGCCGTTGTTATAGTGGGAGTTGTTCTTGTATCCGATGCCTCCGGTCTGTCCGAGACCGTAAGCGAACAGCGTGAAGTTACGCCACTTTGCCGTCAGGTTGATGCCGAAAGAGAACTTCGGATTCCATGAGCCGAGGAAAACGCGGTCGTTGGCGTCAACCACACCGTCACCGTTTACGTCTGTATATTTAAGGTCGCCGGGACGGAGGGTGCCTCCGAATGTCTGGCGCACATCGCGGTTGTCGATTTCCTCCTGGGTCTCGAAGAAGCCTTCGCAGAGATAGCCGAAGCTTGCCCCGAGCGGACGGCCGACAGTGGAAAGATATTTCTCGGCAGGCATCTCGTCGCGTTTCATGGCTTTATCTTTAAGATATAGTCCTGAGAAACCTATTCCAAGGTCGAATTCACCGAAATTCTTCTTGAGGTCGAGTGCGAAGTCAAATCCCGTGCGACGGTCGTTGTTATAGTTCATCCAGGAAAGGAACGATGCGTCATACTGGTTCATGAAGGAGGGGACGAGGGAGTTGGTGCCCTGTGTCAGACCGCCCTTGGAATCGTAGGTAAACCAGTTCGCATTCAAGTTCACGAGACCGTTGAAAAGACGGGCGTCGAGACCGATACGGAATTCCTTGCGGGTCAGGAACGTGAGGTCGAAATTATCCACGCGCATCGGTGCCGTGGTCCAGCCGCCGCTGTTGCCGTCGCGCCATGTGAACCAGCCTCCTTTATACTTGTTGTAGCCCGACCATAGATACCAATCGGAAATATCCACGTCCTGATGAAGATTGGCAAACGATGCCATAATCTTGAGGTCGTCGAGCCATTCGGCGTTCTCCCTTATGAATTTCTCTTGTCCGAGTCTCCAACCCAATGTAACTGCGGGAGAGAAAGCGTTGCGGTGGCCCGGGGCAAGCTTGCTCGAATGCACCAGAACCCCGGTAAGGGTGGCGTAATAACGCTGGTCGTAATTATAATTCACCTCAAGGCCGGCATTCACGTTCGTATTCTTGTGGTAAGGAGAACTTTCGTGGTTGGAGTCTGCCGAATTGCTTCGCTGATAGCCCCAGCCGAGAAGCACGGCATCCACATGATGGAGGTCGGCGAAAACCCTGTTGTAGTCGAACTGGGCACGGAAAAGCATATTCTGATAGTAGGTTGACTGACCCACGTATTCACTGGTGGAATTAGTGTCGTTGCCGTGCTTTGTAAGCCCTACGATCATGTCCTTTCCGTTGACGTTCGCCCATGTAGGTTCATATACCGCATAGTCCTCCTTGAATCCTTCGCTGTAGAACGAGCGGTAGTCGATTCCGAAGACCGTCTTGAACGAAAGACCTTCCAATATGGAACCTAAATTGAAATTCAAACCCACGTCGAAAGTGTAGGTGCGGGTCTTGTCTTTTACATAGCCTGCCTCGAAAGCGTCGGCAAAGGCGTTCGTCTGGTTGCTCGAGGTGCCTCCGAGAAGATATCTGCCGTCGATAAGTGTGGCCGACTTTATCATGTCCTGGAGCGAAGCGTTGTTGGGGTCAACCATATCCACTGGCAAAAGCACCGAGAATCTGTTGGGCCACGTAGAAGAAGCCATACCCCAGAAATCGCCTCTCGAGTTGTAGGCGTCGTTGACCACCATCGATGCATTCGTGTAAGCGGAAAGCCAGTTGGTGATCGACATATCGACGTTGCCTCGCACGTTGAAACGGAGGGAATAGTCGTCCTTATGTTTGCCGACCTTGATGAGTCCGTTGCTCCGGTTGAACCCGACGTTGAGATAATAGTGCGTGCGTTCGTTGCCGCCACGGATTTGCCCGGTCACACCATACCAGGTGGAGAACTTCTTCAGATAATCGTCGTTATAATATTTCTGGTCGGGATAACGCCACGGATTCGTGCCGGCTGCCGTGTTGTAGATTGTGGCGGCATCGTAACGCTCCGAGATTCCGTCGTTGCGGCATGCCTCGTTGTAGAGGGTCATGTAGCTTGCGGCATCGAGAAACTTCGAATAACTCTTCGGCACGTTGAAACCTCCGGTAGCCCTGAAATCGACGGTCATTCTCTGGTTGAGACCGCGCTTCGTGGTGATCAGTGTCACCCCCTTGGCGCCCTGGCTGCCATAAAGGGCCACGGCTGCGGCCCCCTTCAGGAAGCTTACGCTCTGTATTTCGGAGGGACGGATGTCGGAAGGGTCGCGGGGCATCCCGTCAACGAGCACGAGGGAAGATTGTCCCCAGTTCGTCGCGCCCACTATCGAAGTGAGGCTGCCGTCGAGGGCGGATTCGGTAAAATCCTTTTTCAACAGCTCTTCGAAATTCACCTGTTGCACGGCTCCGATGACGTCTTCGGCAGGCTTTGTCTGAAAAGCCACATGCACGAGGCTGTCGTTGTTTTCCAGTTGGGCATACGCAGGCGATGCCGCCCCGGTCGCCGTCATCAAGACGCCGCATCCTATATATTTTGCTATGGTATTCATTGCAAGATGTTTTGTTAGTTTTGTTTACCAGCCGGGATTCTGCCCGAATTCAGGATATATGTTCACATCGGCGGTGGGGAGGGGGAACCAATAGTGGCGCTCTTCGAGCTGGCGTTCAAGAATGATTTCCTCCCTGATGTTGGTGACACGGTTCTCTTTCGGATTCGAGAAATCGATGCCGGGGGCGCGGTCGAACTGAAGGCGCGTCTTGTAGGTGTAAGGACGTTCGGTCAGCAGTAGCCATCGGCGCAGGTCATGGAAACGATGTCCTTCGAAAGCCAGCTCCACGGCCCTCTCCCTGCGCACTTCGCTCATGAAAGCCTCGACGGAACCAAGATATCTGGCATCCACACCGGGGACACCGGCGCGCGCCCTTACCTTGTCGATAGCCTCGACGGCCGTCATGTTGAAACTCGTGGATTTGGATGTAGCTGATCCGTAACCGTTGGCCACAGCCTCCGCATAGAGCAGATAGACGTCGGCAAGACGCATGAAACTGAGGGCCATACACATTTCATACTCGTTGTATGTGCCACACTGTTTCGCCACAAGAGGAATCCATTTAAGCTCCACGAAGCCGGTCTGGTTGGCTTTCGCGCCGCCATGGTTGCGCATGTCGCCGCCGCTGTAGAGGCTCGCATATTTCACTTCCTCGGCAAGCGTGCCTGCATCGTCTTTCACAATCTGGGCGCCGTCATAACCGAAAATCTTATAGAAACGCGGGTCGCGGTCTTTCCAGGGATGGGTGGGGTCGTAGCCCGACACGGGGTCGGCTTCTGTCCACGAAGGGATGGGAAGGCCGTTTGCCATACCGAAATATAGCACATAGTTTGCCGTAGGCTGCACCTTCACGCCGCTCGATACAATCTTCTGGTAGAGATAATCGTTCTTCTGGTTCCAGTTGCTGCCTCCGAGAAGTTCCGTAAGGTTCTCCATAAAGATAGCTTCCTTCAGACCGGGTACGCGGTTGCCCCTGTCGGCATAGTGGAACAGTTCGGAATACTGCTCGAACGGAGCCAGTTCATATCTTCCGGTCTCTTCGGTGAGTTTAAGAGCCTGACCAAGAAGTTCGGCGCCACGCTTGCAATAATCTGCATTGTATGTGCGTGAGCCTGTCGATTCATAGTTCATCAGCGGACTTCCGGCATAGAGCAGTGTCTTGCCTGCGTATGCGAGCGACATAATCTTGTTCGCACGCAAGTTGTTGTTTCCGAGGGTAAGTTTTCCTGCCTCTGTCTTGTCCCAATCCACCGGAAGGAGCTTTGCGGCTTCCTCCATATCCTTGGCGGCGAGGTCGGCGCATTCCTGGAATTTCATTCTTGCCAGCGTAGGAGTCTCGCCAGAGGGAAGCACATGGTCGATGTAGGGAAGTCCGCCCCAATAGGTCATGAGCATGAAATGGTTCCAGCCTCGGAAAAACAGAAGCTGCCCTTTTATCAGGTCTCGTTCCTCGTCGGTGGCGTCTTGCAGGAGGTCCATATTGGCGAGGCCGATGTTTGCCTTGCGTATGCCATACCAGCAAAGTTTCCAGACATTACCTTTCTTTGTACGTTCCACGGCGGAAGGGTTACCCTCGTCAAGCTTAGGGAAGCCGTAGATGAATTCTCCGCCATCCACTATGGGGCGATAGTTGCCGTTGTCGATATATCGTGCCATCGGGCGGTTGTCCGAAGGTTCCCAGTATTCGTCTTCCCCGAGGTTCCAGCTACAGTGGTAGTCGTTGGCTATCGCCTTGGGGATAGCGGCATAGAGTTCCTCCACGAATCCCTGGAAATTGCGGAAATTCTTGTAAGGTTCTGTTTCGTCGATGTCGCTGCCGGGGGCTTTGTCGAGATAATCGCTGCATGCCCCGGTAAGGACAACGAGCGCCCCGAACATCAATTTTGACAAACTTGATATTTTGATTTTCATGAGTAGGCTGTTAAAGTGTGATGTCAATTCCTAAATTGAAACGGCGTACCGTAGGATAGGCTCCGTTGGTCGAGTTATAACCGCCGAGGTTCGCCTCACGGTCGTCAGGCATCTTGGTCCAAAGGAAAAGGTTGTCGCCGTTGACATAGACGCGGCATCCGCTCAGACCGATTTTGCTCACCACCGACGTGGGTATCCTGTAAGATATCTCGGCATTCTTAAGACGTACGTATGAACCGTCGAAACTGTAACGTGTGCCTCTTGCCGACGGGTCGGTCTTGGTTTCCCACCTCGGCATCGGGAGTCCGGAGCCGCCGGGAACCCAGTAATCGCCCTCCACGTATGCCACCACGTTTGAATTCTGGAAGGTGGGGAAGGTGATTTCACGGGTCACGTTGTTGACGCCATAGAACTGCACCATCGCGCTGAAACCTTTCCATTCGAAACCGAGGGTGGCGTTATAGCTGTTCTGGGGTACCGAACTGTAACCGACAGGAGCCACGTCGTTGGTGTCGATGACACCGTCGCCGTTGAAATCGACAATCATGTAGTCGCCCGGAAGTTTGTTGCCGTTGTTCGAAACAGTAGCGGTCGAACCCATGATGTCGTCCCAGCTTGTCATCGTGCCGCAGTCGATATAGTCGCGGTTCTGTCCGATGGCATATCCTTCCTGTTTGCGATAGGATGGGAGGAGCGGCTTGTCGTCGCGGAATTTCACCTTGTTGGTGGCATGCGTCATGCTGGCGTTGAGCCAGAGACGGGTGTCGGGATTGAACGGATAGTTGAATTTGATTTCCAATTCGTAACCTTTGCTGTCAACTACGCCGAGGTTCGCCCCGGGCGCGTTCGTTCCGAAATAAGACGGGATGGCGCGGTCTGCACCGGCAATATAGATATCGCTTCTGTGGTCGGAGAAGAAATCGATGTTACCGCTTATCATATTGTTGAGGAAGCCGTATTCCAGACCGATATTGCGTTTTGTCACCTTTTCCCATGAAATGTCGGGGTTGCCGAGCTGTGAGATGCGGTAGAAAGTATATGGTGTGTTGGTCGGGTTGACCATACCCATCATTACATTGCCCTCGTAAATATATTGATCGCGATAGAGCCAGCGGCCGCCTGCGCTGTCATCGCCCACTTTTCCCCATGAAGCCCTGAACTTGAACTGGCTGAGCCAATTCGAGAATCTTTCCATGAAAGGCTCTCCGCTCAGTCGCCATCCAAGTGAGAAAGAGGGGAAGAAATCGAAGCGGTTGTTAGAACCGAATTTCTCGGAACCGTTGTAGGCTCCGTTAAACTCCGCGAAATATCTGAAGTCATAATTATAGGTGGCCCTGAATACCCAGTCTTCCCTGTAATGATGGAACTCCTTTCCCTTGGCATAATCCTCACGGGTGAATGCTCCCATCGCCCCCACTTCGTGGTTGCCGAAAGTGCGGTTGTAGTCAAGCTGGAAAGAATAGTAGATTTTGCGGAACGTGTGGTCAAGGTTCACCTCGCCGCCTTGGGTGGTCCAATATACCCCCTCCGCGAAATCGAGCTGAGACCCGGAATTGAGCAGAGGCTGTTCATACGACACCTGCCCCGTGGCGGGGTCAACCCATTTACGCTGTGCGGGAGTGTCGAGGTCAACGATGCCGCGACGCCCTTCGAGGAAGCTGTAGTCGAGCGAGAAACGTCCTTCCGCGCGAAGTCCGGGGGTTATGACCTTAAGGTCTTGGGTCAATACGAAGTCTGTATTGATGCGGGTTGTGGTCTTGTTTTCCACGCCACCGATCGAAAGATTGTAGGCGGAGTTGGGGACATCCGCGTTTCTCGGGGCATAGAAGCCCCAAGTGCCGTCGCTATATATCGGGCGGATCGAACCGGGGGCTGTCTTATAGGCGGCACTCCAGAAGTCGGCGCCGATCGGGTCGTCGAAATTACGTCCGTAAGGGCTTTGTTTGGCACCGTTCGACCCGAAAAGATTCACCTTCAGCACGGTGGTGGGAGTCAACTGGAAGTCAAGGTTGGATCGCGCGTTCACGCGTGTGAACCCGAATCCGGCACTATATCCGCGATGGTTGTCAAAACGTTTGAATATGTCGCCTTCATGCAGGAAGTCGATTGCCGCATAATATTTCACGAACTTCGTACCTCCCGACACGTCAACGCTCACATTCTGCGAAAACGCCACATCCTTGAAAAGATATTCCGCCCAATCCACGTTGGGATAACGGTCCCACTCTTCCGCATTGGCGGGATTGCGGAACTTATTCAATATAGGAAGCGGGAAAACTTCGCCCCAGGAGTTTGTGCCCGGGATTAAAAGTTCGCGCTCTATGGCACGGTTCCTTAATAAATATGAATCGTAGGCGTCATACTTTTCCGGAAGCTTGGAAGGTACCTTTGCCGTGAAGTTGGCGCGGGCATGCACCTGGGCTTTACCTTCGGAGCCTCGCTTGGTGGTGACGAGGATTACGCCGTTGGCGCCTTTCACACCATATACGGCAGTGGCGGAAGCGTCTTTAAGCACGGAAACGGAAGCTACGGAAGAAATATCGACCGACGACATCTCGCGCTCTATTCCGTCAACAAGCACGAGGGGGTCGGAGCCGTTCCATGAATTCTGTCCGCGAATCACGATTTTAGGGTCTTCGTCGCCAGGCATACCGCTCGACTGCATAGTCACAACGCCGGGGAGGTTACCCGTAAGGGCCGAACCAAGACTCGACACGCCGCCGGCATGGGCAAGCGTTTCGCCGGAGGTCTGGACGATGGCACCCACCACCGAAGCTTTCTTCTGTTGTCCGTATCCCACTACGACGAGTTCTTCGAGATTGCTGTCAAGGTTCTTCATCTCCACATTTATAAGTGTGCGGGAATTAACCTTAACGGTCAACGGCTGCATGCCGACATAGCTGAATTTCAATTCCCCTTTTTTCATGTCGGGGACTTCAATCGCATAATTACCGTCAATGTCGGTCACGACTCCTGTCTTTGAGCCGACCGCCATCACGGTCACTCCGATGAGGGGTTCGCCCGTTTCATCGGTCACGATGCCCTTTACCGTATCAGCACGTGCCGCCAGAGCGGAAGTCATGATGAAGATCAGCAAGAGAGCAATGCAATGAGGCAGTTTGTGTTCATTTTTCATCGCTATTTAGTTTTTAAGTTTATGGAAGATTTCGTTAATATGGAAGATGCCATCCGTATGCCCGATGCCCGGCAGACGGGGTGCATCATTTGATTGCAAAATTATCAGATGGTCAAAGATTTCTCTTTATTACTTGAATCAAATGCTTTAATATAGGTATCATTATCCGAAAAAGCATTGTCAAATTCTTACATATTCGTATTATCCCACATGGCAATCAGCAACTTACATATTCCAATCAAGACATCGTAATCTTTACGGCTTACGCGTGTCTTCCTTATGACGCAAGCGGTATTCAGACGGGGTCAGCCCTGAAAACCGCTTGAATTGGGTGGAAAAATGAGATTGGGCGTTAAAGCCGAGAGAATAAGCCACCTGTGATATGTCGATATCTGTGTCGCGTAGAAGCGCACATGCCTTCTGCAGTTTTATGTTGCGTATGTAGTCACTGGGAGAAACGCCCATAATTTCCTTGATGCGTCGATGGAACTGAGACCGGCTCAGGCCCACATAATCGCTCAGGGCGTCCACCCTCAGAGTGGTTTCCGAAAGGTTGTCGTTTATATATTGATCCACCTTGTTCATAAGTTCCTCGTCTTTCCCCGTCACCTTAGGGGTGGTGATATTGTCGGTGCGTTCATGCCCTTCAGATAATGTACCCCTGAGCTTATCGCGGGTTAAAAGGATTTCAATTTCCTGCTTATACCGCTTGTTTTCTTCATGGCATTTCATCAATTTATAACACAGAACGGAGATTACGACAATTCCCAATCCCGCGACGACACACAAAGCCTCGCGATATGCCGCAGTCTCCTCCCCGGTCCCGGTCATATCGTCCACCCTCGTGCCTGTGGCACAAGCAAAGCCAACGTATGCCAGGAACGACGTCATTGCAACTATCCTGGGCGGCATATATGGAAAGGCGAATTCTCTTCTTATTTTCATAATGCAAATTTATAGCCATTTCCATTCCCATCTCTTTCACATCGTTGCAATCATTTTAATTAAAGTTGTATATGTTTAATTTATGTCGCGACTTATTTAATCCATGTCTTATTAAGGCAATCTACGCCACCGGAATCCGCGTGTCCCAACCGTATGACGTCAAGGATAATGGCACCGTCATAATAGGCATACAACCGTGTCCCGGCATGGATATCCATACCGGGACAGGGCTGTATGCCGCAGCTATATTGTCAAAACGTCACCTCATAGAAACCGCCGGAGCCGAAGTCAGTTTTTCGAGCTGTTGGCGCAGTTTCGGATCGGAAGGACGCTTGGCGTAGCTTTCCACAATCTTACCCTCGCGGTCAAGAAGCATTATGCGTGGCACCCCGCGGATGTTAAGCGTCTTCAGCAACGGAGAATTGAACCCATCGGGAAGATTGACGCTCAACACGCCTGGCGCATGAGGCTTTTTACGCATCATATTCTCCCAAGCCACATAAAGTTGTTCGCCCGTGTCGAGAGACAGCGACACAAATCTCACGCCTTTTCCGTCGAAGTCTTTGGCAAGCTCGTCGAAATAAGGCATCTCCGCACGACAAGGCACACATCCCGTGAACCAAAAATCGACAATAACGTAGTCGCCTTTCATATCCGACAGACGATATTCCTTCCCCTCGACATCCTTACAAACGAAATCGGGCATAGCCATCCCTGCCTTCACGTTGGCAGCTTCCCTCACCTTTTCCGCATACACCTTTTCAAGTTCCGGGATGCGCGCGGCGGCTTCCGCATCGGTTATCAACTGACGTACCGCAGGCAACTGACGCTCGAAGTCATTGAGATAATTATATTTCAATGTTTTGTCGAGCAACGCCACAAGGTAATGAGATTTTACCTTCTCATTCCCTATTTCCTTTGCATAAACCGACATATAGTCGTCGTTCGACACCGGTATCATCCCTTTCGCCTCTTTCATCTCTATGGCCTTCCCTACAATGTCAAACCATTTGGGCACCGTCAGAAGTCTTTCATCTTCAAACGAAAGGGAGCTGAGGAAGTCATAAAAATCTTCCCCTATCCTGATGTCTTCGCCATCTTTACCAAACAGTTTCTTAATAGTCAATCCACCGAGCCTTTGGTTTAAGAAAACGTATCTGTTATAAAGCTTGTGGATGGCGGAAAACTCCTTGTCAAGACCTGCAGCATCTATCAAATCATCGAGACGCCTGATTTCGGCTTCATTGTAATCGACCCATTCTTTAGTATAAGGTTTTATCGAATCGGGAGTGCGGCATAGATAAACGTTATCTGCCATAAAAGAATTCTCTTTCTCATTCCCCCCTTTTATGGCGACACCGTCTGACGTCACATTTATCTCGGTTTCCGAACCGGGGGTTATGAAAACCGGATAAAACTTGCCGTTTTCATCCATTAGTCTGTAATACGCCGGAGATTCCGTAATCTTCACCACCGTGTCAGGGCTTGTAATTTCACAATACTCCAGCGACGCCTCCGGTTGGAAATAGATGCCCGACCCGGCCCGGTTGACAATCCTCACATTGGCAGGGACAGAGGCATTTGCCGCAGCCGCCCCTAATGTCATGGCGACGGCTGCATAAATTGCCGATTTTCTCATTTGCTGTTCTGTTTAATGTCACTTGTCTGCATGGCCTTCAGAGGGAACGGGAAGGTCAGCAAAGTCGATTTAGGAGAGAGTGTGTAGGTCTGCCCGTCGAACTCCTTTGTAAGAGTCTCGTTGAATTCCGTGCAGAATCTGCGCAGGTCGAAAAAGCCGTTGCATGTCAGAAACAATTCGCGCTTACGCTCCTCGCGGACAAACTTCATGGCCTCTTCCCCATCGGATGCGTTCAAACGGGTATATTTGCCTGCGATGCAACGATTTTTCCTCACTTCGTCAAGATAGCTCATAGCCTTGGCGATGTCGGCTGGAGTGCCCTTTCTCGCATAGCATTCGGCAAGCATCAGATACACCTCCGAAAGACGCATGCCGCCGGGATTCCATTTTATACCCATTGTGGCAAACTCACGGTCGCCTTCCGGAGCGGTCTCATGAGTGCGGCGATAACGTATGCAATAAAGCTCCCTGAGGTCGGCCTCCTTCTCGAAAAGGCCGAGCACGTCTTTTGTAAGATACATCGGGAAAGGGTCGGTGTCGGTCGAGCCGAACTGATATATGAGGTTTTCAGGAGAGTCATATCCTTTAGTGACCCCGTTTTTCCATATATTTTCAATAGCGTCGTTCACGCCCATATATTCCGGACGGTCTATAGCCCTGTCGGTGCCGTATGCCCTCAGCAAAGACGGGGCGTAACGGTTGTATTCGTTATTCATGTTCCACATCTCATGGTTGCCGGCGGGTGCCTCCTCAAGAGCCGAGAGACATGCATCTATGCACTGGTCGAATTCCCTCTTGAAAAGATGCACCTTTGCCTTCAGGGCATATCCGAACGTCTTGTCGGGACGGAAAGCATTGAGCGAAACATTCGGGAGGTCGGGAAGTGCATCTTCTATATCCTTCTGTATGAAATGATAGGTGTAGCCCACCGTTTGCTGCACCCCCTTCTCCTCGATGCTCTCGAACATCTTCTCGCGTACTATCACGCCGTTTTCGGAGTCGGCGGTGGCGGGATCGTAGGGTCTTGCAAACGTATTGACAAGGAAGAAGTAATTATATGCCCTCATTATCTTGGCCTGTGCCATGGCGAGCTTCTTATCAACGTCCGTCCCCTTCGATTGCATCACGTTGCTGACGATTACGTTATAATTCGTAATGCGGCTGTAGCAGTCGTTATAAAGGTAGCTCGTAAGGAATATGGCAGTGCGGTCGTAGCTGTCGTCCCAAAAAAATCCTACGGAACGCATAGGCGACGTGTAGTTTTTAAGCTCCATCACTTTATACCACGACGCCTCGTTGCTGATATACCATCCGTCGTAATGCTCGTAATATTGCTTCGCGCCCTCGATAAGCCCGAGGTAGTCGTCGGTCGATTCAAGCTGCGCCCGCCCTTTCGGTTCGATATCGAGATAGCTGTCGCAACTCTGCAGCCCCAACAAAGCCGACACGGCGACGGCAGTTATGATGATTATTTTTTTCATTGCAGTTTTTTAGAGAGATAAAAAGCTTTAGAAATTAAAATTGAGTCCGAACACGTATGTGGGTGTCTGCTGCGATGTCCTCGTGCCTGAATTTGCATAATACGCTTCCGGGTCGATGCCATGGCCGTTAGACGCCCAATGACACAGATTGTCTATCTGGAAACGCAGTTGCGCCCCCTTGAACACCTTGGTCTTCTTCAGCAGACTCTGCGGGAAGGAATAAGCCACACCGATGTTGCGGAGTTTTATGAAGTCGGCGCTTGCGGTGTTGACATCGGCGAAGCGCCAATGCTGGTTGCGCTCTCCGCTGTCGCCGTAAATCCCCATAACGGGGACATCCGTATCGGTATTGTTTTCCGTCCAGCGGTCAACGATTCCTTCATGCACGGCTCCGTTGGTGAGTTTGTTGTTGGCATCGTAGAGCGTCGGCACATCCACCCTCAGGGAATGGCCGCCATAATAGACCACCTTGGCAAACACCGTGAGGTCGCGCCAACGGAAATCAAGATTGAGCGCGCCGTTCCAGGCCGGGGTAAGGCGCCCCACGCAGACGAGGGCGTCTATATTGCGCACGGGATTGATCGACACCACTTCCCCTGCCTCATTATAGATCGACGGATTGCCGTCGGAAGTAAGTCCGGCATACTTGTAGGCATACAAGGAATTGTAGGTGTCGCCTTCAAGATAGTTGGAGGTGGGGTAATTTATCATGTCAAGAGCGTCAGACGGCTTATAATCAATCTTATCGATAGTGTTTTTGTTATAAGCCAACGTCAACGACGAGGAGAATGAGAAATCGCGAGTGCGGATCCATTCATATCCGACGTTGAATTCTACGCCCACATTTTTCATAGCGCCGTTGTTGGCGCGTGCCATGCCGTCGAATCCAAGAGAAGGGTCGATACTCTTGTTCACAAGAAGGTCGGAACTATATTTATAATAAAAGTCAAGACTTCCGGAAAGACGGGTGAGAAACGCAAAATCGATTCCGGCATTGAAAGTGGATGTCTTCTCCCAACGCAACGAACTGTTGGGCGGCGTCACTATCATTGTTGTCGGGCTGTTGGTGTAAAGCGATGTCCCGAACGAAGCGAGAAGATAGGGCGACGACGATTGGTCAACCATACCCGTTATACCGTATGTTGCGCGGAGTTTCAAACGGTCGAGCCAAGTGTAGTCGCGAAGGAATTTCTCTTTCTCCATATTCCAGCTTGCACCCACCGACCAGAGAGGACGGTAACGGTATTTGGGGTCGCTGCCGAAAAGGTCGGCTTGCTCCACCCTCACGCTGGCGTTGACGGAATAACGGCCGTCATACACATATCCGGCATTGAAATATGCCGACACATAGCGATGTTTCACATCACCGACATAAAGGTTCTCCGATTTCTTTCTCGACACGGCATAAAGCGAGCCTACCACGCCGGTCTGTGCAAGCGTACGCCAATCGACCTGCCCGTAAGTCAGCCGTTGGTCGTCATATCCGTAGCGTTCGCCTATATGGTCGTCGCTGTTGTCTTCCCTGGCTTCCGCGCCGAGTAGGGCGGTGAGCTCATGGGCGTCGCCAAACGTATTGCGGTAGTTGAACTGGGCCCTGACGTTATAGTTGTCATAATTCATGTCGCGGAAAAGCACATGGCCCCCCTGAGGGATGTTATAGACAAAGCCGCCGCGTGAGTCTGCCGATGCAAACTCGTTGACCATGGAACGCATCATATAGGAGTCGGCCTCGTCATATTCCTTTGCGTTCACTTTGCGCTTCTCATACTGCGCCTTGAGTTGGAAGTCAAGGCCGGGAAGTATGTCGAAATCCGCCTGCAGGAAATATTTCATATAGAGGTCGTCGGTTTTGTAGCGGTTTTTGCCCGACTCCTCCACGGCATTGTAGCCCATGAAATTGAGGCCGTCCGTGGCGTTGACGGTCTCGGCGAGCACGTTATTATAGGGATAACGGTAGGCAGGGGTGCCGTCGGCGTTGTAAAGCGCGTCGTATGGCATGGCGGAAGTTTCCCCGAGACCCGATGCCTGCGTGTAGGAGGTCTTTTTATAATTTATGTTCGCACCCAGGGTAAGACGCATCCAGGGAGCAATCTTAAGATTGTTGTTGGTGTAGAAAGAAAACCGGTCATCGCTGTTGTAGCGTGTGTATAACCCTTTCTTTTCATACCTCGCTGCGGCATAAAACCCATATTTCTCGCTCCCGGCCTTCAGAGTGACATTATAGTCTTGGGTCAAAGCCCCGTGCATCAGTTCGCGGCGATATTCCCTGCGGTAATCGTTTTTTCTTAAGGTGGCTATGGAAGCGTCGAGTTGACTTTCGTTGATTTCACCCCGCATCAACCTGTAGTAGAGCATATCCACCTGCGAAAGATAGGCGGCATTGGTTTTGTTGTTCTTAGTAGAAAAATATGCCGCCGGACTCTTGATATAGTCCGGGTTGCCGAGAAGCATCTGGCGTTCGAGGTCGATGATGTCAGACGTCGAGGCGTAATGCTGGTAATCTATCGACGGGAGCGGGTTATAATAATATCCCAGGGAAAAATGTGCCTCCACTTTCCCCTCTCCGCCTTGCTTGGTGGTGACCACAATCACGCCGTTGGTGGCATACACCCCGTAGAGCGATGTGGCGGCGGCGTCTTTCAAAACCGTTACGCTTTCAATGGTGGTCGGATTTATGTCAGAAAGGCTCATTCCGGTGGCGGGCTGTCCGTCGATTACAAGCAACGGCGTACTGGAGATAGAAAACGAAGAATTACCGCGTATGCTCATCTCGTTGTTGTAAATCGTAAGACCCGGAGTTATGCCCTCGAGTTTCGACGTGAGGTCGGCAGATTGCACTTTAGAAAGTTTTTCCGAATTGATAACCACTGCCGAGCCGGTGTTTCTCTCGCGTGAAATCGTCTGGAATCCGGAAACCACCACTTCGTCAAGCATGTCGGAATTCTCTTCCAGTTCAATGGAGACGTTGCTTCCGGTAGTGGTCTCCACCTCCTTGTTCTTCATTCCTACGTATGTCACCACAAGGGTCACCTTCCCCTGCTTTGGGATATTGAGTTCGAAATTGCCTTCCAGGTCGGTGCTTGTGCCGATGCTCGTCCCCTTCACGAGAATCGTGACTCCCGGCAACTCCTCGCCTGCGGAGTCAACCACCTTTCCGGTGACGCGATACACCTTGCCGGGAGGCGACATCTCGGCACCGGGATTCCCGCCAGCATATATAGGGAACGCGCCTGCCGACAACAGCCCGAAGGCCATCGCGACAATCGATTTATAAAAGATATGATTCATAATGCTGATTGATTTGATTCTTTATTCGAGTTTAGTCAGGTCTCATTTAAGTATTTTAACTGAACGGCATGACCCGTCGCTATATCTCGCGGTAAGGATATAGATCCCTTCTCCTAACCGGCTCACGTCGATGACAGCCTCTTCCGAATCGGGCGACACACTGGCGGCACGTCGGCCGGCAATGTCGAAAATGGAAATTTCCGCTATGTTCCGGCTTGATTTCACCCTCAGCATAGCTCCGTCGATACTTACGCACACATCATCGTCAACCACCATGCCTACACTGCTGTCATCGCCCGACACTGATTTAAGAGGCGTCAGCGTTATGTCGTTGCCCGTCACCGAGACTCTTGCAGCAGAAGGTTGAGCGGGCGAAGTGGTCACCCTGTGCCATTCCGCTTCGCTGTTTTTACGGTATATGAAAACGATGTCGTGAATTCCGTCGGAAAGGGCAGTTTCAGAAAGAGGGAACGATGCCCCCACATATCCTCCCGAGCCTATGGGATTCGTCTGCGCCATCACAAGGGGGAAGATTTCTTCTCCTATGATTTCCGCAGCCCATATTTCGCCGTCGAATTCCTTGAACCCTTTGTTGAAACAGTAGAAAAACAGATGCGCGTCCTGAAGGGTGGTGGCAAGCTCGGGAGTGTCGGCCGCCACATAATAGGCCCTTGCGTCGCGGAAATATAGTTTGTCGATGGTCAGCAGATAAGATTCCTGCGGGCCGGCATTGTCAATGCCCGGCGGCACTATGTTGCAAATTATCGACTGGCTGTCGTTGTAGCCCGCATCGGAGCCTCCCGTCATCTGTTCTCCGGGATTTAGGGCGGAAAGGGCGAAATAACCATCGCTCACGCCGCTCCATCCCCAATTGATATGATAGAAACCGTTGCCGTCATAACCGTCGCAAATGAAAGTATGGCCCATCGAAGGGTTCCTGCCGTCGTATATCACCGGACGTCCCGCGTGCAACTCCGAAAGTATTATCTTCTCCCATTCCCCGTCGGTCATAAGATCCCTTTCGTAGAAATGCATGTCGGGGTTATAACCGAAATAGTTGATGAGTGCGGTGCCGGCATTCCGGTTGTATGCCATGCTTGTGTCTGAGGAATACTGCATCTCGATGCCGAAGCCGGCAGCCATCATAAGCGTGGCTACGGCATCTTGTTCCGCCAGGGTAGATGTCGGTCCGTATGTAAGGGTCATATTTCCCCAGTCGAAAGGTTTGAGTTTGGAAAAATCGAGCGACCTCTCCACCTCCTGCTTTGCATCCGCATAGGTCACACTTCCTGTAGCGCGGGGAGGATAAGAATAATGGCGCATCACCTGCGCTGTGGCTGTAGCCACACATCCCGTGACGCATCTGAGTCCTGTGGTTTTGTCGAGAGGGCAACGTAAGTTATATGGATTCTGTTGGTCCCATCGTGTCCGGATGAGAGGGGCTACGGCTGAAATATCTCCCGGATTCACGGAGATTTCGCCGCTATATGATGTGTCTCCCCTTGTGAGAGACTTGATTTCTTCCGAATAATGTGAAAGCCAATAACGGCACGCCTCCGGCATATCGTCGGCTTCAAGACTCCCCGTGCAGGAATACGCGAGAACATTGCGTGCGCGGTCATCGCCTGCCACAACCACATATCCTTCCCCGTCTTCCGAATTGAAAACATACAACGGCATTTCAGCCGTAGGCTCATGCAGCAGCTTCACAGCCACAGAAGAGCGGTGCGTACGTGTCTGTTCAACGGTTTTAGCCGAAAGGAACTTTTCAGCAAGGAGAGTGGCGTCGCGCAAACCGACCGGGCCTGCCACGACATTCCCCGCAAGCATCGTTACGGTTATCGTCGATAAGAATATACGTTTCATGTAATGAGGTTGGTAAACGAGGGGGGAGCATCGTATGGTTTGCACCCCCCTCGATAATGATATGTCTGTGTTAAAAGGCTTAGTTTCTTATTGCCTCTTCTATTATTTCACGACAAACTTGGCGGATTCTGAATTGCCCTTGCCATAGACCACAACCACGTAAACACCCGGTGTGACGTCGAGCGCCATTTCGATAGACGAAGCGCCTTCTGAGGCAACTGCGGAAGCCACTTTCTTAGCCTGCATGTCATAAACGGCAACCTCTGCGCCGGAAGCGAGAAGCACGCTCTCTACGGAAAGACGACCGTTGGCGGCAGCCACCTTCAGGGCGTCGCCCTCTACGGCCACACCGTCAACTCCGGAAGCATTCCCCTTCTGGACCATGAGGTAGGGCTGGTCTTCCATACCTTTTCCGATAACTCCGAAAGCATCGCTCTGCACGGCCACAGTTTCACCGGCCTTAAGGTTATCGACGACAATTACGGCATCGTTGTTGCCAACTGTCGCGGACTTGATGTCAGACCAATCGCACAGGCCTTTCATCGGGTTGTCAGGATTTGCAGGATCCGGAACAACCATGCCGACATTAAGGATAGTGCCTGCGGCCCCATGGTTGGTGAAGGTATAAGTGCCGTCTTCCGGAACCGTGAAGAATCGGTCAACGGTATAATAAGCGTCGGGATAAGTGTTCTTGGCATCAAGCGCGAGGCTGCTTCCCCTGAGTAGATTGTTGCTGCAGTTGAGAGTCATCATAGCATTGTAGCCAATATTGAACTTTACATCCTCCGCTGCATCTGCCGATACGGTCACACCAACTACATTCTTTCCTGCCTTGACATACGGCAAAGCGATTGCATCACCTACGTTTGTTCCGCCCGGACATTCAATATGAATTGCCTCGACATTTGTAATATCCATTACGGGAGCCATCATATAATTGAACGTAAGCTGCGTAGGATAAGGCACCTCAATCTGATACCATGCGGTCTCACCGGGAGCCAACGTCCTCATAAGGTTCATTTCACCGGCGGGGATAACCTGGGGATAATACTTCCTCTTTCCCATCATGCTCTCTGGAAGAGACATTGGCTGATTAAAGCAGAACATACCGGAATATTTCGGCATAATCTTCACGAGATATTCCTGTCCGGGGAGAAGGACATAGGAATCGGAACCCTCCGACATCTGGAACGCCTCCTGTCCGCCATCACAGAGATATACCCACACCTGCTTCTCGGCAACCTCTCCCGGTGCAGCATCAGGATTCGAGGGTGCATCACCCCACAAAATCGGGGAGGTCAAAGTGTTGGTATAGGTAAAATATGCCTCGGCAGGGGCATTTTCAAGAGTCGGCAAAAACCATCCCATCGGCCTGTTCCCCCATGGCACAGCTGTTTCAGGAGATGTCCCGTAGTCCTGGGCATAACCGGAGGCGATGCAAGCACCCACGGCCACGATTGAAAGTAAAGTTTTCTTCATAAGTCAGTTCATTAAAATTTATAAATTATATCGCAAAAATATGCAATTTATTTTATTCACGCAATTAATAAACGAAAAAACTTTTTTACATAATTTATTTTTCCGTAAATTCCATCTTCCCCACTATAAAAAGCCGGGTCATCGTTTTTTTTGCATTCGATTTCACAAGAATGTCTCGTTTAAAATCGCCCGAACTTATCGACGAAGGAAGAAACGTGGCCGATATTTTCGACGAGTCGCCGGGCGCAATAGGAGCACGCGGATATTCGACGCGCACGCAACTGCAAGAAGCATGCACGTAGGTAAGCACAAGCGGAGCGGTGCCGTCGTTCACAAACGGGAACTCCAAAACGACCGGTTCATCATCCTTATTGATGGTCCCCAAATCTCTTACCGGCTTCGGGAAAGAAATCCCGGCTACAAAACTATCCAAATTTTCCTCGCCCTTCGACAGGATAAAAACAGCCGCAAGTGCAAGGATGAATAAAGAAAACCGTCTCATACTCATCGATTATTCATATTTCAGACATCGGCATCACGCCTCCACGAACCGTCTCGCGACAATTCAGTCACAAAGGTATGAAATTTTTCCGATATTCACACAAATCGCACCCTATCTATTGAAATTATCCGGAATTATTTATAAATTTGCACTCCATAACAAAGATAATCAACCCCTTCTGACATCGCTCCGGTTTTGACGGCATCGGGCGGGAAGGAATTCCATGAAAACCTAAACAGATTCTGAATCCATACCATAAACTAATCTAAATGAGAAAACAAATCCTATCCTTTGCAGCGGCGGCACTCGCCTTTGCGGCATCCGCCCAATCCGTAACTGCAACATGGCAGCTGAGCGACCCCGAAAACCTCCAACAAGCGACGGTGACGGGCGACGCCGAATATCTGCCGCTTGTGTCAACATCGTTCGCTCTCGGCGACAAAATCGCCCGTACAAGAGTGCTCGAAAGGTCGGGGGCCGATACCGGTCTCGAAGCGGTGGATTACGTGCCTCCCTTCACGGCGTTTACCCCGGCCACGAAATCCACCTCCAAAGGGCCGGGACATTGCGTCTCGTTTACCATCACCCCGCAGGATGGCCATAAATTCAAGCCGACGGTCATATCTTTCGATGCTGCTAAAGTCGGCACCGATTCGGGGAGCATCAACGTGTATTACACCGTCGGCGACGGTAAAGAAACTTCCCTCAAATTGGGAATCAGACCTTTGCGCAACAAAATCACGTCATCCAACACCACGGCTTTCAGCCATCACGAATTCACGGTAGGCGATATAATCACCGACAGCCAGCCCCTCACAATATCTATCTACTTCCTGAACGTGGCGGGGGCCGACACCGAGAGCCCCAAAGAAATGGCGCTCCGCAACGTCACGGTATCAGGCGAAGTGGATGAGGAGCTTTGCATCGCCAACTCCTTTATAAAAGGTATGACGATAACTGCAGCAGCCGATGCATCGGGAGCCGTGAAAGATTTCGACATCTATTCATTGATTGCCAATCTCAAACACGGCGACAAAGTGCTCTATCTGCCGAAACTCTTTGGCGAGCCCACCGATTTCAACTTCGACATGGCCGACGGCTATTCGGTTAAGACCGAATATGGCGACAGGTTGCTCGCAGTGGATATCATGAAAGGTGAAAAGAGCATGATGTCGTTCTCCGTGGCTTTCCAGGTCACCAACCGCAAGCCGAAACCGGAGGCGAAACCTCTTAAACGCGGACTCATGGCACTCAGCCTTTCGGGTGCTGGAATGGGTTCGGGCAACCTGGTGTCGTGGCGCCACCGCGAAGCTGACGGATATGGAGTGAAATATAAACTCTACCGCGGCGACGAAGCAAGCCAGGACGTAGCCCTCAACAACGGGCTCTATATCATCGACCGCACCAATTTCGCCGATGCCGGCGGCACGAAAGACAGCTATTATCTCCTTGAAACCTACGACAAGGCCGGCATCCTCATTGAAAGCGAAGTGAGCGGCAAGACATGGGACAACCAGACGTTCTACATCCCCACCGAAGCTCCCGCCGACAGCGAGAACGGCGCGTCTTACTTTCCCAACGATGCAAGCTACTGCGACATGGACGGCGACGGCGAATATGAAATAATCCTCAAATGGTCGCCTTCCGACGAAAAAGACGCGGCAAGTTCCGGCACTACTTCCCCCGTATATTTCGACTGCCTCAAACTCGACGGCACACGTCTCTGGCGCATTTACGCCGGGCCTAACTTCTTCACCAGTGCCCATACTATGCAGTTCATTGCATGGGACTTCGACGGCGACGGCTATGGCGAGTTCATGATGAAGACCGCCCCGGGCACCATCGACGGCGAAGGCAATTACGTAATTCTCGGCAACGACGACCCGTTTGCCAATCTCTTAAGCGGCAGGGGCAAGCAAGACCACGGGCCGGAATACATCACGGTGTTCGACGGTCTTACCGGCGCCGAACTCTCCACCATCCCTTATCATACGGACTATAACGCAGGCCTCAGCGTATGGGGCGACAGCAACCAGAACCGCTCCGAACGCTATCTTGCCGCCCTCGCCTATCTCGACGGCAAGGATGCCAACCCCTCCCCCATTTTCGCACGCGGATATTATGCCGGGGCATTTGTCGGCGCATACGACTGGGACGGCACCACTCTTAAAGAGCGTTGGGTGAGCCGCAACACCACGAAAGGCGAAGGGCTCTGGGGCGAAGGCGCCCATTGGGTTTCCGTAGGCGACTGTGACGGCGACGGATTCCAGGAAATAATATATGGTTCGGCGGCACTCGACCACGACGGTTCGCTGCTATATCGCACAGGCCTCGGCCACGGCGACGCCCTTCACCTCGGCGACTTCCTGCCCGAGCGTCCGGGAATGGAGGTGTTCATGGTGCATGAAGCAAAACCATACGGTTGCGACCTGCGCGACGCCGCCACCGGAGAATTCATCCTCCATCAGACAGCTTCCGGAGATACGGGACGAGGTCTGGCCGCCCACTTCGATTCATCCTCGCCTCACTCGCAGTTCCTCTATAGTGCCACCGGATACGTGCATGACTGCGTCACCGGAGACCCAATCCTTAAAAACGGGGTGCCTGCCGAATGGAAATTGGGAGGAAGCGGCGCAGGAATCAACAACCGAATCTATTGGGACGGCGACCTTTACGACGAATTCTTCGACAAGAGCATCATTGCCCACTGGAATCCCGCCAACAAATGGTTTGACCGCTACAAAGTGAACAACGGCAACTACACAATCGGCAAACTCAACAACGGCTCGAAAAACAACCCTTGTGTGCTCGGCGACCTCCTGGGCGACTGGCGTGAAGAAATCGTGACTTGGGTCGGAAATACCAAACACCTCATCATCAACGCCACAAGCTACACCTCCGACTACCGTATCCCCCACCTCATGGACGACCTTAACTATCGCGTGCAGGTGGTCAACCAGAACTGTTGCTACAACCAGCCCCCACACCTTTCGGTTGACCCGTCGGTGGCATACGCCGGCAATCCCAACAAAGCCGAACAAGCCGACGATGAGTCAGGCATCTTCGACATCGAGGCCGACAAAGCCGACGACGCTCCGGACGTAATCTACAACCTCCAGGGCATACGCCTCGAAAAAGTCACCACCCCCGGCATCTACATCATCAACGGCCAAAAAACCGTGATACGCTAACCGGGAAAGATCCGTAGAAATTTACGGCGATAAAAAACCGAGATCGGAAGAGCGGTTCAGCAGG
>CABRKI010000032.1 GCA_902471455.1 uncultured Porphyromonadaceae bacterium | reverse complement strand
GGACAATTGTTAAAAACGAGGCCGCCAAACCGACATAAAAATGTCATGTGCTATGGTTTTACCTATAATTCTCATCCTTAAACAGAATAGACTACGATAAACTTCATGCAAGAATACATATAAAGATAGTCAACCTCGGCAGTGATGTCGGGGTTGACTGTCTTTGAATTAATTAGATGGCATAGTGGTTCTCATGCTTATTGCGTGATGGGATCCATCTTTCCCGCGAAATCATAACCACATACACCTGATGAGAAAATCAGAGGATTAAACTCAAAAAGGCTTTTTTAATCGGATAACTGTGACAAATGTCACAACTTTTGTCGTCCAAATTGTGTAACTTTGTATTTTAACACGAAATTTCAGATGAATCGAAAAAGACATTCCGATTCAGAGACTTTCAAATGTGAACGCTCAAACGACACCTTCGGTGAATAGAGCACGTATTTTACTATAATAATATAGAGACATGAAAAAATTCAGTATCATTATCTCTTTTCTACTGACGCTTATTCCGATATGGGCTTCAAGAGGATCTGGCTGTGGCAATCGTATTTTTACTACTTCCAAGAGTTTCGACATTATTGCCTCGCTACAATATTTTGATAAAATCAAGGATGTTCCGCGTTTCTGTAATCTTGCAACAGATTCAGCTTTTATGTCGCGCCTCAGCCATGTGAATGAGAATGTGAAGGCCTCAAAACTCTGTAATTTTTATTCCATCTATGGTGGAGATAAAAACGATATAGACTCCTGTGTCGTTTTTTTCAATAATATACGGCTAAATGATTCGATATCACGCTCCGATGCGGACTGGATTAAGAATATTGTGGAGTTACAGCCCGAAATAACATATTGCATATCCGCATTGGACGCCGCAGGATATTCTGATTATTGGGATAATGAAATAAAACCGATACTCGACAGACAAATAGATGCCTATCCGGTTTCAGAAAAAACAATCGATGATATACACGATGCCCTGACAGAGTTTTCCGGACCGGAGAGATTGTCCCCGACACGTTCAAACACATATATCCTCAACATTGACAATGCTTTCAACCTTTCAGATGAATCATTCTGCTGCACCCCACTCCTGCTTGACGTTGAACTTGAAAAGAAATTCAGACTTGATTTCCTAAAAGTTTATACTCACGAGAATCTTCATCGCCTGTCGGTTTCTAATGAACTTATGAGTAAACTCGATGGCCTTATGGCAGATGATTTCTACCGTGAGAATGAGAAGGTGGCAAGACGTCATAACGAAGGACGCAACGAGGCTTTTGTTGTCGCCGCAGAAGCCTTCATATCTCACAAAATCGGCCGAAGGGATGACAAGAGCGTCTATGATGAATTTAAGGAATATGTTGATGGCAGCCTTGTACTTGCCCCGATTATATATGCTCATCTTCCTGATAAGCAGAAAGATGAATCGCTTAATAGTTTCATTCTCCGCCTTTTTGACAATGGGACAATAAAGATAGGAAGTGTGAAAGCCGACTATGACAAGGCCATGAGGCAACTCGAATCTAAAATAGCCTGCGATGAAAGGTAATTGAAATGCACACAAAAGTGTGCATGTTATTAAAGCGGCATGATATACCTTTGCAGTTATTAAACTCAGTTTAATTTTTGGAAACAGATTACAGATGATTATGATAAGAATCGCTACAATTATACTGGCAATTTTATTGGCAATTCCTTTATCTGCGCAAAAGGCACAGATAAAAGTCTCTTACGACTATCACTTCTTTGATCCTCGCGGAATAGAGAAACGTCATGATTTTCTGCTTCTTGCCAATCGTGATAAGTCCATATTCTATAACAATCATACCCAGTGGCTTGACTCCACCCGATGCACAAAAGACGGCGAGGCATGGTACACACAGACAGGATTGGTGCTCATGGGGCAGGTAATGGGAAAATCGCGAGAAGAAGCCGAAGCTATTCTTGAATCATCAGGAACCGGACGCCCGGTTGCCATGTATGTAATCAAGGAAAATGGGATTTTCAAAATTTGGGACGAGGTATATAATGAGTATCGCAAATATTCCGAAGATATTGAAAATCGTGATTGGCACATCATGGCGGATTCCACTAAAAATATTCATGGATACGAGTGTATTCTTGCCGAGTCTGACTATCATGGAAGGCATTGGAAAGCGTGGTTCGCTCCTGAAATTCCTATCAATGCCGGTCCATGGAAATTGCTTGGATTGCCTGGCCTGATTATGGATGCCACCGATTCGTCAGGACAGCATCACTTCACGGCAAACGGTATAGAATCGTCTGATATATCTTTCCCTAAAATATATGAGCCTTTTGACTATGAAAAGACTACTCGTAAGGAATTTTTGAGATTGTGCAGATACCGTTATGATAATTTTCAAGGGATGCGCGACCTACACTTCGGGACTGACGCCCCACAAGTATCGCAGGAAAAAATCGACTATGAGACAGGCAAACCCGGTTTTGACTTGTTGGAGACCGATTACAGATAAAAAGATGCCGACAGAGGACAATATAACGAGATTCGCCAAACGGTCGATGCCGCTTGACAACTATAGATTCAGAGGGTATATCCGCTCGGAATTTATAGCCAACGCAGTAAATATTTGTGCATTTCAATTCCATACAATCAAACATGCCAGAGGCATGTCCCTACATTCAAAATTGCACAAATAATTTATGTTTTATCTATGAAAAAACAGGAATTTGTGACATTTGTCACAGTTTTTGTAATTTATATTGTGTAAATTTGCGGCAAAATATCAATATATAAGAAATTATCAAAAGTCAATGACAATAAACGGACTTCTCACAATATCGGTTCTTCTTTTCCTGACTCTCGGAGCAAGTGCTGAAAAGAAGAAGCAAGATTATCCCCAGGCAGAAATCAAGGTTAGCTATAACTACCACAAGAAGTTTATGCGTGGGAATGACGGAGTTGTGGAGCAAAACACACCTTTCATCTTGCTTGCAAACCGTAATCAGAGTAAGTTTTATTGCCCAAGTACAGAGTATAGGGATTCGTTGCTTTCTACACCGTCGGGTAGAGCGAAAGAAAGGCAGATGTTTGATGCAGCCGTCGCAGCATACGTGCAAAACCGGGATCGCAGTGCTATGGACGGGGTTGTATATCACTCACGTTTATATGTTACGAAAGATTTTGCCACAACTATTTCCTCGACATACGATGAAGCCGGAATGGGAGAATGCGGTTACTATGATGAACCCTTTTCTGAAATTGAGTGGGATGTAGTGGCCGATAGCACCAAAACGATTCTTGACTATCAATGTATCATGGCGACCACCGATTATCACGGAAGGAAGTGGAAGGTATGGTTCACTCCAGAAATTCCTATGCAAGATGGTCCGTGGAAACTCTGCGGTCTGCCGGGACTTGTTATGGAGGCAAACGAACAGTCAGGACAACATAGTTTCACTGCTACCGGAATTGAAACAAGCTCACAGCTTATTTTCCCTGTTTTCAATACAGAGTATGAGAAGATGGACAGAAAAGACATGCTCCGTGCCGCAAGACACTACAGGGAAAATAGCAACGCAATGTTCAAGGCTGCAACGGGATTCGAACTTGGCGGTGGTGTTGATGCGCCGATAACTGAGGAAAGCCGAAAGTACGACTATCTCGAAACAGATTACCACTGAAAAATCTAACCTTATGAAAAGATTATTTGCCTATATATTTTTGGTTATCGGTGTTATTGCAGCCTATGCCGACAAATGGATAAAAGATGCAGAACCTGCAATACTGGAAGTACATTATACCCGAACAGAGGTTTACGATACAACCAAACGTTCCTCTCATTTTACTAAAGATCCCGTAATATTGCGCATCGGAAAAGATAAATCCGTGTTCTGTGGAGTAAAGAGACTATGGAAGGATTCCATAACAGCTGTTGATCCAGCTACATTCTGGGAGATTGACAGGGCAAGAGTCATGAGCGACAAAAGGGATGACACACAGCTGTTATCCGGTCACTATTGGAGTTATATTTACAAGAATATCCCCGAAGGGAAAGTGACCGAGCGAGATTATTTCGATTTGGAACGTTGGCAATATACGGAAGACTGGGAAAAACCTGAATGGGAAATAATGGATGAGTCGAAAGAGATAATCGATTATCAATGTTTCAAAGCCATTGCCGATTACCGGGGACGCAAATGGACAGCGTGGTTCACACCGGAAATACCTGTTCAGGAAGGTCCTTGGAAACTTTGCGGACTCCCCGGGCTGATTCTTGAAGCATACGATAATAATGAAGAATATCATTTTGAGGCAGATGGTCTGACGCAGAATCCGAACTCAGAGGTCGGTATTTTCACCTATGACGACCGGCGAGGTCGCACCACTGTGACCCGCGACAAGTTTTTCAACAACTGGTGGAAATACAGGCACTCCAATTTCGGCGCAAAGATGAATGCTGCTTATGGAGTCGGACCCAAAGTAACTCCTGAAGACAACAAACCAAGAGTGATACACGGCGATAGAGAGGAAACAAATTATCCACATGACACCGGCTCATCTCGCTAATTTTTTACAACCTGAAATCAGCAAGTTGAACTTGCGAAACTTGAATAACTAATCTCCATATTGTGCCAACGGTGGAACATTAAAAGACAATGACAACAAACAGACTTATCTCAATACTATTTCTTATATGCGTCGCTCTGGGAGCTGTCGCAAAAAAGAAAAAACCGGATTGCCCGAGGGCGGAAATCCGGGTGAGCTATTTGTGCCACGAAGAGCATCTCAAAACCGATGCCAAGGCTTATACTGCCGAATACCAAATGGTGTTGTTGGCAAATAGTGTCGAATCAAAATTCTACAATCAGCAATGTGAATACATCGATTCCCTTCGCACGACATCTTCCGGGAGAGCAATCTATCGTGAAATTATTAAAAACATGGCATCAAAATATGCCGAAACCGGTGTATTTGATGACAATGCTCTGCCACAGTGTAGGATGTACATATTAAAATCAAGGAATGATTCAACACTTTCATTATACGACAAAAATGGAAGTTCCCATAGTCATTATTATACAGAATCACTTGGTGAAATGCAATGGCAAATTGGAGATTCCACGAAAAGTATTCTTGGTTATGAATGTATAGTTGCCGAAACTGATTTTCATGGCCGCCATTGGAAGGTTTGGTTTACACCGGAGATACCGATACAAGACGGTCCTTGGAAATTTTGTGGCTTACCGGGCTTGATTTTGGAGGCTGCCGATTCAACGGGACAACATTCATTCGTTGCCGACGGAATCGAAGAATCCAAAATTTTTATGAAGCCTATCTATAATGTGAAAGATTATGAAATGGTGTCGAGAATTGAAATGCTGGCTGCCCAAAGAAAATTCCTGCTTAAAGGAGATGCTATTTCAAGGATGCTCATACAGAATACTCCTGATGGAAGCAAGATAGATATGCCTGACATGGAATACAATGACAACCCGGATCTACACATTGATTTCCTCGAAACAGATTATCACTGAAAAAAGAACCATGAAAAGATTATTTGCTTATATATTTCTGGCCGCCGGTGTCGTTACAACCTACGCCGACAATTGGGTGAAGGATGCCGAACCTGCCATCCTTGAAGTGCGCTATAACCGTATTGAGGTAACCGACACGCTTCATCGCGATTCATTGTTTTTCAAGGATGAAATGATACTTAGAATCGGCAAGACAAAATCATTATTTTGCAATGTAAAGCAATTTTTCCAGGACTCTCTTAAACTTGCAAACCCGGATGCTGCCTGGGGGATGTTGAAGGCAGAGATAGACAAAGGGAATCCCAACGTATTCGCAACCCTGAGCGGTCATAAAAGGTCGTATCTCTATAAAGATTATTCGGCCAATGCGATTATAGAGGAAGATTATTTCGACATGACCCCATGGCGGTATAAGGAGGAATGGGAGAAACCGGTGTGGACAACGACAGATGAATCAAAAGAGATACTTGGATACGAGTGTTTCAAAGCTACAACCGATTACCGAGGCCGTCGATGGACTGCATGGTTCACCCCGGAAATTCCGGTGCAGGAAGGTCCTTGGAAACTTTGCGGACTCCCCGGCCTTATTCTTGAGGCATACGATACCAACAAAGATTATGTGTTCGAGGGATGCGGACTTATGAACAATGGTCTGGGAGAAGTTGGATTTTATAGCAATAGAAAATCGGATGATTATTTCGATGTTAAAAGAAACAAATTTTTCAACAACTGGTGGCGGTATAAACACTCCAATTTTGTTGCGAAAATCCGAGCGGCTTTTGATTTGAATATCAAAGAGACTCCGAATGAAAACAAACCGAACACGGTAAACTACGATAAGGAAGAAACCGATTATCCACATGACTTATGAAACGACTTGTCATTTATCTGATATGTATCCTTGTTTCGGCGAGTGCTATGGCACAGGTCAATGTGACCGGGAAAGTGATGGACAAGGAGAGCACTGAGCCTCTTGTCGGGGCATCGGTTATTGTCAAGGGAGCGGATGGCAAGATTAAGAAATTTTCCTCGTCAAAGTCTGACGGAGGCTTCGCTATCACTATGCCGTCGATAGATGGTTGCCGTCTGGAAGTTACCATGATGAGCTTCGCCAAGCAATCCATTCCACTTGACAGCGTTAGTTTTCCATTGACCGTCTATATGGAGCCGGGAACCACCTTGCTCAAAGAGGTGACGGTCAAGTCTGACCGCATTCGCGAACAAGGCGATACAATTACCTATAATGTCGGCAGCTTTGCCCAACAGCAGGACCGCTCCATCGGAGACGTGCTGAAACGTATGCCTGGAATAGATGTTGCCAACAATGGCAAGATTCAATATCAGGGAGAGGATATAAACAAATTCTATATCGAAGGATCCGACCTCCTCGGAGGCAAATATGGCATAGCCACCAACGGCATAAGCCACGAGGATGTGGGCGCGGTCGAGGTCATGGAGAACCATCAGCCGATGCAGGTACTGTCGGGAATATCCTTCTCAGATAAGGCTGCAATAAACCTCAAACTGAAAAACAAGGCGAAAGCGACGTGGACATTCCACGGAGATGCCGGAGGTGGCTGGTCGTGGCAGCCCGAAGGGGCTATATGGGACAGCGAACTGTTCGCTATGGCCGTGATGCCCGGATTCCAGAACATAACCACCCTGCGCACCAACAATACCGGCGAGAACCTTGCATCGTCAAGTACCGATTTCTTTGCCGACCGTCGGCAGACAGGACTCAGCCAATATGTAGGAGTCGGACTGCCCGGTGTGCCGTCACTAAGCGATAAACGGACACTTTTCAACCGCTCCTTCCTCGTATCAACCAACAGCCTGCGGAAATTCGGTCGAGGTGAGTTAAAGGCTAACATCGACTATTCATTCAACCGCGTCACAACCGATGCCTCCAACATCACTACTTATTTTCTTGACGATGGAAACCGTATAATTTCCGAAAACCGGAGCGGCAAGGAACACAGCCATTCATTAAGCGGCAAGTTCATATATGAGCTAAACCAAAAGACGGCGTTCATCAACAACACGCTCCAGACAAATATAGACTGGGATGATGTCAGCCTCACCACAACTGGCTCTCTACCCAACGATCAGTATGCTAAATTGCCGGATTACTATGTCAGCAACAAATTCAAGATGATAAAACGCTTCAAAGGGAAACATCTTGTAACATTCCAGAGCGTGAACGAATGGGAATCGCTTCCACAGAATTTGGAATGTGGAATGGTGAATGGTGAATTATTCCGACAGCATATCTCAGACCATGCTTTCTATACCCATGAGAGCGCGGCTTACGCATTCAACATAAAGGGTGTGACACTGAGTCTTGAAGGTGGCATAAAGGGTTATCTCCGCTCGATGGATTCGCAACTGCCCGAATTTCCGGAGGAACTTCCAGGGCTGACTGAAAACGTGGTAAACACCAACTATCTCACAGTATATGCAACACCTAAGTTTGAATATTGGGTTCGTCGGGTGAATCTGGCACTAAACCTGCCCGTAAGTTACGCCCATTATAACTTTAACAAAGCGATTGCCAACCACGACGAGGTATATTTCTCTCCGTCACTAAGTTTCAACTGGAAGCCCAACAACCGCTTTTCAGGCACCTTACGCGGAGGCCTCGGACGCTCACCGATGAACCTCAACCTTATCCATCCAGGCCTTATAATGACTGACTACCGCACCCTGAAGTCCGGCGTAGATGACTTCTACAATTCTTCGTCTCAGAACGTGTCTGCAAGCATCAATTACAAACACACCCGCCACGGATTGTTTGCCAACGGTATGGTTATGCAGTCGTGGACTCACGTACCATATACCATGGCGCAGCAGCTTTATGGCGACTATGTTGTCTATAGCTATGCCGACGCCAAGAACGACGGCAAAACACTTATGGCGATGGGCAATATAGGCAAGACCCTCGACTTCATGCGCGGAAGCTGCAATGTCAACGGTTCGTTCAGACGCAACGAGGCGCATCTGCTCTCGCAGCAGCAATCGGTAAATTCGGTCAGCACGGGGTGGAGTGTCGGAGGCAAAATCAATGGAAATCCATGCCGCTGGTTCAGCTTTGAGTACCGTATAGACTATTCCGACAGTCGTCTGACGATGAACGGACTGAGCGAGTCATGGCTCTCGACAATGGAGAACGAACTGAGCCTCACCTTCATTCCCTACAGAAAATGGCAATGGACGGTCAGCGGCGAACATTACCGCAACGAGCTGACCGAACATAATTATAAAAACATAGTGATGCTTGACACCAAACTGACCTTTCAGCTCAACAAGAGGATAGAGTTTGCAGCCTCGCTCACCAACATCCTCAACAAACGAAGCTATAACTACACCACCTACTCGCAACTCTCATCATTCGAGAGTCAACGACAACTCCGTGGCCGTCAGCTTCTATTCTCGATAACAATAAGAAAATAATCAATATGAAACAGACGATCACATTTCTATTACTGTTCCTCGTAGCGATAAATGTCGCAGCACAATCGAAAGCAGATATCGAGGTCAGCTATTCCGAAATATCTTTCTTTGAGAACGGCAAGGAAAGAAACCACAAGTACCATCTTCTCGCAAATCCCACGCAGTCAAAATTTTTCAACCCCCATTCAGAAGAGATTGAGTCACTGACATCTACCCCCGGGGGTCTTGCCAATTTCAAAAAGACACAACAAGCGGCATTGCAGGCCATGATAGCGCAAGGCTCGATAGATGTTACAAAAATGCCCCGCAAGGTTGAGCCTCTCTATGTGCTGAAATCATCTGCTGACTCCATTATGACAATCCATGATATTTTAGGCACTGATGAGCCGGTGTATTATACCGAGCCTTATTCCGAAATGACATGGGAGATTGGCGACAGCACAAAGACAATTCTTGGATATGAATGCATACAGGCCGACACTGATTATCATGGCCGACACTGGACTGCATGGTTCACTCCCGAAATCCCTATACAGGATGGCCCGTGGAAATTTCATGGACTTCCGGGATTGATTCTCGAAGTCAGAGAGGCAGGAGGCAAATACGGTTATGTAGCCGACGGCATAGAGAAATCCGAAAAGGCGATAAATGGTGTATATGGTGCGGAACAATATGAAAAACGAGATAGAAAGGCAATACTTAGGGCAAAGAGGGCTATGCGTGACAATCCCATGGGGCATTTGCAAGCCAAGGGTATTAATGTGGAGATTTCCTCCGAGAATCTGTCCAAGTCTTCCGAAGCGGACGATTTCATAGAAACCGACTACCGATAATTTACAATTATGTTGGCTTTCCGCATAAAATGACTGAAAACGAAGTAAACGAACCGTCTTTAACAATCTTAGATAATCATCTCGTCCATACCGGATACGTTTAAAGCATGGTGATAAATTCTTCTTTGGTTATCCCCATTGTTCTCAGCGCGTTTCTAACAATAAATTCAGGAATCGGATCTACATGTGTCTGAATAATTACGGGACGCGACATCCCATCTTTCATCCAGGATTCATGACCTCCTTTTGTTCTGACTTTTGACAATCCTAAACGAGTCAAAATGCGCCTCATTTCATTAATTGATATATTTTTAATGTGCGCATGGGATATGGACTGGCAGGGGATGGGAAACAATTCGTTCATAATCTGTATGACTTTCAATAAGACTTGAAAATTCGGGTTTTTTCATCAAGAACTTAAATTTTGGAGGTGTTATAGTGGCATTCTTTATCTCCCATCCAAGTTGTTTTAAGTCTTGTATAAATGTTCCGGCTTCAATACAAGTCTCAACATACAACTGAAATGCTTCATAAAAATTAGAAACAGCTTCCGTATGAGTTTCCCCTGATGAAGACAAATCCAATGCAGGACAATATGCAATATATATATCATCTTCAAGGAATAGATAAAAATCAATCCTAAAACGATATTCTTCCTGACTTCCTAATTTTGCAGATGTTTCAAAACCCGCTTTATATTCAATTTGTTTACTGTCCATAACTAAATAACGGTTAATTTAAGTTATTTATTTAACAATTCTTTCAGTTCTATAAGAAATTGTTTTTTTCGTCTTCAATATCTTCATAATTTAGAAACTCTAAAAGCAATTTCAAGAATTAATACCTATACTTCGAGAATCCAAACGAGACATGTAATTGTGAAAGCAACTTAATTATAGGAGGGGTCTTGCGGCACCATGAGCCAACTGCGATATTTCTCTCCCATCCGTTTGACCTCTCTTCGCCAATAGGAATTCCCTTCACCCCGGAGAAGTCCGGTAGCATCCGGATGCAAGTCGATGGCCCATGAATGATTCTCCTTTTCCGTTTTCAACTGGTCTTTACACCATCCGCTGTAGCCAAGGAAAAAGCGCATTTTCCCCTCTATTTCGCCGCCACAGTCGATATAGTCAACAATATTCTCAATTTTGCCGCCTACATATATTCCGGGTATCACCTCCGAAGCTCCATCGAACAAAGCACCAAGTGTATGGAGCATAAAAAGACGCTGGTTGTCAACCGGACCTCCACAGAAGACCGGCACATCACCACCCTTTTCCCATTCCGGCATAAGGTTTTTCAAGGTCAGATGTGTGGGTTTGTTCATCACAAGTCCCAAATGGCCACGACCTCGGTCAATGTCAAGAATCATCACAACCGACCGACAGAAAAAAGCCTCGTCCATCATAGGCTCTGAAATCAGCAGGCTGCCACGCTCCGGCACAATATCCGGGTTGTAGTCATAGAGTAGATTTTTCAAGTTCATTCTTCTTACAAATTAGGGAACGCTTTTATAGTAAAACACAAAGTATTCATGCATTTTTGAATACAGGGACATGCCTGAGGCATGTTTGATTGCACAAGATCGATATACACAAATATTTTGTGCTATGCCTATATAGGAAACGTTACCTATATAACAATATTATTTTCGATTCTATTTTCCATTTTCAACTTATTCCATAAATTCCTCTCAAAAAAAATAGCTAACTTTGCATTCCAATCAAGCACGGAGACCTTGAAGTTGCTTAAACTTCATTGACTTTAACCTACAATCCGCTCAAAAATTGATGAAAGTTCTGAAATTCGGAGGCACATCCGTCGGCTCTGTCGAAAGCCTCCTCAACGTAAAACATATAGTCGAAGCCATCGACGGCACAGCAATAATAGTGGTGTCGGCCCTTGGCGGACTCACCGACAAACTCATATCCACCGCCAAAATGGCATCTGAGGGCAACGAGGACTATCTTGTGGAGATGGAAGCCATTTCTTCGCGACATTTCAACATCATATCTAACGTGGTGGAAGAATCGAAGCGGGCCCGCGTAATTTCCACGGTCAGTGCGTTGCTTGCGGAACTCAAACGCAACTACGACGGGGTCTATCTGCTCCGCGACCTTCCGGCGCGTACGCTCGACATTATAGTAAGCTTCGGCGAACGAATGTCGTCTGTCATTGTCAGCGAAATGATTGCAAACGCTTCGCTACACGATTCCTTGACTTTTATAAAGACAGAAAAATGGTTTTCAAAAGACATCGCCGACCAAAAACTCACATCGGAACTTATCCATAAGGAATTCGAGCACTTGCAAGGGAAGGCAGTGTGTCCGGGATTCATTTCCACCGACAGGAAATCCGGAGAAATCACAAATCTGGGACGTGGCGGAAGCGACTTTACCGCCGCCCTTATCGCCGCTGCCATGGATGCCGAAGTGCTTGAAATATGGACCGATGTTGACGGGTTCATGACAGCCGACCCAAGAATCATCGGCAATGCCACGGTAGTTCCCCACATGACTTTCGTGGAAAGCATGGAACTCTGTTCGTTCGGCGCGAAAGTGATTTATCCTCCCACAATCTATCCGGTGTTTCATAAAAATATACCGATAAAGATTCTCAACACATTCAATCCCGCCGCCCCCGGCACTACCATAACCGATATGGCACTTCCCGAAGACGTTGAAATAAAAGGCATTTCCGCCATAAAGGGAACCACCCTATTCACACTCTCGGGTAAAGCGGTTACAAATGCTCCTTCAATCAATTCACGCACCTTCAACGCCATGGCGAGGAAAGGCATAACGGTCTATCTCGTTTCAAAGCCCGACAGTTTCCGTGAGTTTTCTTTTGCAGTGTCGAACAACGACGCCGACAACGCCCTTCTGCTTTTAAAATCGGAATTCGCCCCGGAACTCGCAGCCGGCACCATCAATATCCCCGTGCGCCATGACAATCTCGCCACGGTGGCTGTGGTTGGTGTCAATATGAGGTCGCGCACAAGGCTCGGTCCACGTATTGTCAACACCCTCCGTCGCCACGCCATAAACGTGGAAGCATTTTCCGACGGTATTTCCGACACTACAATCTCGTTTGTAGTCCCTCTCGACACCGTCAACCATACCCTCCGTCTCATCCACTCCCTCATCTACTGAACCCAACTAAATCCGGAGCGATACTCGTTATCGAATCATATAAACTGACATGACCAATAAAACGGAAACACAGCGTGTCATAATGGTCACCGGCGGCCAACGCAGCGGAAAAAGTGTGTTTGCCGAAAAGATGGCATTGGAAATGTCATCCCGACCGATCTATCTCGCCACCGCCAAAGTAGCCGACGAAGAAATGCGGAAAAGGGTTGAGATACACCGCAAGCGCCGACGTCTTCGGTGGAAGAATCTTGAAGCCCCCCTCTCCATTGAAGGAATCGCATTTTCGGCAGACGATGTGGTGCTTTTGGACTGCCTCACTTTATGGGCGACGAACTGGCTTTTTGAAAAAAACGAAGACCTCGATGCCACCCTTTCGGAACTCAAGCATCAGATCGACACGTTGGTGGCATCCGGGGCATCTTTCATCATCGTCACCAATGAAATCGGACTCGGAGGGGTCAGCCCGAATGCTTTGCAACGTAAATTCACCGACCTTCAGGGGCTCGCCAACCAATACGTCGCCTCCATTGCCGATGAAGTATATATGGTAGTTTCTGGAATACCTGTCAAAATAAAATCAATATAATGAAGAAATTCAATATTGCTCCCGTTGACCGCTCCATCGAGCAGGCCATCAAAGAGAAAATCGACAACCTAACAAAACCCAAAGGCTCTTTAGGCCGTCTTGAAGAACTGGCAACCCAAATCGCCTTGATACAGCATACTTTGTCGCCAGAGTTGCGACATCCGCACAATGTGCTTTTCGCAGCCGACCACGGAATAATCGAAGAAGGGGTAAGCGTTTCTCCCAAAGAGGTGACATGGCAGCAACTCAGTCATTTTTCAAAAGGGGGAGCCGGAATCAACTTCCTTTGCGAACAACACGGTTTCCAACTCGTCTTGGTTGATTCCGGCGTTGACTACGACATCCCGGCCGGTCATGGCATTATTGATTTGAAAGTAAGGAAAGGTACCCGAAATTTTCTCCACGGACCTGCGATGACACCCGAAGAACTGGATTTGTGCATAGAGCGTGGAGCCGGCGTTGTAAAAGACATCCAGGTCACCACCGGATGCAATGTAATCAGCTTCGGGGAGATGGGGAGCGGCAACACGTCCCCTTCGGCAGTGTGGATGCATCTCTTCACCGGAATTGAACTTGAAAAATGCATCGGTGCCGGTGCGGGTCTTGATTCGCCCGGCATACGTCACAAATGTTCCGTCCTTTCCAAGGCCGTAGCCAACTATAGTGGAAACGACGATGCAGAGTCAAAAATAGCCTGGTTCGGAGGATATGAAATGGCTATGGCCATGGGGGCCATGATGCAAGCCGCAGAACTCGGCATGGTCATCCTTGTGGATGGATTCATAATGACGAGTGTGATTTTGGCGGCATCCCGTTTTTATCCGCAAATTCTGGATTATGCCGTGTTCGGACATCAGGGAGACGAAAGCGGGCATAAGCGGATGCTCGATGCCATGGGCGTGAAAGCATTATTGCATCTTGATTTGCGCCTCGGCGAAGGTTCCGGTGCGGTGTGTGCCTACCCTATAGTTGAGTCAGCCATTAGAATGATAAACCGTATGGACAGTTTCCAGTCGGTGAACGTAACGAAATATTTCTGATGAAACGTATTGCCGCGGCATTGACACTTTTCACCCGCCTCCCTCTATGGAAATGGACCGACATTCCAGCCGGGGCCTATTCGTGGGCGGTGGTTTTCTGGCCGCTTACCGGCTGGCTCACGGGAGGGCTAACCGCATGCATATACCTTGCTTTGTCACTTCTTATCCCTACGTTGCCGGCGTTGCTATGTGCCATTGTCGTGCAGCTACTTTTTACTGGCGCGCTCCACGAAGACGGCCTTGCTGATTTTTGCGACGGATTCGGCGGAGGACGCGACAAAGAGGGGATACTGCGCATCATGAAAGATTCGCATATCGGCACATACGGGGTTATCGGACTTATATGCTATTTCCTCCTGCTTGTTTCGTTATTGGGTTCTTTACCCCCCTCTTTGACAGCACTTACAATTTTTGCCGCCGACCCTTTCTCAAAATTTTGTGCGTCGCAACTGATAAACCTACTTCCGTACGCACGCAAGGAAGGCGCAAAAAACAATATCTCCTACCGTAGAATGACTGTCACGTCGTTCATATTCAACCTCCTTTCCGGAAGCTTGCCGTTGCTCCCGCTGTGGCTTTATGCTCCCATCTCGTCCTTTGCCGTTGTCGCGCCCCTTCTTGCGCTCTTGTGCCTCACGGTTTATATGAAACGCAAGATTGAAGGCTATACGGGCGACTGCTGCGGGGCAACCTTTCTTATTTGTGAACTCGCCATGATTTTAGGAACAGTAATCACTGTGTCGTTATGAAACTCGTCTTTATACGCCATACTTCAGTCGATGTCGCTAAAGGGATATGCTATGGAAACACCGATGTTGCATTGGCACCGACCTTTGCGCAAGAAGCCCGGTTGGTGAAAGAGAAACTCAAGGAATATGAATTCGACAAGACGTATTGCAGCCCGTTGTCGAGATGCGTAAGACTTGCGGAATTCTGCGGGTATCCCGATGCAATAAAAGACGACCGGTTGAAAGAAATCAACTTCGGTGAATGGGAGATGAAAGCTTACGACGAGATAACCGACCCGAAACTACAGGAATGGTATTCCGATTATATAAATGTTGCGCCCCCTGGAGGAGAATCGGTAATTGACCAAAGTAAACGGTTGCACAGCTTCATAAATGAAATCAAGAGGAAACATCCTGAAGCAGTGACCGGAATCTTCACACATGGCGGGATACTTATAAACGCACTTGTCTCCTACGGCGGAAAAACATACGGGGAAATCTATGACTCCATACCGCCATACGGTTCTATAATAGAAATAGAAGTCTGACTCCCAAGGCAAGCACAACCATAAGCACCTCGGCCTTGCGGTTGACGGAAATGGCTCTTTCAACGTCGTCATATACGAAATCGCGTTGATGCACTCCTATATAGGGTTTATACACGCTCTCCCCGAAATAATCGTGGGTGCCACCGAAACGGCAATCCAGAATGCCCGCCAACGCCGCCTCTGGATAGCCGCTGTTGGGACTCGCATGTTTCCGTCCGAACTTAGTCACAAATGCCAAAAGCGACGGCCTTCCTGCCGCCACAACCATCAGGAATGCCGTGAGTCTCGCCGGCAAATAGTTGGCGAAATCGTCAAGCTTGGCTGCCACAAAACCATATTCCCTATATCTCTCGTTTCTGTATCCTATCATCGAATCAAGGGTATTCACCATTTTGTATGCCACCATCCCGGGCACTCCGAGAATGGCATACCAAAAGAGAGGGGCGATTACACCGTCGCTTAGATTCTCTGCAAGCGTCTCCAAAGCCGCCGTCCTGATTTCATGGGCTGACAGGTTGGCGGTGTCGCGGCCTACAATCCTCCCCACCTGACGACGTCCTGCTTCAAGAGAAACGTCAACCGCACGAAACACCATTCTTACCTCCTTTATCAAGGTTGTTCCGGCAAGACAATAAAAAATCAGAACAGCCTGTACGGCAACGTCAAGCCATAGATAGCCCGAAATGATTTTCAAAAGAATCCATGTCGCCCCCAAAACTCCGGCAATAAGCATAATCGAAGTCAATCCTCCCTTCATGCGCCTATAATTGCCATGATTAAACCGACGCTCGCAGAAGCCGATCATTTTCCCGAACCAGACAATGGGGTGCGGAAGACGCGCAGGGTCGCCCAAAAGCAAATCGAGCGTCCAACCTATCAGCAAGGGAAGTAACGTTATAACGACATCCATTCTTTCAAAGCATTTATCAGTGAATCGTTCTCCCCCGGCGATTGGGCAGCTATTCTGAAATACCCTTCCCCCAATCCTTCAAAATTGGAAGCATCCCTTATCAAGATGCCGTGGTTTTCAACAAGCCATTCTTTCAAATCGCAGGCTCGCCCGGCAGGAAGGCATGCCAAAAGAAAATTACAATCGGTAGGCTCCGACGTCAATCCCATCTCCCCCAATGCCGCCCTAAGCCGTTTCGCCTCCTTATGCAACGAGCGGCAATCGATACGGTATTTTTCACGGTTGTCAAGAAGATAATGTGCCGCCTCGATTGCCAAAGAGTTTACCGACCAAGGCATACGCAGATTTCTCAACGATTCCATGAACGCTGCGGAACCGACGGCATACCCTATCCTCAATCCCGGCACCACGAACTGCTTGGTAAGTGAATTAAGGAGCACAACGTTTTCCCTTACGTCTATATCTTCCACGGCGACAACCGGTTTGACCGAATAAGGGGCATAAGCCTGGTCGATTATAAAAAACTTATCTTTACAAACGTCAATCACTGCAAGCAATTCAGTCCTTTCGAAAACACGCCCGGTGGGATTATTAGGATTACAAAGCCACACGACATCGGCATCGCAAGCACCCACCTCGGAAACGGACCCGACAAACGAAACCTTATGCGAAAACACCCTTGCCGCATCCTGATATTCCCGGAACGTCGGGGCCACGACCGCAGATTTTCTTCCTTCAAAAAGATGGGCAAGCAGATATATTGCCTCCGTAGCGCCGTTTGTGACGATAACCCTCTCCGGCGCCAAACCATACACGGAAGCTAAATACCGCTCCACACTTCGTGGTTCGGGTTCGGGATAATTGCTGAAAATAGCGCCACAGCCGTGCAAATATTCCAACAAACCGTCATGATTGACAGTCTGGGGTATATTGGTGCTGAAATTTATCTTGACTTTGCCCTCGAACCGGAACAAGTCATCGCCATGCCCTTCAATCATTTTTCAGGATAATGTTATAAAGCTGATTTATATCGATATATTTTCTCAACCAATCAGCCAGAAGATTATACTGCTGTTCTTTGAACGCCACAGGGTCGAATTTATTCTTTATCTTTTCATCAAGATAAGGGTTTAAAATATATTCCAACACCGCAGGATTGTCGAGCAAACCGTGGACGTAGCTCCCGAAACACCTTCCGTCCGCCGCCATGCAACCTTCGGGGGCGCCGTCTTCAAACCGTATAAAAGGGCGGTCGGTTTCAGTCTGACCCATGTGTATTTCATATCCCCTGCAAACCCTCTCGTCTTCCAGGAAATGGAAACTGACCTGGCGGGTTGTCTTCTCACTTCCAATCACAGTCTTTACCGGAAGAAGACCCAAACCGGGGAGGGTGCGAATCTCCCCTTCCACACCGTCCGGATCACCCACCTCCTCGCCCATCATCTGATAGCCCCCGCATATCCCGATTACGGTTTTCCCTGCCTCACGCGCATCAACGACTGCCTTGGCGAGACCTCGCTTACGTAAGTCAAGAAGGTCGGCCAACGTATTCTTGCTCCCGGGAAGGATTATGACGTCGGCATCTGCCAAGTCGGGAGGGTCCGCTGCATAATAAAGATTAACATCGGGATTGCGTTCGAGCACATTGAAATCGGTGAAATTGGATATGTGCTTCAAAAGAATGACGGCAACATTTATTTTGCCCGATTCCGCACATTTATCTTTGCCCGAAAGTGCTACCGAATCCTCCTCGTCAACATGGATATGGCCGGCCATCGGTACAACCCCGAGCACAGGCACACCGCACAATTCCTCTACCATCTTCTTTCCTTCCTCAAACAAACGCAAATCTCCGCGAAATTTATTGATTATAATTCCCTTTATCAATTTGCGGTGTTCGGGGGTCTGAAGCATTATAGAGCCATAGACGCTTGCAAACACACCTCCGCGGTCGATGTCGGCAACCAAAATCACGTTTGCACCGGCGTACGCCGCCATCGACATGTTCACTATGTCTCCCTCACGAAGATTGAGTTCGGATATACTTCCGGCACCTTCAATCACAACAGGGTTATAACATCCTTTCAATCTGTCGAACGCCTCGTGGGCTATCCGGCGCAATTCCTCTTTCCCCTCTTTACGGAAATACTGATAAGCATCCGCATTTCCGGAGGGACGGCCATTGAGCACAACCTGCGAGGTATGTTCTCCCGACGGTTTAAGGAGAATGGGATTCATATCGGTGCTGCACTCTATCCCGCAAGCCTCCGCCTGCACTGCCTGCGCCCTTCCGATCTCAAGGCCGTCTGGCGTGGCGTATGAATTCAACGCCATATTCTGAGCTTTGAACGGCGCAGGACGATAGCCGTCTTGCAGAAAAATTCTGCAAAGTCCGGCGGCAATAAGGCTTTTACCAACGTCGCTGCCGGTGCCGGCAAGCATGATGGGCTGCAATTTTTTCATTTAAGTTTACGTTTATATCCGAATTCACGCCATATCTCCTCTTTGCATTCCGAATGCTGGAGTTCGTAGCGTGCCATAATAAAAAACAAATCGGAAAGACGGTTCAAATATTTCAGGATTTCTTCAGGCACGGCGTCAAGTTCGTGCAGACGCCACAACCATCTCTCGGCCCTACGTGCCGCCACCCTCGCCTGATGGAGGGAAGATGCCACCGGCGTGCCTCCCGGCAAGATGAAGCTGTCGGGGGAAGTGCATAAGGCATTGACGGCATCAATCCGGGACTCAATGTCATCCACCAGAGTCTCAGGCATACTGTTGGGATTCTGTTCCCTCATATCTCTCCTGGTGGCGACAATACTCATCGCCGTCATTAGATTAAGCTGAATCTCCCTTAGAAGAGGCTGCCATTCATGGCCGTTCGGCAACGACGTACGTACTGCTCCGATTGCCACATTCAATTCATCGAGACAACCGTTGGCTTCAATTCTCACATCCGTTTTCGGCACACGTATGCCGCCATGAATGGCGGTCATCCCGGCATCGCCTGTTTTCGTATAAATCCTTCTCATTTGTTCCAAAGTTTAAAAATATCGGTTTCCGCCCAATAAAAGTGAGTATAACCGGCAATAACATTCCTATATCTATAAACAGGTGTGTCAACCTCTACGCCTCGGATATTAAACTGCCGGGCGCATGAAGCCACCTCTCCCCTTTCCGCAATATCAGAATAATGGAACTCGTGGCCAAAGATTTCGAAACCCTCGAACACAACTTTGCGGTATCCGAGTTTCAACCGGGCATTCTCCATCGTTGCACTTAGCGGAAGCACCCCGCACATCTTTTTGCCGTCGATTTCCTCCGTTAGATATATCATGCCTCCGCATTCGGCAAGTATTCTCCCTCCGCTCTCCGCATATCCCTTAATAGCATTGCGCATCACTGCGTTACTTTCCAACGCCTCGGCATAAAGCTCTGGATATCCTCCCGGAAGATAAACCATATCCGCATCGGGCAGCGAATCGTCATGTATGGGAGAGAAATAAACGATATCTGAATTCAACGCCTCGATATTGGCGGGATATATGAAACTGAAGGCCTCGTCGCGTGCCACAGCCACTTTCAACCCGGATTTAGTATGCCGTTCAAGATTAAATGTACGGGGGTATAATCCCGTTGCCTTCATGATTCGGTCAACATCAACCGTCATTTCCACTTCATCGGCCGCCGTATCCACAAACCGCTCAATCTCCGTCAATGAATCAAGCGAAAGCCCGAGATGGCGCGAAGGTGTTTTCAACGCTTCGTTTTTCCTTATGTAGCCGAAAAATTCCACGTCAACCGCCCGGCATGCCTCCTGCAAGAACAAATAATGGTTGGGAGACGCGACACGATTGAAAATTACGCCAACCACTTTCACGTTAGGGTTGAACCGTGTAAAACCGTAAATGGTGGCAGCGACAGAATATGAAGTTGACTTCGCATCAACAAGCAACACCACCGGAATGTCAAGGGTGTGTGCAATATCTGCGGAACTTCCTCGCATTCCGTCAAAACCGTCGAACATTCCCATCGCTCCCTCCACAATACCCACGTCCGAAGCAGAGCAATATGAATCAAAAAGATTCTTTACATGTCCCTCCCCCGTCATAAATAAATCAAGGTTGATGGAGTCGCGCCCTGTAGCGACGCGATGATATTGGGTATCTATATAGTCCGGACCGCACTTAAACGGTTGCACCCCGATTTTCCGTCGTTTCAAGGCACGCATCAGCCCCAAGGCCAACGTGGTTTTTCCACTTCCCGACGAAGCGGCTGCTATTAAAAACGCATTTTTCATGACTCACTTCTGGTTTGTGATGCAATTCTGCTTAATACCCTACCATCGTCCGACAAAAGCACAGCTTCGAGGGCGTTCGGAAAGATTCTCGTGCAATGCCCGTGGCAAAGTTTCAAGAGAGCCGGGAAAAACAACGATGCATCATCCGGCCCAAGTAGCGACGGAAGTTCGCGTGCAAGGTTGAAACTGTCGATAACGGTCAATGCAGAATCGGAACAACCCGCATTTTTCGCCACCTTTTTCAGGAACTCTCTATTCACCGTTATCTTGTGGCTATGCGTGTCCATATTCCCTTCGGCAAGTTTCACAGCCTTGCCAAGCATGATGCCGATTATCATCCTCTCTACGTTTTTCTCCCTTGCAATCTCCATCGTCTCCCCGATGGCATTGCCATAATGAATGAAAGCATGCGGCGGCAAATCATGGAAAAGCCCCTTCATGAAACGTTCGCTTTTTCCTCCGGAATTGACCACTACACTTTCGCATTCCATGGCAATCGCCACATCCATTTCACGCCGGATACAATCGATAAACGCCTCATGCGAAAACGGACGGATTATTCCCGTTGTGCCAATGATGGAGACTCCACCCACAACACCTACGCGAGGGTTGAAAGTCTTTTCTGCCAGTTCCTCCCCGTTTTCAAGAGAAACCGTCACGTCCAGACCACCCGAATATAAAGCCGAAAGTTCATCGGCTATGTTCTTCCGGGGTGCAGGATTTATGGCAGGTTCACCCGGTTCAAGACCCAACCCCGAGAGTGTGACCGTACCTATTCCTTCTCCACCATGGAATCTTATACCCGGAACGGAAGAGTATGCCACAGTTACGGAAATACGGCTGCCATCGGTGACATCGGGATCGTCCCCTGAATCCTTTATCACGCTTGCCGTAGCCGATTCCGAACCGACCTCAACCGATTCCACCCCCATTTTCATAGTCTCCCCTTCCGGTATCCTGAAAGACACTTCTTTCAGTTTGCGCCCCGTGAGCAAGCCTGTCAAAGCAGCCTTAGCCGCCGCAACGGCACATGAACCGGTGGTGAATCCGGTGTGTAGGGAATAAAATTCAGGCAACAACCGTTCGATCTCCATGCGTAGTCCATGACGTCCGTCAACAACGATAAAATTTTCCGGCAATTTAGGTTTCCTCACCACAAAGACCTTTACCCCACAGCTCAACGCCGCCTCAACCTTATCCCGGAAACCTCCGCTTTCACCACTTTCTTTCGTGATAATCGCATCGGGGGCAATCTCCTCTATCAATGCGGCGGTATCTTCCCCGCCATAAAAGACAAGATGCGATTCGGGGAAACCGCACTCGCGGGCTTTCTCCTTCGACTCTTCGCGGTCGAGGATACGGAACCAAGTTTCGCCATTCTCCCAGAATCCTTTAAGTTTGGCGATTGTCTGAACTCCGGTGAGGGCAAGCAACCGTTTTGAACCGGACTTCTTCAATTTCTCGACGGCATCCTCATAACAGTCGCACCAGGTTATCCCGTCGCTTACGATTTCGGGATAGCGTCGTTCAAACCGCACTACCGGTATGGAGAGAGAGCCGGCGACTTTAGAAATTGTTCTATGGAGATGGGCGGCAAACGGATGGGCGGCATCGACGATAAGTTCCACCCCTTTTTCCCGACAATAATCCATCATATCTGATTCTGTCATTACCCCGGTGATATGCTCTCCGTGCGCACACTCCACGTCCTGAAGAGAACTGCGCGTGGAATATACGTATCTTCCTTCCCCCTCGTCAAGAGTCTTGACAGCAATGCGTCCTTCCGTGGTGCCTCCGAAAACAAGTATCATTTTCTGTATAAATGTTTGAAACTGTCATCATAAAGGCGGGAAAGACCCTGTCGGTTGTCAATCGCCTCCCCTACCACCAGAAGAGTGGTGAGCGTAAGATTGTTTTCATGCACAATACGGGCGAGGTCTTTGAGCACACCCCGATAAATCTTCTCCTCTTTCCACGTTAGTTTATAGCATGCCGCCACGGGGGTGTCGGGGGGATATGCCATAAGAAGTTCCTTCTGAACCTCATCGACTATTCCGGCACTTAAATATATGCACATGGTGCTTTGTGAAGCGGCAAGTTTATGCAGCTGCTCCTTCTCGGGCATGGGCGTTCGCCCTTCGCCGCGGGTCAGTATGATGGTCTGCACCTTTTCGGGAATAGTGAACTGTGAACGCAGGGCGGCGGCAGCGGCCTGAAACGATGAAATTCCGGGCGTAATATGGTAAGACATTCCATATTTGTCGAAAAATGCCATTTGTTCCTGTATCGCCCCATAAATACAAGGGTCACCCGTGTGAAGCCTCACTATAAGTTTGTCGTTATCATAAAACCGCTTCATGAGTTCAAACTGCTCTTCGAGATTCATCGACGCGGAACTCCTGACCACACATCCGGGTTTGGCGCAAAGAGTAAGCTCTTTTGGAACAAGACTGCCGGCATAAAGAATGAGGTCGGCGCTCCGGAGGAACCTACGTCCCCTCACCGACACAAGGTCAGGATCACCAGGCCCCGCACCCACAATCTCGATATGCCCGCCACGCAATGCCCCTCGGTCAACCGACACGGCAAAAGTGAAATCGGCACCCTCGGAGAGTTTACCTTTATTCTTTTCAAGTATCAGCCTGCCCCCGTCAGATGCCTTTATTGCACAACTTTCGGCAACGCCCCACACCCCTGTGACATCCCTGACTTTTTCCGAAGGATTCGGCACTGCGATGTCTTTAAGGTCATGGGCGGTATAGATATTGCAACCATGCACATTTTTCCATTTTGCCAATTCCGCCACCACCTTCTCATCTTTTTTGATGTCGATAGTCGAAACAGATTTAACCGCCGCCGGAGAAACGCCATTTTCGGTCAAAACCTTTTCGATATAATCTGTCACTCCCTCCGGATTGCAGTCACGGCGGCAACCGATCCCTATGTTGAGCACAAGAGGACAAAAATAAATCACCGGAACAACCATGTCGTAGATATATGGAGTGACGGCAATCACAAGCTCATATCCCTCCGTTTCTTCCGGATTCTTTATCAAAGTCACGTTGGAAGGAAGTGTGGCTTCCAGTTTATCAGTACCGTCGTCGCGGATGTCGAGCAGAAGCCCTACAGGTCTTCCGTTTACAAGGGTGGCTATGGCACGGTTCATCTCCGAATGCCGGGCTTCGCAAACCCACCCGTTGGTTTCGGCAAGCGTGTCAAGAGCCCAATATCCCGTGGTGTCGCTTTGGGTAGTAATTACAGGGGTTGCACCAAGGATGTGCGCCACTTCCATACACAAAGAATTTGCACCTCCCACATGGCCCGACAGAACAGAAATCGCATTACGTGCGGAACTATCGACGCAAACCACCGCCGGGTCAATATACTTGTTTTTTATGAAAGGTGCTATGGCACGCACGCATACACCGAGCGCACCTATAAAGACAAGTGCCTTGCAGCCGGCAAATACATTTCCATTAAATTCCTTGAGAGATATTGCTTCAAAATCTCCGAGTTCTTCCAGAATTTTCTTTGCAACCGCCTCGCCGGCTTCATTCAAATATATTATTCGTTTCATATTGCCTTCATTACCATTATTGGATTATGCGAATCGATTTGAAGGAGATGCGTTTCCACGACTTTGTGTCCGCACGCTCCGACTGCATCCTTAAAAGAATCGCAGCTTTCCGCGCTTACAGAATTGAACACGACCACACCTCCCGGCATTAAACTGCCGAATATCCTCTCCACCATCTCTTCAAGCCTGCCTCCGTGCCCACCTATGAACACTGCATCGGGAGCCGGATAACGTGAAAGGTCGCATTCCATAAAATCGGCTATGACTCCATCTATGCCCGGCGCACCGAACTTGCGGCAATTCTCATCCAAAAGCTTGCGCGATTCTTCCCTGCGTTCGAATGCGACGATATCGAGTGGAGGAAACTGCAACTTTGCTTCAATAGAAACAGACCCGGTGCAAAATCCAACATCCCACATCACAGATTTATCGTAGAGTCCTAACAGAGACAACGATAGCAACCGCACCGGCATCTTCGTTATCATGTTGGCGCGCCCTTCGAGATGGTTGAAAAGATTTTCGGGAATTCCGAAAAAACGCTCCCGTGGCCTGGTCATCTGTAATATCACACAGTTGGGAAATCTAAAGTCGGCATGAGAAGCTTCATCCAAGGTCATTGTCACAACCCTCTCGTCAGCGTTGCCGAGACATTCCCCTACCGTCATAATGTAGTTTGAATATCCAAACTCGAGCATCCTTCCTGCAATCTCTTTCGGACTTTTCCTTCGGTCTGTAAGTACCCCGATTAACCCACGCCCTTCAATGAGGGCAACGTCAAGTTCTTTCCAAGGTCGGCCCGTGACCGACACATTCACCATTCCGGAATAAGGCAACAGCATCCTGTGGGCAAGAAGCTGAAGGGAATTTAAAGACGGGAAAACTTCGATTTCCGCATCGGGAAACTCCCTTCCGAGCGTGACGGCATACCCATAAAACAGAGGATCGCCGGAAGCGAACACCACAATCCGGGAATATGCGGCATAACGTTCGAAAACCCTCTCCAACGGCACCGACACATCAATCCACACGGCATCCGGCGGGAGAAGATGCGCCACAATATCATGATGCCTCTTTCCTCCCGAGAACACTTTACAGTTTTTTATTATCCCGGCAATGCAAGGTGGGAAAAACTGTTCGCGACTATCGGAAATACCTATTACCGTAAACTTTTTATCACACATCTCTCCCGGGTTTTAACAATTCGGCATCGGGCCAACACAGTATGGAATTGACCAAGGTGGCGGCAAGATTGCTTCCACCCTTACGCCCTTCGACTATGATTTTCGGAATGTCGGAAAACGTCTTCACCCTATGCTTGCTCTCACAGACATGCACAAATCCTACAGGAGCAGCGACAATTCCGCATGGACGGGCTTTTGCATGCCTGATAAGCGTGCAAAGTTCAATAAGTGCGGTGGGGGCATTCCCGAAAGCATAAAGGGCATCGGGATGTTCAGCCACAGCAAGTCTTATCCCCGCCTGGGTCCTTGTGATTCCTTCATTGCGGGCCAACTCGGCAGTGGCAGGGTCATTGAGATAACATTTCACCTCTATGCCCAATCGGCTTAACGCCCCTTTACGGATGCCGGAAGCCGCCATTGTCACGTCGGTGACGATAGTTCTTACACCTCCTTTGGTCAGTGCCGCGAAGATACGTGCCACAGCATCCTCGTCAACCTTCAGAATTTTCTCCATTTCAAAGTCGGCAGTGGTGTGGATGGCATGCAGCAAAGGCCATTTAATTCCAATTTCAACGTCAGGATCGGCAAGTTCCTTCTCAATGGTGCGGAAACTCTCTATCATGATGTTCTGACCCGGAGTGTTTTCCTCCTCCTGGTCGTCGGCATAATATCCACGTGGAGTAATCATCCTCCCCTCCCAACGATATGATTGCGAATTGCCAATCAGAACGACCGTAAACATATCCACTTCTTCAGGATTAAAATCTTTCAGAGTTGTAACCGTAACCTGTTCCCCCTCCCTTCCGGCGTTACGCACATATCCCACCGGTGTTTCAGGGTTCCTGCCAAGCAGGAACAATTCTTTCAGTCGGTATAGTTGCCAGTAACGCCCTGTACTTTTCGGATTATATACGGCAGTGACGAAATCAGCGTCAACCGCCGCCTTTATCCGTTTCTCGATTACGGCCCACGGAGTCATAAGATCGCTCAAAGATATTACACAGAAATCATGTCCGACCGGGGCACCGAGCAAAGATGCCGCTTTCTGAAACGCACTGATTCCGGGAACCACCTCGACTTCAATGTCGAGATTCCTTTCGCGCAACATTTCATAAACTAACGGAGCCATCCCGTATATGCCGGAATCGCCCGAACTGATGACGCATACGTCACGCCCGCCTTCCGCTATTTCCAAAGCCTTGGCAATACGTTGGCGTTCCTGTTTCATCCCGTTTTTGACAATTTCGACACCCTCTTTAAGAAGGTGTGATATAAACGGTATGTAATATGTATATCCCACCAAGATGTCGGCGTTCTTCAACGCTTCCTTGGCACGCGAAGTCAAATCGCCCTCATCGCCGGGACCTATTCCAATAACTGTTAGTTTGTTTTTCATCTCGTCATTCCGTTGATAATAAATCATTCACCATGTCAAGGAGTGCCCCTATCGACGACACTTCGCTTCCGTTTATGCGGTAGCCGTTGTCTTTCACCTCGATAACGGTTTCTCCCGGATTATTGTCGGAGGTATCAATTCCTTGGCGGGCAAGAGCCTTCTTCACCATATTGCATCGCGCACCTTCTCCAATAAGCCTGGCTCTCTTTTCAACCTTGTGGCTGATTTTGAAAAGTCCGCTTTCGCGGTCGAACACAACACCTTCGCGATGGAAATATTTGCTCATTTCCCCGTCGAGTGCCAAATCTTCGGGAGTCCCGATGGCGACTCCGTGTGGCTTGTCGAGAAGCCAGACTTTGTCGGCAATCTGAAGCGCCAATTCGAGGTCGTGGGTGGATAAAAAGACTGTCTTTCCCTTTTCACGGGCGAGACGCTGGAGCAATTGCATTATCTCCACCTTGCTCGGGTAATCAAGAAATGCCGTCGGTTCATCAAGAAAAATAATTGGTGTTTCCTGCGCCAGAGCTTTGGCAATCATCACCTTTTGCCGCTCCCCGTCGCTGAGAGTCTGAATCATGCGTCCTTTTAGATTCCCAATGCCGACTAACTCTATGGAATCCTCCACGATTTGACGGTCATGGTCACCCATGCGTCCCCAGAATCCGGTATAGGGACTTCGTCCCATCCCCACCAATTCCTCAACCGTCATATTGTTGAGAGTGAGTTTTTCTGTAAGCACAACACCGATTACTTTCGACAGTTCGGCATCGGAATAATTACCTAAGGCTTTATGTTCGATATATATTTCTCCCCCTAACGGAGGCAGAAAAGCCGTAAGAGTCTTCAACAACGTAGATTTGCCCGCCCCGTTCGGGCCGAGAAGACAAGTTAGCTCTCCGGAATACAACGAAGCATTGATATTCTGCGTAATAACAGTGGCTTTATTTTTTGACTGGTAACCCGTATCGAGACCTACGACCCTTACGGTTTCTTCCCTGCGTTTCATACTTCACTTTTTCTTTTGTTAAACAAGACCCACATCACCACAGGCGCCCCCACAAGGGCCGTAACGGAATTTACGGGGAGAGCTCCCTCGAATCCGGGCAAACGGGCGATAAGGTTACATAAGAGGGCAAGCGACGCCCCGCCCAACAGCGAGGCCGGCAAAATCGTGGCATGGTTCGACGTATGGAACAATCCGCGGCATATATGCGGCACAGCAAGACCCAAAAACACGATAGGTCCACAATAGGCGGTGACTACAGCCACAAGTACGCCCGAACAGCCGATGACAAGCAATCGCGCCCGTTTGATATCAAGTCCCAAATTACGTGCGTAAGCATCCCCGAGAAGAAGAAGGTTCAACGTCTTTATCAGAAAAAACGCCGACGGCAGGATTACGAGCATAAGGATAATGAACACCCATGTCTGACCTCCCGACACCCTGGAAAAACTTCCCAAACCCCATATCACGTATGCGCGGATATCCTCCTCCGCACTGAAAAACTTCAAAACACCGATTATGGCATTCGCAATGTAGCCAATCATCACGCCCATAATAAGCAGAGTGACATTGCCTCTCACTTTCTGGGCAACAAACGCTATTAGAGCCATAATCAAAAGCGAACCGATCACGGCCGACAACGTAATGGTAACCTCACCGATTACCCCGAGTTTGCTCAAAGCCACTCCCCCCACGCTTCCAGAAAGTAAAACCACACACGCCACTCCGAGACTTGCACCCGAACTTATGCCAAGCACCGACGGGCCGGCAAGCGGATTGCGAAACACGGTCTGCATCAACAATCCGCTCACTGCAAGGCCGGCTCCAGCCATCATCGCGGTCAACGACTGTGGCAGACGTGACTTCATGACGATGTTTGTCCAAATGCGGTTGTCGCTCTTATCGCCGAGCAATATGTCCATAACGTCGCCTGCCGGGATTTCCACACTCCCCAGCAAGAGATTGAGAACAAGAAACACTATTATCGAGGCAACCAACAATAGCATCAAAAATACCCTAACGTTACGGTTCATTTCAAAAGATGATAATAACCGGGGTTATGGTCAGGAAGAATCTCCGGGTGGAAGACATGGATGAAATCGGCAAGCACCACTTCCGGCTCCACCGGCATTTTCTCATAAAAAGGCACCTCCTTCATGTTGCAATATATCACCCCGTGGTTCTTCCATGCATCGAAATCGGTATAACGGTTGTCTTGCTCCTTTAAGGTATTATAACCGAACTCTCCGTCGAAACTGTTTACAATTCGCCAATAGTCGGCTTCGGCGGCATTTGTATATACAGTCTCATAATCGAGTGTAACGCCCCCCGATTCTTTATTGTCTTTTAAAAAGTAATCGCCGCCGGCATCACGGAACAACTGCGCAAGAAAACTTTTACCGCCCACGGCATACCAGTTGCCCCCGCGCATCTCCCCGCTGAAAACCGTAGGACGATAAGCGACGGTGTCAACCAAAGCTTTCAGATTGTTATAACGCTCCTCTATCGCTGCAAATTCCTTATTTGCTTCGGGAGCTTTCCCCGTGAGCAGACCGATTACCTTTATCCATTCCGCCTGACCGAGCGGACTCAGCTCCTTATAACCCAAGTGTGGAATCATAGGGATATCCACGTTGCGGATAGCGTCATAACCGCCCCTTTTAAAAGGGGAAATAAATATGACATCGGGATTGATGGCCATAATGACCTCATTGTCGAAATTACCTTCAATTCCGATTTTATGGGTTTTCCCCTCTTTGAGCTGGCGGTTCATCGTTTCATTGTGAAGATGGCGCGTGCTCGTGATGCCCACCACCTTTTCCGGGATGCCGAGCTTAAGGAAATTCGACAACTGGAGCGACGTCATGCAGATGGCTGACTCCACCGGCACGTTGAGACGCGTGTAACCTTCAGGCACCTCTCCGGAAAAAACCTTATCGGTAAGAGCGAAATGGAATTGCTCCACCTCTCGGTTCTCCGGGTCGTTGATGTCGAGAAGCACCATATCGTCAAGATATTTCACCTTGAAACCTTGTGCATAAGCAGGATTCACCATAAGCGTGGAATCGAAAGCGATACTTTCATCCGACGTTTTGTTTCCCACCGCACCACGTCCGCCACATGCGCTTATCGACAGGGCGCACATTAAAATCAGTATAAATCCATATATCTTCATTGTTCCAATCATTATTCAGGTATGTAAATTATTTCTCCGTTTTCAAGTTGATATGCCGAACCCACGCGCTTCCCTTTCGTGCCTGAAGCCTGGGCCTCGGAATCGGAAGGAGTATATTTCTTGATTTCGTTCCCTTCCTTCATTATGATTTCCATATTGTCGGCACCGGGATTTTTGACAATAGTGAAATCTTCCTTTGAAAAAACTTCGCCCATATCGAAATGCACCACAAGTGCAACCATCAATGCCACAGCAAAAACCATGGCTATATCAAAGAGGTTGGTCAGCATTCCCAACGGATTGTCGTCGCCGTCATCCTTCAGAATAGGGTTCTGTCTCATTGCTCAAAGAGTTTGTTAAAAATGAATTCCAAATAGTTGAACGACCTGGCATAAAACCGCTGGCTCACCTGCAACGTGGCCAACCCCACGGCAGCTACCGCCATGCCGACGACGGTAGTGGCGAAAGCCACCTGCATGTTGTATGCCATCGAAGCGATGTCGCCGCTCGCCAGCCCCACGAGAGCCGGCCCCATAGGGATGAGGGTACCCATCAGCCCGAGCATGGGGCCGAACTTTATAAGCATCCTGTTTCCGGAGAGCTGTTTCTGCACCTCTACCTGGAAATCGGCAAGAAGATGTTCACAATAAATCCTGTCGTCGCGATGGGCAAGAAGGTCGTTGAAACATTCCACAACACTACTGTTGGCGCAATTCTTCAATTCCGTCTGCACATGCATAAGTTCTTCCGACGAATAGGCGTGCGTAAGTTGTCTGAACATCGCAGCAATCCGCTTTCTTTGGCGGTATTCCCCGTAGAAACCGAACAGAAGCAACCCTGCCTTGACCAAAAGGAAGAGCAAGAGTGCCACCACGGGAATCAGCAACCCGTTGGAGATGATGAAGAGTATGTCCGAAAGATATTTCATAGAAGACCGTATATTATAATGTTTAACAAGGCCACCGACAAAGAAACCGTGTAAAGAGACCGTTTGTCCATCCGGGCATATCTAAGTACAAATACAGCCGCTGCAACGGAAAAAAAGACAATACATCCCGATATTATCCCTGAGAGCGTGAAATCCATCCCCGGAAAATATCTCGCCAATATAAAAGACACCGCACATACGGGCACAATCAACATCAAGCCCGGGTATAGTGCAAGAATCTTTTTCCACGTTCTTACCGAAAAAATATAGCTAAACATTATCATCAGTTCGATAAATCCAAAGGTAATGACTTCCTCCATATCTAAAACGGCAAATAATTGCTGCCGTGATACACCCGCAAAAAAATTTGTTGACAGGCATGCCACCACACCCCAAACAACGGCATACGTCAAAGCCATCTTAATAGGCATCAATGACATTTTAACCACAGCAGTAAGAACTATCCCCAGACTCAACAATATGAACAGAACCATCATTGTCTCCTCCTTTTCCTTATTACCGCCAATATAACCACAATAAACACCATAACCGACAAAACAAGCAAAACTGTCATGGAAACGTCTGTTTCATAAACATCGGGGAAAAGTTTCTTTCCCTCTTCTTTCAGAACCTTAGCATCCGACCGGGCGGCGGTAGCTTCAGCAATATCGTCGGCAAAACGTTCGGCATCTTTTTTGTCAAGATTGGAAGCTATAAAATCCTGTAGCTTTTTGTTGGCGCATACAAAGTCGGTGCAAGGGACGCCGTGTTGCGCCGTGAGTCTTGCATTCAGTGCAGCCGTCCGCTCCAACTTCTCTTTGTCGGCGTTCCAGAAACCTTTACGCGCGCTTTCCAGCATTGTGGCCGTCATCTCCTGCAGCGCGGCGGGATTCACCTTCCCGAAATATTCCTCTATCCCAAGTCCATCCTTATCAAGAATGTATTGACGATAAAGGTCATCGTATATGTCTTCCGGCAGTGCGCTGCTCCGGGTTGCGCTCCATCCGAAAATATTGCGGAAAATCTCGCCAAACATCTGTGCCGTCGTGGCGTCGCCTTTCATTCTCGCCTTTATGAATTCAGGATTGAGGATTGTGGCGCGTGCCTCTATGGCTATGGCCTCGCGCGTATCCTGCATCCTCGGCAGATAGGAATTGCGATAATCCGCAAGCACTGCTTCCGGTTCCTTTCCGTTGATGGAAGTGGAAGCCAACGACAATGCGCCGGTGAATTCATACACATGGTCGAGTGATATCGGCCCCCAGGTATTACTTTGCCGCGGCTGCACGATTACATCCGTTCCGGTTATGGCCGCCCTGAACAGGTTCTTGTCCATGCCGCCCCAGTTTTCATCGTCGCAATACATGGCACACATGTTGTTGAGATACCCATCTACAAGTTCCTCCCGGTCGTCCCATTCGCCGGAACTTTCTGTGAAACGCAACATCCCTGTGCTATAGCCGGAATTGGCGGGGCCGAAAACCCTCATATTCGAGAGTTCGCGCGCCCTTTTCGGCGATTCCCCCTTTTCCACAAGTTCTTTTTCCTGTTCCAGACTCCCCTCCGACACGTAATTCGGATAAATATCATCTTCGGCATTCGCCGCCAATGCCACGGCATCGGTGAGCATTTTCAGTCGGGAAGATGCTATATCGCGCAACTGCCCGGACACCTGCACGAGAATATTTATTCTCGGACGACCCAAAGACTTGGAAGGAGTGAGTTTAAGGTCCATCACACGTCCTTGCTCATCGCGAACGGGTTCCACGCCGAGCATCCTCAATGCCTGGGCCACCGTAGCACCCTGCGAGGAGATAAATTCACCCGCCCAGAAAGTATAGCTTACTTTCTTCGGATATTCCCCATGTTTAGCATAATAGTCTTTCAATGTCTGCTCGGCGAGCGCGACACCGTCGTTCCAAGCCTTAGGACTTGGTGTGGCTTCTGCGTTTATGCTATACATATTACGCCCCATTGGCAACACATTTGGATTAAGCACGGGGTCGCCGCCGGGAGCGGGAGAGACAGGTGTGCCGTTCAACGCATTCACCATGCCGTTGATTTCAGCTCCGGCTGATTCTGCCAGAAGTCGCCGGCATTCGAGCGCGTATGCTTCCTCACCGTCTCCCGCCGCTCCTCCGTTAAGAATATTGAGAATCGATTTTTTCGTATCCGAGAGATAGCGATGTGATATAAACGTGAAATCATGAAGGGCTTCTTCCGTTATCTTCCCTTTTTCGAAGTCATCCTTGGCTCGCGAATAAGCAAGCTTGTCGGCGCAGACGGCGAGTACCGTCGTTGTCATGTCGGAGGGTGAATAAGGCACTCCCATCACATAGTATGCACCCGTGATTTTCTCGTTTGCAAGTTCTTCTACAAACGAGTCGATTTTCTTGAGTTCCTCAACAGTGTATTTTCCGGAAGGAAGGGAATCGAGTCCGAGGTTCCTATGAAACCCGCACTCCATAATTTCTTTTTTAAGAGAATTTCCGTTTAATGCCGGATTGGAAATGGCATCATGCAGGGCTCCTATCAAAGCCGAGTATTTCTGACGCAAACCGCTTTCAACGTATGGAGGCGTGAGGTGAGTGACAATGACGGCATGGCTACGGCGTTTCGCGATTATGGCCTCACCCACATTGCCTGTGGTGTAAAAATAGAAGTGCGAACGATTCCCCACAAGCACTTCCGCCCAATCAGCCTGCGACAATCCGGCATTCTTCCCCGGCGTGAATTCAAGGTTGCCATGAGTGCCGAAATGGATAAGGGCATCGGCGTCAAACCCTTTCTGCATGTAGAGATATGGAGCTATATATGAATGGGGAGGGACAACGTCAACGCCATGCGTCAACTTGAAATCGTCATCGCCCAAAGCCGGACGAGGTTGCGGGAAAAGAAGGATATTGCCATAACGGATGACCGCCACCGCAAGGCTGTCGCCCCTGGCGAGCAGACTGCCCGGCGCCTTTCCGTAACGCTTCTCGACTTCCGCATATTTTTCCGGAAGAAGAACTTCTTTAGCCCACTTTTCATACACATCCTTCCCAACCCATACAGGACTTGCTTCGTTCATAAATCTTTCCTGTGCGGCTGGCGCATAGTCACCCATCACGCTCCCACACTTCATCAACTGCTTTTTGAATTCATCCAAACTTGCAGGAAGCCCCGCCACGTCATAACCTTCCGCACGGAGCCGTTTCAAAAAATTGTAAAGCGACGGAACCACCTCCATCCCGGAAGCAAGCAACGCATCCTTACCCGGAGATTTGAAATAACCTATCGCCACCCTTTTTTTATCATTAGGAAGGGTTTTAAGCTTCATAAATCTGACGAACTGCTCCATGAAAGCATCCATACGTTCAGATTCGGGAGTATAGAGCAAATAACCCTCCGGCGATGGATTCTGCGTGGAGATGCAAAGGGGCGTCATGCCACCGTCGATTTCCGGAACCACAATTCTTGCATTGAGCGTACCTCCCCCCATAGGTTTATTTACGTCAAGCCAATCTTCCCTCGGCTGAATCAGCGGAAATGGCATGAATAAAGGGATATGCATTTCGTATGCCCAGTTTATAAGAGAATCGTTGCCGAGTCTCCCCATCGGAAGATAAACGATGGCATCCGGAGCGACTTCCTTTATCATACGCGCCCTTTCGAGACCCGTGGCCGTTATCGGATATACATTATAGCCCTCCTTTGTAAGTCTTGAGACAAGGGTGTCAATATGGGCACGGTTATGCTCTACCGGGAAACTCACACCCGAAACAAACGCTATCTTGCCGCCTTCGGGATGATACATACCCTTTCGTTTCAGATAATCGGAAAGAGCCTCGGCATTGTCGAAATATTTTCCCGGTTCGAGGTGATAATACATGTTGGAAGGCATCTCTACGGGAGCATCATAGTCTTCCTCACTTATGCGGCGAGGTTTGGCGATGCTTCCCATGTATCTCACGAGATTACGGTAATTGGCTCCGCACTGATTTGAAAAGTATTTTTGGATTTGTGCATTTTGCGCTGAATCCAGATTGTAGGTCACAACAAAGCTGAAATTACGCAGGGTATTGGTAAAAACCGGAATCCCCTTTACAGCCGCTTTCTCCAAAGAAGCCGACTGCAACGAGTCAAGATAAAGCCCCCTTCCATACATCAGTACTGCATCATATTTATCGAAGTCTCCGGCTTCTTCCATCGATTTGCAGGTCACTTCAATAGCATCGCAATCGTTGTTGAGTACAATCTCGGCAGCCTGGGCCGGAAGAGCGTTTACAACCAGTATTTCAACAGGGCGAAACCATATAGCGTATGCCGCATAACAACAAACCGCCAGCACAACCGATGCCGCGATGCCGATAAAAAGCTTTTTCTTGACTCCGCACATGGCTTTCAGAGATTTTCTTTAATGTATTGTGATTTTTGACTTCCCGCATCAAGCACTGGGGCCTTGAAGGCCTCTTTGATATGGTCGATATAAATATCCTGTACTTCAGGAATCTGACCCAACCCTTCAAGTATGCTTGAAACTTTATACCCCTCTTTTTCAAGTTGGCCACGCCATTCACCGTCAATATCATTCCGCGCATGGTCGCCGGCGACAAACATAAACGGCACAAGAGTGACGTTCTTGACTTTAGATGATTTCAGTTTCGCCAATGTTGTGTCGTAGGTGGGATACCCTTCCACCGTAGCGACATGGAAGCGCGGCTCTCCCGCCGCCGAAAACATATAATCTATCTGTGAATACATGGCATTCGCCGGCGTTGACGTGCCATGGCCAATCAATACGACTGCACTTTTGGCCGACAGACCCTTACCATAGCGGTTTTTAAGGATATCCACCACTTTCTGGCCGTCTTCCACCGAATAAAGCAACGGACGGCCAACCCGTATTTCCTTAAAAAACGGAATCATCAAAGCCGCATCATTGCGCAAGACCTCCGCTTCGATTCCGTCGATTACATTTGTGCCCTGCACTATTACGTGGGTATATCCGTCGGCAGCCAGACGCAATAATGCTTCTTTAGGGGTCGGTTTCGAGATTCCCCGCTTCTTAAGACGGTCAATAATGATGCGTGAAGTGTAAGCCTCCGCAATCTTGATTCCCGGGAATTGCTCTTTTTCTTTTTCGTTGATGGCATCGATGGTAAGCTTGCGTGTATCGTCGAATGTCGTTCCGAAATGCACCATCAAGATTGCAATTTTATCCTTCTGCACATTGTCAAAAGACTGTGCGAATCCGGATGCATAACAAACCATGAATAAAATTAAAAATATGAGTTTTTTCATTTTCCTCTATTAAAGGGTAAAAGTCCTCCCGGAAAGCATTACGACTATTCCGGGAGAACAGCAGATAAGAGAAACGATTTGTTTATTTGAGGTCTTCCACCACCCTGATTTGCTCAAAGTAGTAACCTGCTGCCATGGTGGCGCCAAGCTCTGTTTTATTTTTTTCTATATCATAAATATAAATCTGGGGGTTCCGACCTTCTGCGTCAACTCCTATATATGCTTTATGATTAACGTAAGCCATACGCGACGAGAATCGGCCGCTGCTATAAGCCAGCCTCTCGCCGTTATAGGCAATAGGGGTGATTGTCTTAGATACGACATCGATAACGGTATAATAATGACTGAAATCATCGATTTTAGTACCGACTTTATCATCGCGCACGTATGCCACAACCTTATTTCCACCGACATACATCACCGAAATAAGTTTACCGTCAGCCGTGAATCCGTCATAACTTTCATCGAATTTGGTGGAATTTGCCGGAATCTTCAGCAGATGGCTATGCTCTCCGTCAGCCTCATCTGTAAAGCAGGCTATGTAGAGATTATTATTGTCGTCAATAAAAGTGGTTGTCTGGAGAAGTTCTCCATAAGCGCTTCCTACCATTTCACAGTCAAGGAAGCAGGGGGTATCGCTCTCTACAGCCATAGTTGCCGGATTGATCACAGCGGTCATCATCGGCGTGGCACGCACACCTTGGAAAGCTTTGTCCTTTTTTGTATAATAGAAATAGAAGAGCTTATTGTCAGAAGCACGATAGCTCAGGATGCCGGATGTAGTGAAGAGTTTCGCGTCATCAGGCAACTTAACGTCAAGCGTACCCTCGTCAATGATAGTCATCTCGTCGGTGTTCAATTTAGTCCAAATTATTTTGGAAGCATCTCCATTGGCAGCCATGATGACAAGTGTATTGTCATTTATCCATGCATGCGTATATTTACGGGTGGCATAGGTATTGGTCTGGAATCTCCGTTCCTTGATGACCTCTATTTTATTATCCTTGATTACATATTTGGCGAAGCGGTCGCCCGACACAGGCACCTGATAATAATACGCACCTTTCAAAATAGTTTCGAGAGACAGAAGTGAATTTACTTCCGTGCCGGTACCTTGGAATGTGATTTCCGGCAGATCGGAAGAGCGTCGTGTAGGGAAAGA
>CABRKI010000031.1 GCA_902471455.1 uncultured Porphyromonadaceae bacterium | reverse complement strand
CAATCATGTCTATTTGACTTTTCCGATTTTTGTCGATACAAAATTACCGATTACACAGTCACCATTTACTATCCTAAAGAATACCTTAAGGGTGTAGAAATTGTAGATACTCCTGGATTTAATGATCCAATTGTTTCACGAGAGGAAAGAACAAAAGATTTTCTAAAGAAGGCAGATGTTGTTTTAATGATGCTTTATGCCGGACGTCCGTTTGATGCAACGGATCGTGATATCATCTTTAAAAACGTTCGCCAGTGTGGAATAGGAAAAGTACTTATTGGAATCAACAAGTATGATATTCCATATTGTTCTGAAACCAACCCGGAGGATGAGAGCCAGATTCAACAATATGTGATAGATGAAATAAGAAAGGCATGTAGAGAGTGTGATGACAATATACTGACTGAAATCTTAAAAGAAACCACTCCTATTCCTCTTTCTGCCGAGATGGCTTTATTATCACAGCTTCCTATGGGAAGAATTAAGGATGAAGATGCTTTATCATTCGCATGGAATCGTCATTGTCAGAATTTTGGTATTTCTACACAACAAGAGATGCGTCAGATGTCGCATATTGCCAATCTTACTAAAGCAGTGACAGATGTGGTATTAAAAGAAAAGAATGCAATCCTCTTTGCTAAGCCAATTAATGCTGTAACTGCAGCGGGTGCTGAGTTGCTTGCTTCTATTGAAAATGAAATACACTTAACTAAAAGTGAAATAGAACTTCTTCAGTTGCCCGATGATGAACTTGAAGAAAAGGAATGCAATCTGAAGAAGGCTCATCGAAAATTAGAGAAAAAGATTTCTTCTTTAGGGGATGATATTGAAGAAAAGATGCGTAATATTATCCGTAAAGGTAGAAATGCTCTTGAAGATGATGTGGATGCAGCTTGCAATAAGATGCGAAATATCGTTGAGACTGAATGGAAAAAGTTTACTAATTTTGATTCAAAGATTGCACCAAAACTTGATGCGGAAATCGATAAATTGGCTACACGAACACTGAAACGAAGTGTAGAGACTCTTGCTTCGACGGCAAAACGGTTGATTGATAGGTGTATATCTGATTTTTTTGCTGATTCGGAGGATGTGTTAATGAGATATTTGCCGGACTTTGATTCTCGAAGTTTTATAAAGAAGGTGCAGAGTAAAATTGATTTGGAGATTGAAGAAAAAGATCTGTTCACTGTGTCTAATGAAGAGTCAACAGAAGACTACGGGGTTATGGATTTTATTGGAGATTTTTTCAATGGAGCTACGTTTGGAGTCCTTGGCTTGGTTAATCGCTTCTTCAATTATGATTCTGCAAAAGCTGAAGTTCTATCTCATATAAATGGAATAAGTAGAGAGTTTGATCCCACTCCTTACTTAGATGCAGTTTTAGCTCGAAAAGATGCTATTATTGAAACTGTTCGTAAGGAATTTATAGATAATCTAATCCTTCCTCTACAAGAACAACTAAGCGAAATTATGTCAAAGCAAGAGGATAAGGCTTCTCGTCTGACTAATGCCAATGAACGTCTTTCTAAACTAACTGAAGACAAAAGGCGTTTGGATGAACAGGTATCCGAAATAGACTTAATAAAGGCTACCATAAACTGAGACTATCTGACATTATGAGAAATAGTTTATCATGCATTAATGCATGATAAACTATTTCTCACATTTAAAGTAGATCTTAATATAATTATACTTGTTTAAGTTTCTGTATGTGTTAATTATATTTCGCAAAGTTGCACACCAGAAAAGCCAATAATTTCATGACAGAATTGTAAAATGTCACTGATGATGCCATCCATTCGTATGCAGTCGGATGAGGGTGGAATCGTTATTAAAAAAAATCCTAAAGTATGGAATTTGAGGAGTGTGTGATTTCGGAAGGGGATGTGCCGTCGGGGTGCGGGGGTATTAACCGGGAGGGATATACGTATGGGGAGTTGAGGCGACAGCCGATTATCCCGGAGGTGATGCGCGGGGTGACGGATCCGACAGTGCGACGTTGGGCGGAGGAATGCAATCTTAGGAACCGCTCAGGGTTCGTTATGCGGAAAGTGGATGGCGAGTATTGCTTCGACGGTCTGCATGTGGGTCCGAAAGTACGGTTACCGGAGCGTGAGGAATTGGTTCGGCGGTTCGGGAGGGTGCCGACGACTGCTGAAATCAGGGAGGTGTCATACTCGCTGCTGCGGGAGGAGATAGCCCGACAGACCGGCATGAGTGTAGCGAAGGCGGCTTCTGCAATCGGCAACATGCTCGACTGCGTGCCACATGAGGACATTTCCGGCTACGTCTATATGGTGCCCAATTGGGCACACAAATGGTTTCGCCATCGCGGGTATGTCTCCCGCATTAATGATTGGCCCCGAAGGGCCGATAACACAACAACGCGGGGAACATAGCAACGCCGGGAACATGACGGCGGTGTCAGCATGACGGCGGGAATATAATAACGGCGGGAATTATCAGGGGGAGTATCGGCGGAGGGTTTCGGAGGCGAGGGATTTGATTTCGTCGCGGAGCCATTGCGGCGAGAGGATTTCGGCGGAGCTGCCGAGCGCGAGCACGGCGTGTTGGAATTCGTATTCCGGACGAACTGTCAGGCTATAGTCGGAATAGTCGGCATTCTTTGCGATAAGCTGTTGCGACTTATGGAGCGGCAGAGACTCAACGTAGGCGCGCTGGCGCCCGTATATCCTCAGCCTCACTTCTTCCGGTTCGTAGTCGCTGTCAACATTCACGCCTATCACTTCATCGAAATATTTGTTTACATCGACCGTTTTGTCATTTTCGAAAGTTTTGTCTGTAATATGCAGCGACTCCATACGGTCGAGACCCAGGACGGTGACGAAATCGTTTCTGCCCAACTTCGCCAAAAGATACCAACGCTGTCCCGACTGTTTGAGGCCCAACGGCGTTGCATCGGTTTCGAAATCATTGAAGAAATTATAGCGTTGGTAGGTCAGGCGCACTATCCGGTTTTTTGCCATAGCTTCGATGATGGATGGTATGAATTCCGTTCCACACGAAGTCGGTTCAAACATTACGCGCCGGGCTATTTCCGTGTTCCCTCGGAGTTGGTTGTCGATGGCGAGACCGTTGAAAAGCCATGACGTGAACGACGGGCCGTTGAGCGCGTCGTCATTTTCGATGTAATAGGTGTTGCCGTTATGGCGGTTGCAAAGTATGTCGATGCCGAAAATGTCGGCTATCGCCTGCCGGTGGCGGTGGAAAGTGCGCTCCGGGATTATTGTTTCGTCTTCAAGACGGAGCGAACGTTCGTCAAGCCATTTTTCGTTTATTTCTTCAAGGGAAATGTTGCCGGCACGTCGAATCGTTTCGATGAGCCATACGTAGCGTCTTATCAGTCTTACGGAAGTTGCCATAACGTTTATTTTCTGCAAAGGTAAGCATTCGTTATGACATTTCGCGGCAAAATACAAAGAAAAAACGGGATGTGTCGCCACACCCCGTCTTCTGAAAATATTATCGATTCTTGCTTATTCTTTGAGGTCTTTGGGGAGAATCGGCATCGCGCCTTTCTGGGTGCATACGAATGCCGATGTGCGCACCGCGAGGGAGTGGGCCTCGGGCACGGCTTTTCCTTTCAGGATGCTGGCTATGAAAGCTGCCGTGAATGAATCGCCGGCGCCGACCGTGTCGGCCACTTCCACCATAGGCGTGGGAAGGAAAGATACCGAACCCGGGGTGAAGACGTAGCTTCCGTTGATGCCGCAGGTGAGTATGAGCATCTTCAGGTTGTATTTGCCCAAAAGAATCCAGCATTTGTCCTGAAGGTCGATGCCCGGATAGCCGAACATACGGCTCACAGTCACCAATTCTTCGTCGTTTATCTTCAGTATGTTGCAACGTTCCATGGAGTTGCAGAGGATTTCTTTGTTGTAGAAACCTTGGCGGAGGTTGACATCGAACACTACCAAAGAGTCATCGTTTTTCGGCATGGCGTCGAGGAAGCGGCCGATGGTTTCACGCGACACCACATTGCGTTGGGCGAGCGACCCGAAGCATACGGCTTTTGTGTTGGCGGCAAGCTTCTCCAGTTCCTCCGTGTAGGGGATGTTGTCCCAGGCTACGTTCTCCTTGATTTCATATTGGGGTATGCCCGCCTGGTCTATTTCCACCTGCACAGTGCCGGTGGGGTAGGGCACTTTCGCGATGAGATGGTTGAGACCTTTCGATGTGAAGTTTTCGATTATTTCATTGCCGAGCGCATCGTCGCCCACAGCGCTCACCACGCAGCTCGGAAGTCCGAACTGTGAAACATGATATGCGAAGTTGGCGGGTGCTCCACCTATTTTCTTACCTTCGGGGAGGACATCCCAAAGAGCCTCGCCCATTCCTACTACAACGTCTTTCATGACTTATATTTACTTTACGGTTTTAATTTTCATTGTATAATAGAGGAGATAAATCACGCCGACACACATCACGGCCACTGCGCCGGCCTGGCCGATGGAGTCAGCCGCAAAGCCCATGGCGAGAGGGAATACTGTGCCTCCGAAAAGACCCATAATCATGAGGCCCGACACTTCGTTTTTCTCCGATGGCGACGAAAGGAGCGCCTGTGAGAAAACAATCGAGAAGATGTTGGAGTTGCCGAAGCCGATGAGGGCGAGGGCCACGTAAATCGCACCGAGGGTGTTGCAGACGAAGAGCATCGCCATGGCGGCAAGCATCATAACCACGCTGATTCCGAAGAAAATCTTGGGAGACATGGCGCGGAGAATGAAAGCCCCGAGGAAGCATCCGGCAGTGCGGAAAATGAAATAAACGCTCGTGGCGAATCCCGCTTCTTCGAGAGGGAGCGACAGACGCTCCATGATGATTTTAGGCGCGGTGGTGTTGGTGCCAACGTCGATTCCTACGTGGCACATGATGCCAATGAAGCAGAGCAGGATGAAGGGGCGGCTCAACAGGCGGAGGCATTCACCTATGCCCGAAGCCTTGTCGGGACGTTCCTCCTCGATGGGGGTGGCGGCGAGGGCGGAGATTGAGAATACGCTGACTATGGCATATATCACGAAGAGGGCTCTCCAGCCAAGTCCGAACGTGGGGAGGTAGGTAGTGGCACCCCAGGCAGCGAGAATCGGGGCGAGGAACGACGCTATGGCTTTCACAAACTGTCCGAAGGTGAGGGTGGAGGCGAGTTTGTCGCTGCTGATGAGGTTGGTCACCAAGGGGTTGAGTGAGGTTTGCATCACTGCGTTGCCGATGCCGAGAAGCGAGAACGAGAGGAGCATGATGGTGTAGCTGTCGCCCGTGATGGGGAGAATGAGCGAGAGGGCGGTTATGACGAGACTGATGAGCACCGTCTTTTTCCTGCCGATTTTGTTCATAAGCATTCCGGTCGGCACCGAGAAAATCAGAAACCAGAAAAACACTAAGGAGGGAAAGAGGTTGGCTTGCGAATCGGTGAGGTTGAGGTCTTTCTGCACATAGTTGGAGGCTGTGCCGACGAGGTCAACAAACCCCATGGCGAAGAAGCACAGCATCACCGGGAGAATCTGTATTATAAACGACTTCTTGTCGGTCGCTATCGTTTGGGAGGTTTTCATTGTCATGTCCATGGTTGGTGTTATGTGAGGGTCATTTTGCGTTGAGTGAATAAACTTTCAAGCTGTTGAGTTTTGCGTTGCCTCCTGTGGAAGCCACCGTCAGCGTCGTGTAAGGTTCGTTGGGGAATACGAGGTTGGTCATCACGAATTTTCCGTCGTTGCCGAAAAGTTCGATGCTTGAACGGTCAACATAAATCCGAAGTGAAATCTTGCCGTCTTTCTCGAAAGTGGGCGATACGGTAACTGCCGGGAACCCCTCGCTGAAATCCACTTGTCCGCTTTCGCGGCGGTCGAACGCCATCGTGCGGTCTGCGGGGTTATAGCTCATTGTCACCTTGTCGCCCTGCCTGTTGGCAAGTGTGAGCGTCACTGCCGATGCTTTCTGCGATTCGAAGTCCACGAGAATCTCGCAGATTCCGCCGTTGACGGCGGGGAGCTGGAAAGTTTTACCTTTTTTGTTTATCCCCGTTTTGCCGGAATTGCAGGCGAGTTTGCCGCGAAGTTTGAGAAGTTCGGGCGAGGGGAGGCTTGATGCGTAGATTTCGCCGTCGGGGGCGCGGAAGAGCCCTATTTCACGCGGCAGGGTGTTGGCACTGCGGTATTGCATGGTAGGTACCTCGGCGGCATATTGCCAGTTGCTCATCCATCCTATAGCGGTGCGTCTCCCTTCGGGCGCGTCGCTCCAGCTCACGAGGGCATAGTTGTCTTTGCCGTAGTCGAGCCATTTCGTCGGGATTTTGCCGCTTGCGTCGGTGTCGGCGGTGAATGTCTTGCCGTCCCAGTCGCCTACGAAATATTGTATTGCGGAGCCACCGAAAGGACCTCCGGGGTTGATGTTGCAGATGAGCACCCATTTCTTGTCGTCGCTCCCTGCCACAGGCAGTTCGAACAGGTCGGGGCATTCCCACACACCGTCCTGGCATCCTTCCCCTTTGCCGAAGCCGCTTTGAAGCGTCCACTTCTTAAGGTCGGGGGAGGTGAAGAAAAGCATCTCGTGGTCGAGTGCGTGTGCCAGCACGAGGTTCCATTCACCGGTTTTCTCGTTCCAGAACATGTTGGGGTCGCGGGCTTCGCTTTCGAGCGTGAGCACAGGGTTGGAAGGGAGGATATCGAAAGTGGTTCCGTTGTCGCGGCTTGAGGCGAGGCTCTGCATCTGGCTCGTGCCTGCCGAAGTATAGAGAGCGATTACGGCGTCTTTCCCGAATCCTGCGGTGCCGTCGTGGTCAACTACGCAGCTTCCGCTGAAGACCGAGCCGAGTCCGTTAGGCTTGATGGCGAGGGGGAGATGCTCCCAGTTGACGAGGTCAGAAGAAACGGAGTGTCCCCACGTCATGTTCTGCCATTTCGAGCCGTAAGGGTTATACTGGTAATATAGATGCCATTTGCCGTCTTTATAAAACATTCCGTTCGGGTCGTTCATCCATCCGTAGAGAGGGGTGTGGTGGTAGGCCGGGCGGTATTTCGTTTCCTTGTCGGCGGTGTCAAACGAATCTGAAACCGTGATTCCCTTCCAGCATACGTCGTCTTTTGCCTCTCGTACGGAGCTGCGTCCCTGTGGGGTAACGATGTCGAGAATCACATTCTTCCCTTTGTAGGGTGTGAGGTCGAACGGCACCGTATAGTCCGTTTTCGATTTTGCGAGACGCACGTAAATCGTCTCTGCGATTTTACCATCTACGAGCACGTTTATGCGTGCGTCGTCGTTGGCTTCCTGCACAGGCAGGATGAGATAGTCGCCGTCGCCGGTGACGCGCACCAGGGTGTTGCTCACTCCGAGGTGGTTTATTTCCACTCCGTTTTCTGCCAAGGAAAGGAGGGGGCACAAAGCGAAAGCTGCCGAAGCCATCATGACTTTGAAACCGTTTTTGATGTCGATTATATTTTCCATTGTTAAATGATGATTATTCGAATTAAAAAAACAATCTTTTTTACCCCGGCGATTTTTATGCGCCGAAACTTTATAACCTAAAACCAATGTCGTGTCCAGAATGCTTGCTCCCGAATCGACATTGCAAAGCTACTACATAAAGAAATTACAAGGTATAAAAAAACGGGATTTGTATATAATAAATGTTGCATCACATTATTTTTTATAAAGTTTGCACTCTTTTTCATAGAGATATGATTAACTTTGCAGTAAAATCTAACGAATCCTGAAAAATGAAGACCATAAGCAGTCTGTATTTATTTCCCGTAATTATGCTTGCTCTCCTTGCCTTTTCCGGATGTAAAGAGGAAAAGGTCTATAAGATAGGTGTGTCGCAATGCAGCCAAGACGACTGGCGCAGCAAAATGAACGATGAAATCAACCGCGAGGCGATGTTTCATGAAGACGCCATGGTTGAAATCCGCTCGGCCAACGACGACAACGACCGTCAGATAGCCGACATCCGCTATTTTGCCGACAACGGTTTCGACATAGTCATCGTTTCGCCGAATGAGGCGGCGGAGCTTACACCGATAATAAAGGAGATATATGAAAAAGGGATGCCTGTCATTATCTTCGACCGCAATATACTTGGTGACACCTACACCGCGCGCATCGGCGTTGACGACGAAGGCTTAGGCAAATCTGCCGCCCATTATGCCCTCTCCATCGGTAAGCCGGGTATGAATGCCATTGAAATTTACGGACTCCGAGGCTCAACCCCCGCCGAAGGACGCCATGCGGGCTTCGAGAAGGAATTCATCAAAGGAGGTGGAAACCTTTTGGCGAGCGAGGCGGCTGACTGGAACAAGGAAGACGCCATCCCTCTGATCGATTCCCTGTTACGTATATATAATGATGTGGATCTTATCTTCGCACATAATGACCGCATGGCCATCGGGGCTTCGGAAGTAGCGAAATCCATGGGGCGCGACGACATAAAGATAATAGGTATCGATGCAGCTCCCAACATCGGAATCCAGGCCGTGGCCGACAGCGTCATTGACGCCACATTCCTTTACCCCACCGAAGGTCACCGGCTTATACGCACCGCGCTGGCTATTCTGAAAGGGGAACCTTACGAGAAAGAGAAGATCCTTCCGGTGTCTTCCGCAGTTGACCTCAGCAACGCCGACATCCTCCTGCTTCAGAACGAAACCCTGAAAGACGAGACCGGAAAGATGAAGGCTTTGAAAACCAGCATCGACGATTATTGGGCGCAGCATTCGTCGCAGACTTCCCTGTTCTATGCCAGCATCGCCATCATAGTGCTTCTTTTCGGGGTGATTTTCCTTGTTCTCCGTGCCTTCTGGCAGCACAAACGCCATCAGGCTCTCCTTGTAGCCCAAAACAGGATGCTTGAAGAGGAACGCGACAAACAGAAGACACTCAACGAGAAACTACAGGAGGCCACACAGTCGAAACTGATGTTTTTCACCAACGTTTCGCATGACCTCCGCACGCCGCTCACGCTTATTTCCGTGCCTGTGTCGCAACTTGCCGAAGCCGGCAACCTTACGCCCCAGCAACGCTCTCTGATCAAGATAGCCGACAAGAACGTCCGAATTCTCTATCGCCTCATAAACCAGATTCTTGATTTCAGAAAGTATGAGAACGGTAAGCTCGACCTTCGTCTCTCCGAAATAGATTTCGGGAAGAGTGTGGAGGAATGGATGGACTCGTTCTATGCCATGGCGAAGAAACGCGATATAAAGCTTGCTCTCGATGCGCCTGCTGAAAAGAAAGTGACGCTTGCCCTTGACTCCGAAAAAATCGAGCGCGTGTTTTTCAATTTGATTTCCAACGCTTTCAAATATACTCCCGACAACGGCGCCATCACCGTGATTTACCGTGTCGAAGGAAGTAACCTTGTGTTGAAAGTGGCAGATACCGGCGAAGGGATAAGCGAGCGCGACCTCGGCAATATTTTCGACCGTTTCTTTCAGGTTGACCGTGTGCATCCCAAAGGTTCCGGCATAGGTTTGTCGCTTGCAAAAGCTTTCGTTGAGCTTCACGGCGGCGAAATATCGGTTGAAAGCACGGAAGGTAAAGGGTCGGTGTTTACGGTTGTTATCCCCATTCGTCATGTGTCGGACGCCGCGGCAGACCCGGAAAAACTCTTCAACGCCTCAGACGTGGAGGCTGAACTCGGCAACATCGAAACAGAACTTACGATTGATGCCGACAAACCCCTTGTGCTTGTCATTGACGACAACAAAGATATCCAGCAACTCGTAGGCGAGCTCCTCAACGCCGATTACAACGTTATTTCCGCCTTCAACGGCGCGGAAGGAATCAGAAAGGCGGTGAAATATGTGCCCGACCTCGTTATCTGCGACGTAATGATGCCGGTGATGGACGGTCTGGAATGTTGTCGGCGTCTTAAGGAGGAGGTGACCACTTCCCATATTCCGGTGCTTATGCTCACGTCATGCTCCATGGACGAGCAAAGGGTGCAGGGGTATGAAAACGGTGCCGACGGCTATCTTTCCAAACCGTTCGGTTCGAAAGTGCTCCTGGCGAGGTGCGCGAGCCTCATCTCAAACCGCAAACGTATAAAAGAACTTTGGACGGGTCGGAATGCATCACCGGTTGCCGCGCCCGTGGCGCCTAAGACGCGTCAGGTCGAAACCAAAGGTGGCGACATCGATAATGAGTTTTACCGGCGTTTCCTCGAAATCTTTACCGCCGAGATGGGTAACGCCGATGTCAGCGTTGACCATATCGCATCCAAAATGGGACTCGAAAGAACCCAGTTCTATAGAAAAATCAAAGCCCTTACCAATTATTCGCCCGTGGAGCTTATGAGAAACCTGCGACTCAAGCAGGCGAGGACGCTAATAACGTCGTCTGAGAAAAACATCAGCGAGGTGGCTTACGAAACGGGTTTCTCCACGCCGGCCTACTTCACCAAATGCTATCGCGAAGCCTACGGCGAGACCCCCACGGAGACAAGAAACAAGGCCATGGGGAAATAGCCGGCTTTGAAAAAATGCGCAAAACCTTTAGAAAAATTGCTGTATAATATCACAAATGTTGTGGAGTGTATGAATAATCGTGCATTCCACAATTTTTAATACTCATGTCAACATCTGTTATATTTCCGCCGCTTTTGTCATACTAACTTTGCGGCAGAATTATTAACCAACACTAACATAACATGAAAAAAGCAATCCTTAACGCACTCCTGCTCCTCGTGATGGCAGCTACTGCGTATGCACGGGAAATAACCGTGCAGGGAACGGTTTTCTCACGTTCGGACAACGAACCCCTCATAGGGGCGACGGTTCAATGTGAGGTGACCAAGCAAGGGACAGCCACCGACATCGATGGCAAGTTTACTTTAAAAGTACCGGAAGGCTCTATCCTTAAAGTCTCTTACGTGGGCTATCAGACCCTCGAAGTGAAGGCGCAGCCTGAAATGACCGTCTATATGGATGAAGACGCCGGCCTTCTCGACGAACTCGTCGTTGTCGGCTACCAGACGGTGCGTAAAGCCGACCTCACCGGTGCCGTCTCAGTGATGAACATGAAGGAACCGTTGAGCGAGAATTCGGGCAACATCATGAACTCCATGGCAGGCAAGCTTCCCGGCGTGAATGTTGTGCCCGACGCTGCCCCCGGAGGCACAGGCTCCATCCGCGTGCGCGGTATGTCAACCGCCAATTCGAGCAATGACCCACTTTATATCATAGACGGTGTCCCCACCGACAACATCAACTGCATCAATCCGAGCGACATCGAGACCATGCAGGTGCTTAAAGACGCCGCTTCCGCATCTATCTATGGTTCGCGTGCGGCAAACGGCGTCGTGGTCATCACCACCAAGCAGGGAAAAGGCGACAGGATGTCGATCAACGTCAACTATGCCCTCTCGGCGCAGACCATGGCAAAAAGATATGAGATGATGAACGCCCAGGAATGGGGGCAGGCTTATTGGACGGCAGCCCGCAACGCCAACCTCACCCCGTCGTTCCCGCAGCTTTACGGAAGCGGTGAAACTCCGGTGCTCCTTCCTTACGTAGGCGGAAACACCAACTTCCCGACGGCCGACACCGACTGGCAGGATGAAGTGTATCGCACTGCCTGGACCAACAATCTCACGGCTTCCGTGTCAAACAATACGGAAAAGGGCTCGGTGATGTTCTCGTTGAACTATATCAACCAGTCGGGCAACATTGTCTCGTCGTTCTATCGCCGCTTCTCGGGCAGAATCAACAGCCGCTACGATTTCAACAAATATGTGTCGGTAGGGGAGAACCTTGTCCTCGCCCATTGGAAAAACAGGGGAGTTGACGTTGCCGGCGACCGTGGCATTCCATTCACCGCCATGAGCCAGCTTCCCGCCCTTCCCGTGAAAGGCTTCGACGGTGATTGGATGCGTCCGCAAGGCCTTATCGGTTCCGACCTCGCCAACCCCGTGCAGATTATCAAGAATGCCGCAGACAACGACCTTTCAAACTGGCGCATACTCGGCAATGCTTTCATCGAGGTCCGTCCCGTGGAGGGGCTTGTGCTCAAATCGAATATCGGCATTGAGCATAGCCAGTATTTCAACAATACCCTTGGTCGCCGCACCAACCCCGGCGACGTCAATTCGATGAGCTCCGTCTATGGACAAGGCGACACATGGACCTGGACAAACACCGCCAACTATAACAAGACATTTGCTGAAAAACACCATCTCACCGCCTTGATAGGCACTGAAGCCATCAGCTATACATTCCGCGATCTTTCTGCATCACGTGAAGATTATATGTTCGAGGATTCCGATTTCATGCAAATCGGTTCAGGTTCGGGCAACCGCAACAACGGCGGCGGCAAGACCCAATGGTCGGTATTCTCACTTTTCGGCAAGGTTGATTATAATTTCGACGACCGTTATCTCGCTTCGTTCACCATACGCCGCGATGAAAACTCACGTTTCGCCAAAGGCCACCGCGCAGGCGTGTTCCCTGCATTCTCTCTCGCATGGCGTCCTACGCAGGAAGCATTTTTCCCGCAGAACAATGTGCTTACAGATTTGAAAATACGTTATTCGTGGGGACAGAACGGCAACGCCAACATCCCTCCGCTCTATCCTTCATATTCCACATATATCTACAATACAGGCAACGGCGCATACGACATCACCGGCACCAACTCACAGACACGCCCGGGCATTACGCTTGCCGCTTCCGGCAATCCCGACCTCACTTGGGAGACAACCTATCAGAACAATATCGGTGTTGACCTCCAGTTCCTCAATGGTGCCGTCAACGTGACTGCCGATTGGTATGTGAAAAAGACCAAAAACATGCTCACCATTCCGCCGGCCCTCGACGTAGCCGGTGAGAACGCGGCAATCTGGCTCAACACAGGCGACATGAAAAATACCGGTTGGGAAGTGTCGGTGGCATACAACAGCCCCTCTTACGGCGATTTCTCCTGGAACGGCTCGCTTAATATTTCTCAATACCGCAACAAACTCGTGACCCTCAACTCACGTCAGAAATTCATCGGCGGCGACGTGCGCCTTATCCCCGGCGAGGCTATGGGCGTGTATTACGGATATGTATGCGACGGCATTTTCCAAAACGAGACTGAAGTGGCCAACCATGCTTTCCAACAGGGTGCCGCGCCGGGACGCCTCATCTACCGCGACCTTGACGGCAACGGAACAATCGACGACAACGACCGTTGCATAATCGGTAATCCCAATCCCGACCTTTCCCTCGGTCTGAACCTCGCGTTCAAATACAAGGCTTTCACGCTCGACATGTTCTTCTCCGGCGATTTCGGACAGGATATCATCAACCACATGAAACGCCAGCTTTATTCAATGAGCTACGGTATCCTCGCTACCAACCGCGCCAAGGATATCCTCAACGCCTGGACGCCGACCAACACCGGAAGCGACATCCCCGCGCTTTCTCTCAGCGACGACAACAACGAGGCCCGTTTCTCCTCATATTACGTTGAAAACGGTTCCTACATGAAGATGAAATATCTGAAGTTGTCTTATTCATTGCCGGAAGTTGTGACAAATGCTATCGGCAGCAGGGGAATCGACGTGTTCGGACAGGTTGAAAACGTGTTTACCCTCACAAAATATAAAGGTCTCGACCCGGAGATTCTTCCCGGTGCATACGGGTCAATAACCGACAACGGCGCTTATCCGCGTCCCCGCACATTTACCTTCGGCGTCAATATCAACTTCTAATTCTCCAACTCCAAATGAAAACTGTGAAATCATATATAAGAAACGCATCCTTCGCGGCGACTTTCGCGTCCCTCGCCATGTTTGCGACCTCTTGCGACGATATGCTCGACACGAAACCGCAGGGTGTGTTCACCTCCGAACAAATCGGAGAGAATGAGGCCCTCGACATGGTTACATCGGCCTACGCAACGCTTCTTTGCCATTATTTCGGCAACAATGAATCGTTTGCCGGACCCATCAACAACTGGGTGATCGATGTCCGTTCAGACGATGCCCTCAAAGGGGGCGACGGCGTGACCATGGAAGGCTACATGCATCAGCTCGAAATCGGCAATGTGCAGAGCGACAACGCAGTGATCGATTTCAAATGGAGAAACAATTATTTCTCCATCTCCCGCTGCAACACGGCAATCAAGAGCATACTTGGATCGGGTGCGCTCGACGAAAAGAGAAAGGCTTCTTTCGTTGCCGAAATGAAAACCCTTCGGGCATACTATTATTTCGACATGTATCGCCTTTTCGAGAAGTTCCCTTATTTCGACGAGACCGTGGCCGACCCCTCGCAGGTGAGTGCGAGCCAATACACCCGCGAGCAGATTCTCGGCTTCATAAAGGAAGACCTGCGTGAGGCTTACCGTAATCTGCCGGAAACCCAGGAAGAGGTGGGGCGTTTCAACCGCTATGTGGCCGCCGCCTTACTTGCCAAGGTTGCTCTCTTTTCTTCCGATTGGGAGGAAGTGGAAACTTATGCCGGCTACGTGATTGAAAGCGGGAAATATCAGCTTTATCCCAATTTCCTCGACATCTCCAAACCGGAGCTCAACAACCAATACGAATCGGTGATGGCTGTGCAGTTCTCTTCGGCAAATTCGCCTGACCAGTTCAATTTCAACAACTGTCTGAACTGCACTTACTCAGAAGGCAACCTCTACGGAAACGGCGACGACTTCTATCTCGCCTCGCAAGACCTTGTCAATTCTTTCCGTACGGATGCGAACGGCCTTCCGTTCCTCGACGGCACTTCCAACAGCGAAGACATCTCTTCGGCGGACTATGCCGGAAACGTTGACCCGCGTCTTGACTTCACGCTCGGGCGTATCGGAATGCCTTGGAGAGGTTATACCTACAACGAAAAATGGTGCCGCAACCTTGAACTTTACGGCCAGTATTCCGGAAAGAAACCTTATCCTTCGCCCGATTCCCCTTACGTCACCACCGGTATCGTTCCCTGGGGTGCTTCTTCCCTCAATTACATAATAATCCGTTATGCCGACGTGTTGCTCATGAAGGCGGAGGCGTTGATTGAGCAGAATAAGAATCTTGACGAGGCGAGGACGCTCATTAATGATGTCCGCGCCAAGGCCGCCCGTTCGGTTGACCCCTCATATACGCCGATAGACTGCAACCCGATGGTGGCAAGTTATGCCGTAGGCGAATATCCCGCTACGGGCTGGAGCCAGGAATATGCCCGCAGGGCAGTGCGTCACGAACGCCGTGTGGAACTCGCAATGGAAGGCCACCGTTGGTTCGACCTTTTGCGTTGGGGCACTGTAGTGGATACAGTCAACAAATATTACGAGTTTGAAAAGAAGTTCCAGCCTTATTACAGTGGAGCGTCGCTGACGGCCGACGAACTTTATTTCCCGGTTCCCCTCAGCCAGAAAGACAACGCGGGTAACCTTTACGATTAAACCATCTAAACAGAAAAACCAAGATGAGAAAGATATTTAATAAAATAATGACGGCGGCTTTGGTGGCGGCTGCGGGAGTACTCCCTTCATGTTCGGATTTCGACCCGAAGGGATATGAGGAAGTGCCTTACCTTGCCACGGTCAACGACCTTAAAGCCGAAGTCAACGGCATGAGAATCCGGCTCTCCTGGAATCTTCCTTCCGGAGATATCACCGATGTGATGGTGATAAAGAATGCCGACGGAAAGAATCCCGTTTCACTTGGAGCCTCAGCCACTTCATACGAAGTGGAGGGTGCGCCGATGGGTGAGGAAAACATATACACCGTCAAGGTTAAATATGACGACCGTTACGTTTCGGAAGGTGTAACCGTCGCCGCCATGCTTCCGCAAATGGAACTTCCCGACGTGCGTAACCTCAAGGCCGAGGTAGAGGGGAGGGCAGTGACGTTGACGTGGGAACTCCCCCCCGCCGACAATATCACCGGCGTGAAGGTGTATTCAAACGGCGATTCCGCCACCGGCACCGTATATGACGGCGCGCTCTCAACAGTGACTTTGAAGTCGCAACCGGTGGGAGAAACGATTACTTACGGCGTGGCAGTGGTGTATGACGGTTATTACTCTTCGACGGGTGTAAACGCATCGCCGGTGACTATAGAACAGGTGGAGACCAAAGCCGCTTATCTTCTTGACGCGGCTGCCATAGCCGACCTCCCTGACGACGATGAACGAGCCGCCGCCCAGTGGTTCTATACTAATTATGTTGTCACCGCCAAAGGTAAATTCGTAAGTCCTTCCGACCTTGCCGGGCTCGACCCTGAGGAATATTCGGTGTTGTGGATTATGGTTGACCGCGTAGGGTTGCCTCTCGGGTGGGAGAATCTCCCCGAAGGGTTCAGCGCAACCTCCACTATCGATGCGCTCAAATCTTACACGGCAAACGGCGGCAATCTCTACCTTTCCAATATGGCTACGCAGCTCACCGTGCCTTTGAACATCGTTCCCGCCAATATGGCTCCCACCGTCTATGGCAACGGCGACGGAGGATCCGGAGGCGACGTTTGGGTCATCAATCCATATCTCGGCTGGGATTTCCGCAACGGAAGCGACCAGGGATTCTATGACCGCACCGCCCATGCCATCTATAAGGGACTTACGTTGGAAGATCCCAACGGGTATGGCTATGAAAACCTTCCCTTGATCGGACCCGGTCAGCGTGAAGACCACAACTGCCTGTGGGATTGCAACATCTACGGGCGTGGAAATCAGCCTGACGTGATTAAGAACTTCGAAGTCACCACCAATTCGCTTGTGCTCGCCACGTGGGGCCATGTGCGCGACCATTGCGTTGCCGGTCTTGTTGACTTCAATCCCAACAATGAACACGGTCGTTGTGTGGCAAACGGTTTCGCCGCTTATGAATGGAACCAGAATTCCGGCGCCAACCCCTACCAGCACAACATAGACCAACTCACCGAGAACATCCTTGAGTATCTTAAATAATTATTTTATCGGCAGGATATGTCGCGGCTTAATAATGGGCCGCGGCATATCCTCTTTTTATATTTTTGAAAAGTTATGAACAATACCAAGACATTTATTACTTGCCTTGCGATAATGTCTCCCTTCGTTTCGAATGCAAAACTTGTGGCGCATTTTCCGATGGATGTTAAATCCGGCAAGATTACGGAAAGCGTAAGCGGTGAGGCGTTTGATGTGGAAGGAAACTTCGCGCCTGAGAATTTACCGGGTGCCGTTGGACAGGCTTTGCGTTTCGACGGCTACACTTCACATATCCGTGCGAATCTCGGCGATATCCTGCCTGCCGGTTCGAAACAGCTTACGGTTTCGCTATGGGTGGCGGTGCCGTGTTACCCTATCATCCAGATTGACACCGACACCTCGGAGATGACCCCCATTGCCACATGCCTCGATGCGGATTCAAAAACCGGTTTCGGGTTCTATATCGGATTCAACGGTAAGTATTCTTTCCGCACTTATGTGGGGGGCTGGCCTGTGAACATCGACGTTGACAAACCTTTACCCACATATCAGTGGAACAATCTTGTGGCGGTCGTTGACTGCGATGCAAGAAGTGTGAAGCTATACAACAACGGAGAGGAAGTGGGCTCCGGGCGTGCCACCGGTTCCGTTTCATTTACGTCGGCTCCCTTCTATATGGGCCAGGGAACGGTCTCAAGGAAGTCAGGACCGTTTGAACTGATGTCGTTCAACGGTCTTATTGATGATATCTCCGTGTGGGATGAAGCCAAAGTATTGGATGAGATTCAGGGATGGCATGCCGAAAATCCCGCCGACCTCGACATCCCAGCCTCACGTTTCGCCGATGACGTGCTCCGCCCGCGTTTCCATGGAATGCCTGCCGCCGGCTGGACCAACGAGTGCCACGGGATGTATTACTCCGATGGCCGCTACCATCTGTTTTTCCAGAAAAACGGCGACGGTCCTTACATGGCAAGGTTGCATTGGGGACACATTTCGAGCGAAAACCTCTATGATTGGCGTGAAGAAAAGATAGCCGTCGCTCCCGGTGACTGGTATGACATCAAAGGCTGTTGGAGCGGATGCGTCTTTTCCGACGAAGCGATTACGGGAGGCAAACCCAATATACTTTACACTGCCGTTGACTATGCCAAGGCCATGATAGCACAGGCCGCGCCGGAATCGGATGCCCTCGACAACTGGATTAAATCGTCGCGCAATCCCATAATCGCTTCACGTCCTGCCGGACTTTCCGACGATTTCCGTGACCCATATTTTTTCCGCAACGGTGATGACGCCTTCATGATAGTCGGAACATCGAAAGACGGAATAGGCACTACCACACTCCACCGTTATAATACTGCCACGGCCACCTGGAGCAACAATGGCGATTTGTTCTTTTCCGGAAAAACGGCAGGGGTTGACGGTCGTTTTTGGGAGATGCCCACCATCACTCCAATGCCCGATGGGAAATGGCTTTTCACGGCAACCCCGTTGGGAACCTCGCAGGGTGTGCGCACCCTATATTGGGTGGGTTCCATAGATGCCGACGGACGGTTTGTGGCCGATGGGTCCTCAGCATCGCCACGCCTTGTCGAGATGAATTCTCGTGAAGGTTTCGGTCTGCTTTCACCTACAATCTATCGTCATGACGGCAAGACCATAGTCCTTGGCATTGTGCCCGATAAATTGGCTTCTATCGACAACTGGAATCTGGGATGGGCGCATTGTTATTCCCTCCCCAGGGAGTGGTCGTTGTCTGCCGACGGCACGCTCCTTCAGAAGCCATACGAAGGTCTTACGGGTATGCGCACGGCCACGATGTTTTCGAAAGCTGACAGCGAACTTTCAGGTGAATGGAGTCTTTCACCGGTTGCGGGGAGGGCTGTCGAGATTTCCGGAGTGTTCGAGGTCGGTGCTTCCGAATTCGGGTTCAAGGTTTTCAAGGGCGGTTCCGGCGAAGGAGTGATAAGATACGAACCGGCTACAGGAGAGATTGTTGCCGATTTCAGTGGATTGCGCCGTTTGGTAAACGATGGGGGAGTGTATGACGGCATCTATCGTTGCCCCCTTCCGGAGCGTCCGGTTGCCGGTTCCGAATTGAAGATCAATGTCTTCATCGACCATTCCATCCTCGACATATTTGTCAACGACAAGTGGGCGACTTCTATCCGTGTTTTCCCCACCGAATCAGATGCCGACGGAATAGAGGCGTATTGCGCAGGTAGCGTCAAAGTGAAAGACCTCAAAGCGTGGGTCCTCGATGCGAAATCATCCAGTGCCGGAGTCGGGATGATGCCGTCTGACGGCATATCCGGCACACCGGACTCCGACATATATACTTTGTCAGGCACAAAAATCAGCACCGCGAACGCTGATCCATTGCCTCAAAATCTGCCATCCGGCATCTATGTCTCGAAAGGTAAAAAGACTCTCATAAAATAAAAATTTAGGGAGATGCCTCAGGCGTCTCCCTAAATTTTTATTTGTATTTGTTTCGCCATTATATTATTTTTGCATGTGGGAAACTCGGAAATTGGACATGCTTCCCCCGATGGCTATTCTGCCGGGATTTGATTTTACCGATTATATTGATAAAGAATTTGATGGAAAAACTCGTTTGGCGTATTTTTGTTGTTTTGCTGTTGGTCGGTGTTGCAGGCTGCGGACGTAAATCCCCGGAATATAAAATCGGGGTTTCGCAATGTAGCGGCGACTATTGGAGGGTCAAGACAAATGAAGAAATAAAGCGGGAGCTGATGCTTCACGATGAGGTTGATGTCGAAATAAGGTCGGCTGAAAGCAACAATGACCGCCAGATTGACGATATTCATTATTTCATTGAAAATGATTTTGATATGATTGTGGTTTCCCCCAACGAGTCCAAGGCTCTTACCCCGGTCATTAAGGAGGCCTATTCGAAGGGGATTCCCGTCTTGACGTTCGACCGTCGTATTGATGGCGACTCGTTTACGGCACACATGGAGGTCGATAACTATGAACTCGGACGGTCCGTCGCCAATTATGCCCGTTCTAAGGTGAAGCAACCCATGATGGTGATTGAAATCCAGGGGCCCGCCTCGGCTTCGCCTGCCCAGAGAAGGCATGCCGGCTTTGAAGATGCCATTTCGGAGATTAAGGGAGCAAAAATAGTGGCGAGCGTTTATGGAAATTGGGAAAACAGTCTGGCGGCGCATCTCACCGATTCATTGCTCGACGTTTATCCGGAAACCAACATGATTTACGCCCATACCGACCACATGGCCATCGGGGCGGCTAAAGCCGCAAAAAACAAAGGGCGTGACGACATCGCCGTGATGGGTATTGACGGGTTTCCGCATATCGGTATTAAAGCTGTGAAAGAAGGTATGCTCGATGCTACTTTCTTATATCCTTCGGAAGGACACCGCCTTCTCATAATCGCGTTGGCTATTCTCAAAGGGGAACATTATGACCGTATGAATATGGTTGCGCCCCTTTCTCCTATCGACAAAACGAATGCCGATATTATCCTTTCGCAAGATTCACTTCTGACCAATGAAACCGGCACGATTAATTTCTTGAGACATCGTCTCGATGAATACTGGTCGCTTTACAGGATGCAGAAAGCTTTATTGTTTGCCGCCGTTATAATAGCGGTGCTTCTTGCCGCCGTTCTTTTCCTGCTTTTGCGCACAATCGGTGCCAATAAACGCCATCAGAAAGTATTGCTTCAAAAAAACAGGCAGCTCGAAGATGAGAAGCGGAAGCAGGAGCAGCTATACGACAAACTTCGTGAAGCCACACAGGCGAAACTTATGTTTTTCACCAATGTCTCCCACGATTTGCGCACTCCGCTCACTCTCATATCCGGTCCGGTGGAGCAAATGGCGGGGGTGGATTACCTCGAACCGCGTCATAAGTCGCTGATGAAGATGGCTCAGAAAAACGTCAAAATATTGAAGCGCCTTATCAATCAAATTCTCGATTTCAGAAAATACGAAAACGGCAAATCCGACATGCATCTTGCGGAGGCAGATATGAGGCTTCTTGTTGAAGGTTGGATTGAGGCGTTCCACGGAATGGCTGAACGGCGCGATATTTCCATCTCCACGCATATCCCTTCTGAAGGTGATTTCTGCATGTGTGTAGATGTTGAAAAAATGGAAAGGGTCTTTTTCAACCTGATGAGCAATGCTTTCAAGCATACGCCGGATAATGGTAAAATCGAAGTGTCGCTTAATAAAAATGGCGATTCTACAATGGTGTTGGAAGTCAAGGACAGCGGCGAAGGGATGACGAAAGAGGATTGCCAACGTGTTTTCGAAAGATTCTATCAGGCCGAGTCCGAAAATCCGCAGGGGTCCGGAATCGGGTTGGCGCTTACGAAAGCTTTCGTGGTGCTTCACGGCGGAACCATAGAGGTGGAGAGTGAAAAAGGGAAGGGGAGCCGCTTCGTCGTTACGTTGCCCGTGCGCCATTGCTCGAATAACGCTGTAGAGAAGGAATCGAATATTTCGCAAGCCGACATAGAGAAGGAATTGATGCCGCTCCAGAAAGAGAACCGGGAATTCGATTCGTCGAAGCCGTTGCTTCTTGTGGTTGACGACAACCGCGACATCCAGCGGCTTATCGGCAATCTCTTGGGCGATGACTATAACCTGATATATGCGTCCGACGGGATGCAGGGCGTGAGGATGGCGGTGAAATATGTGCCTGACCTTATCATCTGCGATGTGATGATGCCGGTGATGGACGGCATGGAATGCGTAAGGCGTATCCGGGACGATGTTTCCACGTCGCATATCCCGGTGCTGATGCTCACGGCATGTTCGCTCGACGAGCAGAGGGCCCGGGGCTACGAAAGCGGCGTTGACGGCTATCTTTCGAAACCATTCGGCAACGAGGTGCTTGCCGCACGCTGCCGAAATCTTCTTGATGGAAGGAAGCGTATAAAGGAACTCTATGCTACGCCCGGCATGAAAGATAAAAGCAGACAGGCCGCGGAGACTAAAACACCATCGGCGCATTCTTCGCCTAATGACGTTGAAAGTGATTTCTATTCGAAATTCGCCGACATCGTTGCTGAGCGTCTTTCCGACTCCAACCTCAGTGTGGATGAAATTGCTGCAAAAATAGGGTTAAGCCAGTCGCAACTTACGAGGAAAATAAAAGCGCTCACCAATTATACGCCTGTAGAGATAATCCGGACTATGAGGTTGCGCAGGGCAAAAACGCTTTTGAACGGCACCGAGAAAACAGTCAGCGAAATTGCATTCGAGGTCGGGTTTTCCTCCCTGGCATATTTCTCGAAATGCTATAAAGACGCCTTTGGCGTGTCGCCTTCCGAAATCAGGGGGAAGGCATAGCCGTTTGCACGTGAGTGTATAAAAAATCGTGCATTATAAAAAATGTTGCTTTTGGGGAGGTAACTTTAAAGTAGTCAATGCAATGGGGCATTATATGCCCCCAATTCGGAGAAGGGGAGCTGAAATTTGTAAAAAATCGGCAAACATTTTAACAATACGGGAATGCCACGGAAATTGATAGCGTAGCCAACATCTGTTATATTTCCGCCGCTTTTGTCATACTAATTTTGCGGCAGAATTATTAACCAACACTAACATAACATGAAAAAAGCAATCCTAAACGCACTCCTGCTCCTCGTGATGGCAACCACTGCGTATGCACAGGAAATAACCGTGCAGGGAACGGTTTTCTCACGTGCGGACAACGAACCTCTTATAGGTGCCACAGTCCAGTGTGAGGCGACCAAACAAGGAACCGCCACCGACATCGACGGCAAGTTTACTTTAAAAGTACCTGAAGGCTCGATGCTGAAAGTTTCATACGTAGGTTATCAAACCCTCGAAGTGAAGGCGCAGCCTGAAATGACAGTCTATATGGACGAAGATGCCGGCATTCTCGACGAACTCGTTGTGGTGGGATATCAGACGGTTCGCAAAGCCGACCTCACCGGCGCAGTATCGGTGGTTTCGACAAAAGCCCTTGAGACAAGTTCCGACAGCGACCCCATGCGTGCCCTTCAAGGTAAGATTCCCGGAATGACCGTTACCGCAAACGGTTCACCTTCCGGCACAGGTTCGGTAAGAATCCGAGGCATTGGTTCATTCAACGCTTCCCAGGATCCGCTTTTCGTGATTGACGGAGTGCCGACAACCGCCACCCTGAATTCCCTTAACATGAACGACATCGAAAGCATGCAGGTGCTTAAAGATGCCGCTTCCGCTTCAATCTATGGTTCGCGTGCCGCAAATGGCGTTATTATCGTCACCACTAAAAAAGGTAAAAACGCCGGCAACAAGATAAACGTAAGTTTCTCCGCCAACTTCACCACGCAGTTCTATTCGTCACAGTCGAAAATGAAACTGCTCAATACTCCCGAATATGCCACGGCAATGGCACAGGCTGCTCTAAACGACGGCCTTGATCCGGCAGCCTACGCTTCAAGCTACGGTCTGAACCTAAACGCCCCTTCGGGCTATCCCATCTCGGTTTATAATATAGCCACCGGCGAATATCAGAATTATACGGTCAACGGTTATTACGACGGTTATATCAACAATAAGCGTACGATGCTCCTTTCCAACACCGATTGGCTTGGCGAAATATCCCGCACCGGTTTCTCTCAGCATTACGATGCTTCCGCTTCATTGGCATCAGACAAAGGGACGGCTTTCTTCTCGCTTGGTTATAAAAAGAACGAGGGTATTCTGAAATATACAAATTTCGAAAACATAGCCGCCCGAATCAACACTTCCTACAATATCTCTCCCGTTGTGACAGTTGGTGAAAATTTCACCCTCACTTACACCGACCAAGTGGATTGCCAGCCTTTGGAAAACGCCCTTAAAATGCCGTCGTCGGTGCCTGTATTTGAAACCGACGGCACTACATACGCAGGTCCCGTGGGCAGTATGGCTGACCGCCAGAACCCTCTCCGCGAACTTGCATTCAATAAAGACAACGCCCTCAACGTCTGGCGTCTTTTCGGAAATGCATATATAGATGTTAAACCGGTGAAAGGACTCGTGCTTCGTTCAAATTTCGGTCTTGACTATGATGCCGCTTTCATCCATTCCTACAATTATACTTTCCATAGCGACATCGTTAACAACGACACTAATTCCACAACGCTTTCGCAAGCCAACGATTCGAAGTGGACCTGGACCAACACCGCCAACTATAATTTCACTCTCCGCGACCAGCACAATTTCACGGTGCTCGCCGGTATGGAGATGTTCCGTCAGAGCCGCATAGATTTTTCCGCTTACAACGAGAACTACGATATCGAGACTCCCGATTATATGTACCCCGACGCATCGTCGGGAGTGGAGAGGGCTACCGGTAACAAGTCGGCTTATGCACTTGTCTCTTTCTTCGGTAAGGTAGATTACAACTGGAAAGACCTCCTGCTCGCTTCGTTCACCATCCGCCACGACGGTTCTTCCCGATTCGGAAGCAACAACCGCTACGGTACATTCCCGGCAGCCACACTCGGTTACCGTCTTTCGGAACATATCGACAAATCGTGGCTCGATGACCTTAAAGTACGCCTCTCATGGGGTAAGACCGGTAACCAGGCAATTTCCAACACCGCCCGGTATGCCCTCTATGTAGCCGATTACGGCAACGACCGTGTCTCTTCCACGGCTTACGACCTCCTTCTCCAACAGAGCGGTATATTCCCCTCAGGTTATTATGCAAGCCAAACCGCCAATCCCAACCTTAAATGGGAAACCACTATCCAGTATAATGCAGGTATCGACTTCGGTTTGTTCGGCAACCGCCTCACCGGTTCGTTCGACGCTTATATCAAAGACGTGAAAGACATGCTTATCATTCCGGCGTATCTCGGTTCGATGGGTGAAGGCGGCGCTTCATGGCTCAACGGTCCTTCGCTCCGCAACTGGGGTATGGAGTTCCAGGTGGGATGGCGCGATGAACTCGCCTGCGGACTTGGCTACCGTGCATCGCTCAACCTCGATTTCTTCCGCAACAGGGTGACTTACCTCCCCGCTACAACCACCGGTTCTTACGTGCATACCACGACTGAAAATCTCGTTCAGTCACGCCGTCCGTTCGGATCTATCGTAGGCTATGTGTTCGACGGTCTTTTCCAAAGCCAGGAAGAAGTGCTCGCCTATGGTCAGGACAATGCCCGCGTGGGCGGTATGAAATATGCCGACCTAAACGGCGACGGAAAAATCACCGCCGACGACCAGACATGGATTTTCAACCCTGTGCCCGACCTTTCTTTCGGTCTTAACGTGGAACTGAACTATAAGGATTTCGATTTCCAGATGTTCTGGCAAGGCGTGCTCGGTCAGGATGTCTATAACAACCAGAAATTCCAGAACGACTTCTGGAGCGTGACGGATGCCGGCAGCAACAAGGGTGTGAGGGTGCTCGACGCTTGGCTCCCCAAAGTGAATTCATCGTCCACCATCCCGATGCTGACCACCAACAACAAGGGCGACGAGGGAAGGGCTTCTTCCTACTTCGTGGAAAACGGCTCCTACGCCAAACTCAGGACTCTCCAAGTCGGCTACAACCTCCCCTCAAAAGTGACCTCAAAACTGAGGATGAGCAAAGCCCGCGTGTATGTGTCAGGACAAAACCTCCTCACTATCAAGAGCAAGAGCCTCACATGCACCGACCCCGAAAACCCGAACTGGGCTTATCCTATCCCTACTTCAGTATCGTTCGGCGTGCAAGTTGATTTCTAACCTTAAACATTACGACCAATTATGAAATCTTTAAAATTATATATCCTTTCTGCCTTTGCACTTGGGCTTTCAGCCTGCAACAATTTCATCGATGTGCCTCCCACGGGTGTGATTGACGGCGACCTCGCTTATTCCGAACCCGATAAAATGGTTAACGCGGCATACGCTTCGCTCGGTGACTGCTGGTACACGTATCCCTTCAATCTCTGGCCCTACGGCGACCTTTCTTCCGACGATTGTCTGAAAGGTGGCGGCGGAACTACCGACACCGGCTATCATCCCATGGAAATATGGTCAACCCTTACTTCCACTCCCGGAGAACTTGATGAGCTTTGGTATCGTCTCTACTGCAACATTTCACGATGCAACCGTGCCCTCGTCGCCCTCGACGAATACGGCGATGCAAAACTCGGAGAAAAGACTGCCGCACAGCGCAGGGGAGAGGTTCACTTCCTTCGCGGTCACAGCTATTTCAAACTCCTCACCATGTTCCGTCAGATTCCTTGGATAGACGAGGAAGTGTTTAGAAACAATCTTCAGGAACAGACTCCCAACGACCAGTTCTCCTACGAAGAATTGTTTGCCAAGGTAATCCATGAATTCGAACTTGCCTACGAAGCTCTTCCCGAAGTAGTGGAAGACGGCGGCGGACGTGCCAACAAGATTGCTGCGGCTTCCTATCTTGCTAAATGTTACCTCACCATCGCCTGGGGCGACGGTTATGAGAAGACCGACGGCGTTGATTTCATCAATCAGGAATATATGCAGAAAGTGGTGGATTACACCGACGATGTCGTGAAGTCGAAATATACGTATCTTGAAGATTTCGGCGATATTTTCCTCCCGGAATACAAGAACAGTTCCGAGTCGATTTTTGCGGTGCAGACATCGCAATATACAGAAGACAATACGCGGTTCGGACGTGCCAACTGGTCGAACATGCTCAACGGATGTTGGGGAATGTGGTCCTGCGGTTGGGATTTCCACAAGCCTTCGCAGAACCTTGTCAACGCTTTCAAGACTAAAGACGGTCTGCCTATGCTTGAAGATTATGATTCGTCAGACGCTTATCCCGTGAACGGTGTGCCATCTTCCCAAAAATGGGATCCGCGCCTTTTCCATACGGTCGGAATGCCGTCGTTCCCCTATAAGTATGAATTGGATTACATGATGACCACAGCCAATTCGCGCACACCCAACACCTACGGATTCTATACTTCGCTCAAAGACGTGCCGCAGCGTAGCAAAGGCGAGACTTTCGACGGTTCTTGGCAGGCGTTCGCGATGAACGATTATGTGTTCCGTTACACCGATGTGATGCTCATGCGTGCCGAAGCCCTCGTGGAGCTTGGACGCCTGGAAGATGCCCGCGCCATTATCAACGACATCCGTCAGCGTGCCGCCAATTCAATCGACAAGCATATTGCTTACGCAAAAGATTTCTGCCAGATTTCCCTTTATTCGTCAGCCGATTTCAGCACCAAGGAGAAGGCGAGGGTAAGGCTCCGTTTCGAACGTCGTCTTGAGATGGCAATGGAGAGCAGCCGCTACTTCGACCTCCGCCGTTGGGGTGTGGCGTCAAAGGTGCTCAACGCATATTTCGAGAAGGAGAAAGATTCGAGCTACGACGGTGTGAGTTACGGACAATATTATCAGGATGCCCACTACACACCCGGCAAAAACGAGTTCTATCCCATCCCTTACAACCAGCTTTATTATGTGCCCGGACTCTACGTCCAGAACGAGGGCTATAATTAATATTAAAAAGAATTTATTATGAAACTAAAATATGCAGTCCTTTTCTCGATAGGAGCAATCCTCACAGGATGCCAGAACAAGGACATCGAAATAAGCGATCCGATACTTGCCCCGATGGTGGAAGATGCCATCTCCGGAGAATTGACGGGCGATGATTATGTGTGGTCCTGGACTCCCCGTCAGGGTCAGGACGTACAGATTTCGGTTATACGCAACGGTCAGGTGGTTGCATCCGAAACTTCTTCCACAGGCTCTTACACACACCGCAATGTAGAGACGAAGGTGCCATATACTTATATCTTCAAACTCACCGATGGCACCAATTTCTCCAGCGGTGTCATAAAGAGTTTCACACGCCCAGGGGCTTCCCCGGTGAGCGGGATTTCACTCACCCAGGTTGAAAAAGAGAATGCCAAGTATGATGCTTATGTGGAATGGACACCTTCCGACGACGCTACGGAGCTTTCTTTTGTAGCGTCTGCTGGAGAAAGGACGGTATCCCAGACTCTTCCGGGTTCCACCACTTCCTATACGATTGCCGATGTGGCTGACGGCGAGGAATGGAACGTGACGGTTACCGCCGTCAACAGTGAAGGTCGTTCGCTCCCCGCCTCCGGCTCTCTTAAAATCGGAAAGACGGCTGTAGGTTTCCTCAGCGAGTATCCTACGGAAGCTGAACTTCTCGCAAACGGCGATGACGACGAAGCTTGCGCCTGGTTGTGGCTTAAGAGCGAATATCCGGCTGCACAGTATATTTACTTCGGAAACATCGCATCGGCAGAAACTTTGAACCCTTATCGTGTGCTTTTTTGGCTACGTGACCTTGAAGACCGCAGTGAAGACGATGTCTTCAATATGCCCGAAGTTGTAGCGTCAGCCACTCCCTTCGTGCGCGAATGGTATGCCAACGGCGGAAATCTCCTGCTTTGGAGCCATGCCACGGCTTATATCGGCACCCTCGGTCGTCTTGAAACCGACATGCTCCGTTCGAACGACCGCGCCATCGGTCTGGGGCGTGGCGGATGGAACGGCGACACATGGATGATGGCTGTGGAACTTAACCCCGGAAGCCGTTTCAAGAAGGATGCTTCCACCCATCCTATCTTCAAAGGCCTCGACGTGGTGACGACCGACAGGACAAAACTTATCGCTTTCAAAGGCGCTGGTTGGACCGAAGACCACAACTGCCTTTATTTCAATATCCCGTCGGTCATCACCGGTATCGGCAATCAGGAAGAGGCATGCTACAATGCGATCACGGAAACCTATGGCATCATTCCTCTCGGCACATGGGATTCGCAGATTGATTGGGTGTCGCAGCTCAACGTTTGGGAAGCTCGTCAGGGCAACACTGATTTCAAAGGCACCGTGATATGTATCGGCAACGGCGGATGCGAGTTCTCGTTGAAGAATGCCGACGGAACTCCCGACATCTCCGCTTATCCCAAAAACAATCCTTATCAAGGCAATGTGCTAAGGCTTGCCAAGAATTCCATAGAGTATCTTAAGACACGATAATTTTCCATTAGAATAGAATGAAAATAAAAGATATAATCCTCATGGTTGCTTTCGCCGGAATGGTTTCGGCATGCGGCGACTCTAAATTCGACGAGCAGCCTCCCCGTCTTGACGAAGCACAGCCCGAACAGCCAGGCGATGACTCGGCGGAGGTGACTTCGAGAAATGAGCTTTACCGTCCGCAAATCCACTACACTCCGGCTAAAAACTGGATTAACGACCCTAACGGTATGGTTTATGCCGGCGGTGTCTATCACCTCTATTACCAGTATAATCCGCAGGGACATGGTTGGGGAAATATGAGCTGGGGACACGCCGTTTCGGACGACCTCGTGCATTGGAGTGAGAAAAACGTTGCCATGGTCCGCAATGAATGGGGCGATATTTTTTCAGGGAGTGCCATTGTAGATAAGGACAATACCGCCGGATTCGGGAAAGATGCCATTCTTGCTTTCTATACTGCTTCGGGCGAACACCAGCAACAGTGCCTCGGCTATAGCACCGACGGTGGCATGACATTCACTCAATATGAGGGTAATCCTGTGATAAGGAACACAGAACTTGCTGATTTTCGCGACCCGAAAGTGTTTTGGCATGAAGAATCGCATAAATGGGTGATGTGTCTTGCCCTCGGTTGGAGTTGTAAAATCGAGTTTTGGGGTTCCGAAAATCTCAAGGACTGGAGCAGGCTTTCCACATTCACTTCTACGAGTGTCCGAAGCAATATCGGACAGTGGGAATGTCCCGACCTTGTCAGGTTACCGTATAAGGACGGTGAAAAATGGGTGCTTATCGTCAGCAATAACCCGGGAGGACCTGCCGGTGGTTCCGGTACGGAATATTTTGTAGGAGACTTTGATGGCACTTCTTTCACTGCAATGGATCTTGACTATCCCTTGTGGCTTGATTACGGTTCCGACAACTATGCTGGCGTGACTTGGAGCAATATGCCAGACGGTCGCACGGTGATGATTGGCTGGATGAACAACTGGAATTATGCGGATGCCGTCCCTGCCTCGCCATGGTGTTCGGCTATGACTCTCCCGAGGGAACTGTCGTTGAAAGAGGTTAACGGAAGTCCGTTGCTTGCCACCAAGGTTGTCAAGGAAATAGATGGCATTGCCGGCGAATGGAAAACTGCCGAAGGAGGAAAGATTGCTGCCCTTGATGCTTACGAAGTAAAGTTTAAGGTGAACCTTAAGGAATCTTCGTCATTCATCTTGGGTAATTCTGCTGGTGAATATATGGAAATACTTGTGAATGCGGAAGCCGGAAAGATTGTGGCTAAAAGAACGTCATCTACGGGTGCTACATCGTTCCATAACCTTTTCTCTGTGCCGAGTATGGCAGCCCCTTTCAACGAGGACGGCGACACAATGGAACTGCACGTTTTCATCGATCGTTCTTCAGTTGAGATTTTCAACGCCGACGGCACGATGGCGATAACCAACATAGTCTTCCCGAAAGAACCGTATAATTTGATTTCCGGAGTTGATAATGTAGAATACCGCGAACTAAAATCCATTTGGTAATTCCTTATGGAAAATTTAAGGGATTCAGGCGATATCTTGATTCTTGCCTGAATCCCTTAAATTGTGTTTATAAGGAAGATGGTGCTAAACCAAGGAATCACGCCGATTGTTTTTATGGTAGAATAAATTGGAATGCGTTATGCGGTTTATTCGTGTGAAGCATTCCGTGAAAGGAACGAAGTTATGAAAAACACGGAAATAAACACAAAGTCAAGGTTTGGCATTAATCGGTTGTTGGCTTTAGCGGTGATGGTTTTGGTCGCCGCGTTCGGACTTTCCGCCCAAAACAGTCTTCCGGCTCCCGGTTCGGGTGGCAGTTTCAATCCGGCTCCAATCGGTGGAGGTGGAGGTGGCTGGGGAGGTGGAATGGGTCCCGGTCCCGGCATGATAGGCAATCCCGGTCCACCTCCTCCGGCGGCATGGGGTAGCCCCTGGGGGCCAGGTTGGAGTTCTTCTCCCACCATCGTGGTCAACAGCCCGTCGTGGACCAATCAAGGCACTGTAAATGTCGTGGCATGCGGCTATGGTGCGCGTGGCGTTTGGCGCACGATTCCGCTCCATGTGGCTTACTACTACAACGGTGTCGATTATGACGTGACTGTCCTCAATGCTTGGAACCCTTGGACCGGAACATGGGACCGTGGCGTGAACCAGCCTGCCTACAATACAAGCTACTTTATCAACGGCAACACTTATGATTTCTACGTCCCCCTCTCCACAGGCACTTACTACTTTAATTTGTAAATGCATAATGCATGATTCATAATGCATTATCTAAAATCAATCAGCCGGATTCCGTAAAGAATCCGGCTGATTGATTTTCAATGACTAACGACTAATCAACTAACGACTAATCACATTTCGCCGGCATCGCCATATCCGCTACCGTCCATTGGTTCGCCGTTCTGGTCTCGTCCCGGTTTGGCCGTCATGTTGCCGAACGAGAACTTGACTGTGAGGCGCACCGTGCGGCCGTTTCTCCAGCGTTCGTTATATTGGATATAATCCGGTCCTGTGGTAGTGCTTTTGAACCTGCGCGAGTCGAAAAGGTCGCGGCAGTTGAGCGACAATGACCATGGCCCGAACACCCTCCTCACGCCAAGATCAACGCTCCAGCCTCCCTGTCTCGAACCCTGCGCGGAAAGCATCTTGGAGTTGTAGTTGCCCGTCGCCTGGAGTGAGAGCGACCATGGCAGACGTACGTTTGCCATCATGCGGGCATCCCATGCGAAGCTGTTTTGCTTAACGCCGCTCAACGGAATTTTATGACCGCTTTCAGCCGTGAAGTCATAATTCCACGCGCTGATATGGTTGTTGTAGAGATTGACGGTGGTGGTGAGGTCGAGACGGCTGCGGAAGAGGGAATTCTTTGCCACAATTTCGCATCCCGAGTTCACTTGGTCAGCGATGTTCGCCCATGTGCTATACATCACGTCGCCGTCGAGATAACTGATGCGGTTCATCATGTCGGTGCTCGTCCGAAGATATGCCGAAAGGCTTATCATGTGGTAGGTCCAGCTCTTGATGTAGTTAAGTTCGAAGGCATTCGAATACATCGGCTGCAACTCCGGATTGCCATACGACACGTTGGTAGGATCAGAAATGTCGTGGAACGAATTAAGCTGACCGCCCCACGGACGGCGTATGCGTCGCGTGAAGTTAAGCTGCATCTCGTTGTCGTGGGGAAGCGACCACGATACGAACGCACTCGGGAACAATGCGAAATTGTTTTTCTTGAATTCCGGCACTTCGTTTTCAGTTTCCCCAAAGGCAAGAGAACGGGTGCGCACCTGCCATGTCTCCGCACGTAATCCGGCAGAGAAACTGAAGTTTTTCACCTTCCCGCCGAGTGTGGCATAGAAAGCCGAGATGTTGTTGCGATAGATGAAACGATTGTAGAGGTTTTCGTTCTGCGTCATGTCGGTGGGGGTGGTGCCTGTGTAGGTGTCGGTCGGCGTGTTTTCGTAGTTGTAGTTGCCGTTGTAGCCCGCTTCAAGCTTGAGCCATTCCGTCATCTGGTTGGTGTAATCCACCTTTGCCTCCCATGACCTTGTGCCCATGTCCATGGTCTGTTCCTGATATTTCATCTCTTCCCGGTCAGCATACTCTATATCTTCCGCATACGACCTCCAGTTAGGTCCGCCCCAGTTGTTGTAAGCCCCGTTGATGTCGAGGGTGTGGGTGTCGCTCCATTTGTGGGTGTAGCCGGCTTCCACGTGCATTCCGTGGTGGTCGCCACGGTTGCGCGAGATGTCGTTGTTTGTGAGCCAATTTCCGGGTACGTTAGAAGTGTAGAGCGTTGTGGAGTGTCCCCAGTTATGTCCGAACATTCCGAATCCGTTGGCATATACGTCGTCCTTGTTAGTGAGATGATATGTGGCGCCCAGGCGGAAGAAGAGTCCGTTGCCGTGGTTCGGGCTTTCGCCAGTGGAGTTGGTGAAAGTGCCGTCGGTGAATTCACGGTTCATTTTCGAGCCCCCTTTCGGATGGCGCATCCTGAAGCCCACACCGGCGTAGGCATCCACTTTCCCGGAATTGTAGTTCACGTTGGCTCCCACGTTGCCCCCGCCTCTGGAGTTGGCGCTGATTTCCGCGCTTCCGTAATAACCGGCCTTGCGGTCTTTCTTGAGGACTATGTTGATGATGCCGGCCGTTCCTTCCGGGCTATATTTTGCCGAGGGGTTGGTGATGACCTCGATGCGGTCGATGGTTTCCGCCGGAATCTGTTCGAGAATCTGGGCGCGGTTGTCGGCGGTGAGCCCCGACTCTTTGCCGTTTATCCATACCGTCACCGATGAGTTGCCGCGCAGAGAGACTTCGCCGTCCTGGTCAACCTCAACCGACGGAATCGATTCGAGAAGTTCTGAAGCCGACTGTCCTGCTGCCGTGACGTTGGCATCCACCGTGAAAACCTTCCTGTCGAGTTCGAAACGCATCTGGCTTCTCACACCCTCCACTACAACTTCCTGCAGCAGCTTGGAGTCGTCGGCGAGTTTGATGGTTCCTACGTTGATGTCCGCACCTTTTACGTCAACCGGGCGTTCCTGAGCCACGCTACCTATGTTGGTGATGCGTACGATGTATTTGCCGTCTTTCACCCCCTTCAGGATGAAAGCTCCCTCTTCGTCTGTGTTTGTGCCTATCGGTAAGGCTTTGCCTGTATTGGCATCGACGAGCTGCACCGTCACGAAGTCCATCGGCGCGCCCGATTCTTTATTGATGACCTTCCCGGTGACGTCGCCGACAGCGTAGGCCATAAGTGGAAAGATGCCCGCGCAGAGCGGCATCAGAAGTCTTAAATTCATAATGTTGCGGTATAATCGTAAGGGCCTGGAATCTGTTGCCCGATTTTTTAGACATTTCTAATAATAGATGGTTTAATCGCAAAATATTTTAAAATGAATCAAATTTTTATTAAATTCGCCATCAAACTAATCTAAAAATTCGATTATATGCAAGAAGAGAACCTTACGACCGGCACAGGTCTCCCCGAGAACGCATTCCGTGAACTCGGGGCCGACGAACAGTACACGCCGGTCATGCATCCCGCTCGCGATCAGCGGGAGGTGACCCCTTATTCCGTGGGGATGGGTCTGCTCATGGCTGTGATTTTCTCGGCGGCTGCAGCCTATCTCGGCTTGAAAGTGGGGCAGGTGTTTGAGGCTGCAATCCCTATCGCCATTATCGCGGTCGGCCTCAGCAACGCCCTCGGTAAAAAGAGTCCGCTCGGACAGAACGTCATCATCCAGAGCATCGGTGCTTGTTCGGGAGTGATTGTGGCGGGAGCCATCTTCACCCTCCCCGCTTTGTTTATTCTTCAGGCAAAGTATCCCGACATCACGGTCAGGTTTTATGAAATTTTCCTTTCATCTTTGCTTGGCGGCATCCTCGGAATCCTTTTCTTTATCCCTTTCAGGAAATATTTCGTGAAAGACATGCATGGCAAATATCCTTTCCCGGAAGCCACGGCCACCACGCAGGTGCTCATTTCCGGTGAGGCGGCTGCTTCCGAAGGGGGAGGACAGGCTAAGACCCTTATCCTGGCATCGCTTATCGGCGGCGTGTATGATTATATAGTAGCCACTTTCGGCTGGTGGGCCGAAACCGTAACGTCGATGGCTTCCACCGCCGGACAGGCACTTGCCGAGAAAACGAAGCTCGTGCTCAGCTGCAACACCGGTGCTGCTCTTCTCGGCCTCGGCTACATTGTGGGGCTCAAGTATGCTTTCGTGATTTTCGCCGGCTCCATTTTCGTGTGGTGGATTATAATACCGGTGATGGGCACCTATGGCAATGCCGAACTGGCCGCCATGCCTGCCGAAAGCATTTTCCGCGATTATGCACGCCTCATAGGCATCGGCGGCATCGCCATGGCAGGAGTCATAGGCATCATCAAGTCTTGGCCTATTATTTCGCAGGCCGTCGGTCTTGCCGGCCGCGAATTGAAGGGTAAGGGAGGCGATGCAAAGGAGGTGCGCTGGCAGATGGACATTTCGATGAAGCACATAGTGTTCTTCATCGTTATCGCCCTCATGGCCGTGCTGCTCTTCTTCTGGTTCGGAGTTATCCACACTTTCTGGCAGGCCGTAGTGGCATGGGTTGTGGTCACTGTTATTGCGTTCCTGTTCACCACCGTTGCCGCCAATGCCATCGCTATCGTCGGTTCCAACCCGGTGTCGGGCATGACACTGATGACCCTTATAATCGCTTCCGCCATATTCGTGGCGATCGGACTTAACGGCACCTCCGGCATCGTGGCTTCAATGGTAATCGGTGGAGTTGTCTGCACGGCGCTCTCTATGGCCGGCGGTTTCGTCACCGACCTCAAGATAGGGTATTGGCTGGGCTCCACGCCTAAAAAACAGGAAAGCTGGAAATTCCTCGGCACACTCGTTTCGGCTGCCACGGTAGGCGGTGTGATTATGGTGCTCAATCAGGTTTACGGTTTCACCGGCGACAACGCTCTTGTGGCTCCTCAGGCCAACGCCATGGCGAAGGTGATTGAACCCCTTATGATGGGCGGCGACACTCCCTGGATTCTCTACATGGTTGGCGCTATCTTGGCATGCATACTCAACTGGCTTGGCGTTCCGGCGCTTGCCTTCTGTCTTGGCATGTTCATTCCGTTGTCGCTCAATACTCCGATGCTCGTGGGGGGTGCTATAGCATATTATGTAAGCCATTCGAGCAAAGACGGCAAACTCAACGACGCGCGCCGCGACCGTGGCACGCTTCTGGCATCCGGCCTTATTGCCGGGGGTGCTTTGTTCGGAGTTTTTGCAGCCATCACGAGGTTTGTCGGTTTTGAATACACCACTCCCGGAAGTCCAGAATTCACCCAGATTCTCGGTTGTATGGCCTATGCCCTTCTTATAATCTATCTCATTTGGGACAGCAAACGCGCCAAGCTTACGAAGTGAGGGGTAGTGTTTAAGGTTTAGAGTTTAAGGTTTAAAGTTTAAGGTTTAGATAAGAGCCTTATAGATTGATAGGGGAGGGGAGCGGTTTTCGAATTGCTTCCCTCCCTGCTTTAAAATCTCTTTGAAAGCCTTTTTCCGTTACCGGGCCTTAGAATCCGGTTGTACCGTTTCAAACAGTCGCGTCGTCACAAAGCTTGGCCTTTTCTTCGAGCCTTACTATCCTTCTGAAAGTGCGTCTGATTGTCTTCCATTTCGGCAAGAACGCCGCCGGTTTCAGTGAGCTGTAGCTCAGCAGTATGATTGTCAGCGATGCAATTCCCACGATAAGCAGCCAGCCATAAATCTCCTTCATCGAAACCACCAAAGCCTGCATCTGCACAAGCCCGGTAAGTTCGCCGATTGGGATATGAGCCGTGGAAGGATTGAAATCCGTCAGCGTCGCCCCTAACAGCGAGGCGTTTTTAGCCATTGTGTGTCTTAGGAATTCCCCCACAATGGCAGGGCCGAACGTGGCCCCCATCACGGCCCCCGTGAATCCGTTTACGGTCAATGCCTGCGGAAACACCAGGAACGGCAGCCCGCTCTGCACGATAGAGGTCAGGAACACGATAGAAATCACCACCGCAGCCGCTCCCCTGAAGAACAGAGGGATGAACAGCATCTCTTTCTCTACTCCATAATCTATGAAGAAGTAGAAATAAGCCAGATACACGATGGCGAGGGCGAACCCTATCGCCGTCATTGTTTTGTATCTCCATTTGCGCAGGGCGAACGTGAAATAGGTGAAACCGCATCCAACGACAATGCCTGCGAAAACATACCAGTTGAGGTCTATCAGGTTTGTTTCGTCGAAACCGAGTATGGTGGCGGCGTAGGTATGCTCAAATACGTGTTCGGTGGCTATCAGCGTAAAAAACACGAGATATACGGCTGAGGCTCGTATCACGTTCCTGTTACGCATGGCCTGGAAGGAGATATAAGGATGATGGAGAAAGGTGGCCCGCCAAAGGTTTATCGCCAGGCATACGAGGCCTAAAAGGGCAGCTCCCCGTATCTCGACGGCGTCCCACCAGTCGTAGAAATTGCCATAGACGCAGATGAATGTGAAGCACATCATGAATCCTGCCCAGAGAATCGCCCCTATCCAGTCGATGCCTAAAAGGGGGATAAACATCGGGGCGCGCACCGGCTTTATTAGCACAGCCACCATAAGCATCATCAATGCCAACGCCCCGGTCATTATCCATTGCATATACTCCCACTGGAAATGGAAGGCTGAATAGATGGTGGCGATGCCGCTGAGTTGGATTGCGCCGTCAACCAGCAGATAGACGTAGCAGAAAAATATCGACATGTCTCTCACCGGGGTCAGCCAAAGTTGTATGGTGGAATTGCAGGCAAACGTGGCCTGCATCCTGAACCATCCGGCGATGAAACAGGTGGCCACAAGAAGGGGCACCGAGTCCGTGTTGGCGCAAATCAGGTTGGCGGCTATCAGCACTATGCCTGCCGAAAGAAGTTGCGTACGGTTGGAGAATCGGAATTTTATGCGGAACATCACGGCGAAATTCACGGCGAGGCCTATCAGCGAGGCATAGCCCGCCATCAATATGTCTTCCTGCATCAGCGCGGTGGTCCCCACCATGTCGGAGACTGCCGCGAGATAAACGCCGCCCGAAAACTGGATTATGACCACAAAGAATATGAAGAGCCACGGTTTCAGCCGGCGTGGGATGTAGTTGGCCACATCCGGTATGTCGAAGGGTCCTTGCGGAGCGTGCCAGTCTGCCATGTCAGTATTTCACTTCACATTCCACATTCATGCCCGCCCGCAGTTTCTTCATTTCCTCAGGCGCATTGTCTGCCGAGAATGCTATCCTCACCGGCACCCGTTGGCGCACCTTAACGAAATTGCCTGCCGAGTTGTCTTGCGGCAATACCGACAACGACGCTCCCGTGGCTTTCGATATCGACTCCACTTTCCCCTTGAATTCCACCCCGGGGATGGCGTCAACCTTTATTGTGACGTCGCTGCCTGGATCTATATGCTTCAGTTGCGTTTCCTTATAGTTGGCAGTCACCCACACGTCTGCCGAATCCACCACGTCGAGCAGTGTCTGGCCTGGCTGCACGAGTTGCCCCGCTTGTATCTCCTTCCTCGACGTGTAGCCGTCGCAGGGTGCCGTTATCACGCAATACGACAGGTTGAGCTCAGCCGTTTCCAGGAGTGCTTTAGCGAGTTCTATGCCCGCATCGTTCTGCGCTATCCTCTGGCGTGTCTCAGCCACCACCGACGATGTTGCGGAGCGTTGGCGCGAAAGCATCTCGTAGCGGGCCTTCTTTGCCTCGTAGTCGGTCTTTGCAGCGTCATATTGCTGGCGTGTCACGGCATCCTTCTCAAGCAGTTTCTTATAGCGTTCGAAGTCGGTGGCGGCGAGTTCCATCACCACTTTCGCTTCGGCTATCGAGGCTTCCGTTACGGCCACGTTGGCTGAGGCCACGCCCACTGTGCGGTCGGCCACGTTGCGCCCTGCAAGCGCATTCTGATAGTCCGCACGAGCCTGCGCCACCCGCAGACGCATGTCAGATCGGAAGAGCGGTTCAGC
>CABRKI010000030.1 GCA_902471455.1 uncultured Porphyromonadaceae bacterium | reverse complement strand
CCGCCACATAGCCGAAGCCATCGGCTATCGCTCCCTCGACCGCGCCAACTACGGCAAAGCATTCTGACTCCCCCGGCAAAGCTTTCCGACTCCCCTCCCCTGCAAAGCCTTCCGTCCGTTCCGCCCTTCTCCTCGTCTCCGCCCCGGCTCTTACCGTCGGCGCACCTCCGACAAACCGGCTTTGCAGCAACGAGAAAGCTTCCCGAAACCGCAATAACCGCCCCAAAGCCTCCTCTGCCTCCCGGAGCCCTCCGAGTCGATTGAGAAGTGCGCAGCCGGTTTGTCGAAGGTGGAAAAATCATCACCAAAACCAGATCTCATCATCCTCACCAAAAAATTCCCATCATGAACTCCTCCCAAGAAATCATCCCTTTCAGCGATTCCGGCAATCATTCCTATCATCGGCGTTCTTTCCATCATGACTATCACAATCCTTTTATCTATCACATCATCTTGAAGAAAGAAAAGGGTTGCGAGGCCTTCGGCAGCATCACAGGCGACGCCAGAATCCCCTACGGCAATCCGGGCTGCGCGGCCGTAAACGAATCGCCGTTAGGCAAAATAATTGCAAAGACAGTGTTGCGGCTCCCTCATGATTATCCCATATTGAAACTCCATCAATTCTGCGTGATGCCCGACCATCTCCATCTGCTCCTGCAAGTTCTGTTTCGCTCTGACAAACACCTGGATTTTTATATCGATTACCTGAAGGAACGAATAGCAAAGCGATATTCAACCCAAATTGGCAAATCCATAAACGCGGATGACATTTTCGAAAAAGGATATTGCGACAAGCCTCTTTATGATAACCGCAGCCTTGACGGTTGGTACAGATATATCCGAGAGAATCCCCATCGTCTCGCCATGCGCATGCAATATCCCGAGTTTTTCCAACGGGCGCGGAAACTGCAAATCGACAATCATGACTATCAAGCCTACGGCAACCTGTTCCTACTGCGCAATCCCGACAAGGTTGCGGTAAAAGTCAGCCACAAATATTCGGAAGAAGAAAAACAAAAAAAGAAAAAACTATGGCTTGAAAGCGCTGTTACAGGCACAGTCATAGTCTCTCCATTCATCTCCCCGGCTGAAAAAGCCATACGCGGCGAAGTGGAATCACTGGGAGGCAACATAATCCTCATCACCCACGAAGCCTTCCCTGAACGATTCAAACCGGCCAAGCACGATTTCGACCTCTGCTCCGAAGGACGCCTCCTCATCATCTCCCTCGGCAAGCCTGCCCCAGCTCCTCTCACCCGTGCCGACTGCCTCGCCATGAACGCCCTCGCCGCACAGATTGCCAACATCTAATTAAGTTTGCATTAATCAAAGGCTTCTGTTAAAAGTTTCTTCCAAGCCAGAAGAGCCAGAAGCCCAGAAGAGCCAGAAGCGCGAAGCCGGTTTGTCGAAGGTGAAAAAGCCGGTTTGTCGAAGGTGGAAAAGCCGGTTTGTCGAAGGTAAAAAAAATGGTAGTTTGCCATCCAAAGAATGCGGATAAACGACTTGGCTGAGCCGCTTTTATGCGGTTTTAATTAAAAACCTATTCAGTTTCTGTCATTTTGTAATAACTTTCTCATTTTTTAGGCAGTTACTTTAAAACTTTTTTGTAACTTTGTCGCGACTAAAAAAGGATAAAACGGGCGACGCAAGTCCGACCCGATAATTCAATCTAAAACATCATGCTACAGTCCACTAATGTCAAGACTATCGACAAGGTTGTAGTCCGTTTCTCCGGTGACTCCGGCGATGGAATGCAGCTTGCCGGCAACATCTTCTCAAATGTCTCTGCAGGCGAAGGCAACCTCATCTCCACCTTCCCGGACTATCCTGCCGAGATCCGTGCCCCGCAGGGCTCTCTGAGCGGCGTATCAGGCTACCAGGTGAGCGTCGGAAAAGACGTACACACCCCCGGCGACCGCGCGGACGTGCTCGTCGCCATGAACCCTGCCGCACTCAAAACCAACCTTAAGTATCTGAAACCGGATGGAATAATCATCTGCGACGGCGACTCGTTCACCCCGGCAAACCTCAAGAAGGCCCTCTATGCCACCGACGACCCCATCGCAGAACTCGGCATCGACCCCAACAAAATCATGCTCGTGCCGATGACCACCCTCCTCAAGCACACCCTCGCAGATTCCGGAATGGACATCAAGTCTATCATGAAGTGCAAGAACATGCTTGCGCTCGGACTCATCTGCTGGCTCCTCGACCGCCCCGTTGACAAGGTGCTCGCCAAGCTCAAAGCCAAGTTCGCGAAGAAACCCGCTGTTTACGAGGCCAACGAAAAAGTAATCCACGCCGGTTGGGACTACGGCCACAACACCCACGCCTCAATGCCCACCTACCGCATAGAGACGGAAGCCGCCGTCCCCGGCACATATACCGACGTCAACGGCAACACTGCCACCGCATGGGGCCTCATCCTCGCCTCCGAAAAGAGCGGACGCCCGTTGTTCCTCGGTTCATATCCCATCACCCCCGCCACCGATATCCTCCACGAACTCGCAAAGCGCAAGGACCTCGGCGTGAAGGCGTGCCAGATGGAAGATGAAATAGCGGGCGTATGCTCTGCAATCGGTGCATCTTACGCCGGACACCTTGCCGTGACCACCACCTCCGGCCCCGGTCTCGCCCTCAAGAGCGAAGGCATCGGCCTTGCCGTGATGGCGGAACTTCCCCTTGTGGTTATCGACGTGCAGCGCGGCGGCCCCTCCACCGGACTCCCCACCAAGACCGAGCAGACCGACCTCATGCAGGCCCTCTACGGCAGGAACGGAGAAAGCCCCGTATGCGTGGTTGCAGCAGCGAGCCCCACAGATTGCTTCACAATGGCTTTCGAGGCAGCCCGCATAGCCATCGAACACATGACCCCGGTGATACTTCTCACCGATGCTTTCATTGCCAACGGCTCTTCGGCATGGAGAATTCCGGAAGAGGGAGATTTCCCTGAAATCAAACCCAACTTCGTGACCAAAGAGCAGATTGAGAAGGGATGGAAACCCTTCGACCGCGACGCCGAAACATTTGCACGCTACTGGGCGATACCCGGCACGGAGGGAGCAATGCACCGCGTCGGAGGCCTCGAAAAAGACTTCAACACCTCCGTAATCTCCACCGACGGGCCCAACCATGAACGCATGGTGAAGGTGCGCCGCGAGAAAATCGCACGCATAGCCGACGACATCCCGGCACTCACCGTGCAGGGCGACACCGAAGCCGACACAATCCTCGTGGGCTGGGGCGGCACATACGGCCATATCCTCACCGCAGCCACCGAGCTCAACGCAGAAGGCACCCCCGTGGCCCTCGCCCATTTCAGATATATCAACCCGCTTCCGAAGAACGCCCTCGAAGAGCTCCGCAAATATAAGAACATTATCGTGGCGGAACTCAACACGGGCATGTTTGCCGACTATCTCCAGATGCAACTTCCGGGGAAAGACATCAGGCGCATCAACAAAATCGAGGGTCAGCCTTTCCTTGTGAAAGAAATCAAAGACGGTGTTAAAAACTTTTTAGCTCAAGCATAACCTCATGGAAGAGAACAAGACACAGACTTTTGTGGCGGGCGACTTCAAAAACGAACAGACGGCCCGCTGGTGCCCCGGATGCGGCGACCACGCCATCCTCAACGTGCTCCACAAGGCTATGGCGGAGCTGGGTGTAGCACCTAAAGACACTGCCGTGATTTCAGGCATCGGATGCTCGTCGCGCCTCCCCTACTACATGAACACCTACGGCATGCACACCATCCACGGACGCGCCGCAGCCATCGCCACCGGCGTTAAGACCGCGCGCCCCGACCTCACCGTATGGCAGATTTCGGGCGACGGCGACGGCCTCGCCATCGGAGGAAACCACTTCATCCATGCCCTCCGCCGCAACATCGATATCAACATACTCCTATTCAACAATAAAATCTACGGCCTGACAAAGGGGCAATATTCCCCCACCTCCGACCGTGGATTCGTATCCAAATCATCGCCCTACGGCACGACCGAAGACCCCTTCATCCCTGCCGAACTCGTGTTTGGCGCACGTGGTAAATTTTTCGCCCGCGGTTTCGACATCACCCTCGACACCACCCGCGAAATAATGGTGGCCGCCGCCCGCCACAAAGGCGCTGCAGTGGTGGAAGTGCTCCAGAACTGCGTGATATTCAACCACGGCATCCACAACTGGCTTTCCGACAAGGAAGTGCGCGCCGAGCGCACCATCACCCTCCGGCAGGGCGAAAAGATGCTTTTCGGCAAGGAGAATAAAAAAGGTCTCGTGCGCGACGGCTTCAGGCTGAAAGCCGTAACCATCGGACAAGACGGCTACACCATCGACGACGTGCTTACCCACGACGCCCACACCGAAGACGACATCCTCCACCGCCAGCTCGCTCTAATGGATGGCCACGAACTTCCTCTCGCGCTCGGAGTGATCCGCGACGTGGAAGGCCCCAGCTATGAATCCGACGTAGAGGCACAGGTGAAGGAAGTGAAAGAGAAGAAAGGGTTCACATCGCTGCGCGACATGATTACGCGCACCGCCGAAACCTGGACCGTATAAACGGCAGAATAAGGATAAAGAGTCTGCCCCATCCCGGTGCAGACATACAATCGAAAATACGTGATTTTATAGAAAAGCAGCGGCTTTCGCCGTTGCTTTTCGTTGTTTTTATGCACAAAAACCAATTTTTCGTGCAATTTTTACTGAAAAATTTCCTCAATTGGATTTTTTTCGCTTACTTTGCAGCCTGAAATTACGTAAAATCATTATTTAACAACACAAAATTTAAAACGTTATGGCAGATATTGCATCAAGAGTAAAAGCTATCATCGTTGACAAACTCACCGTTGACGAAAACGAAGTTACTCCCGCAGCTGAGTTCAGCAAAGACCTCGGCGCAGATTCTCTCGACACCGTTGAGCTCATCATGGAATTCGAGAAAGAATTCGGCATCACAATTCCCGACGAGGACGCTGAGAAGATCACCACTGTAGGCGATGCCATCTCTTACATCGAAGAGCACCAGAAATAATAACAAACCCCTATCCCACACCAATTTCCCGATATGGAATTAAAAAGAGTTGTAGTAACCGGACTCGGTGCGCTCACTCCTATTGGCAATGACGTCAAGACAGCATGGGACAATGCCGTCAACGGCGTAAGCGGAGCGGGGCCCATCACGCATTTCGATGCGTCGAAATTCAAGACCCAGTTCGCCTGTGAAGTGAAAGACTTCAACCCGGCCGACCATTTCGACCGCAAGAAGGCACGCCAGCTCGACCTCTATGCAATGTATGCCCTTGTGGCTGCCGACGAGGCCATCAACGATGCCGGTCTTGAAAATGAGAATGTTGATAAAAACCGCGTAGGAGTGATTTTCGCCGCCGGAATCGGCGGTCTCCATACTTTCGAAGAGGAGGCCGGCTATTTCGTCCTCCATGGAGAGGAGCAAGGTCCTAAATACAACCCTTTCTTCATTCCTAAGATGATTGCCGACATCGCCGCCGGTCATATCTCCATCGAGCATGGCTTCCGCGGTCCTAACTTCGGCACCGTTTCCGCCTGCGCGTCGTCAAACAACGCGCTTATCGACGCATTCAACTATGTGCGTCTCGGAATGGCAGACGCCATCGTCACCGGTGGTGCAGAAGCCGCCATCTACCCTGCAGGCGTAGGCGGTTTCAACTCGATGAAGGCTCTCTCTACCCGCAACGACGACCCACAGGGTGCTTCACGCCCTTTCTCAGGAAGCCGCGACGGGTTCGTAATCGGTGAGGGTGCCGCAGCTCTCGTGCTTGAAGAACTCGAGCATGCAAAGGCACGCGGCGCGCATATCTATGCGGAAGTGGCCGGCGGCGGCATGAGTGCCGATGCCTACCACATCACGGCCACCCATCCCGAAGGCCTCGGTGCCAAACTCGTGATGGAAAGCGCTCTCCGCGATGCCGGAATGAAGCCCGAGGAGATTGACTACATCAACCTCCACGGCACTTCCACCCCTGTGGGCGACATCGGAGAAGCCAAGGCCATCAAAGAGGTATTCGGCGACCACGCGTATAAAGTAAACCTCAGCTCCACAAAGTCTATGACAGGCCACCTTCTCGGTGCAGCCGGAGCTCTTGAGGCTCTTTTCAGCGTAAAAGCCATCACCGACGGAATCGTGCCTCCCACCATCAACCATGTGGAGGGCGACAACGACCCGGAAGTTGACTACGACCTCAACTTCACCTTCAACAAGGCTCAGAAACGCGACATCAACGCCGTGCTTTCAAACACCTTCGGGTTCGGTGGACACAACGCCGCCATCATCCTCAAAAAATATAAAGAATAAATCTTTTTCAAGTCTCTTTATATCCCACAGGCGCTCCCGTCCGGAAGCGCCTGTGCTCTTTAATAATCCGTTCATAATAAATAATTCATAATGCTCAATGCTCAATGCTCAATGCTCAATTTATCATCTGGTTATAAATTATGAATTATGAATTTAACAATTATGGTTCAGAATTTCCATGAAAAAATCCCTTTTACTATTTGCCGTCATTCTCCTTTCACTTCCGGCGTTGGCTCAGACGCGCAAGAGCGTGTCGATTCTCGGTGATTCATATTCCACGTTCGAAGGATTCGTGGAGCCTTCCACCAATGAGCTTTGGTATTACGCCAAGCCGAAACAGAAGCAGACCGACGTTAACAACGTGCAACAGACCTGGTGGCATCAGTTTATCAAAGAGAACGGCTACAGGTTGGAGAAAAACAACTCCTATTCGGGCTCTACGGTAAGCACCACGGGCTATCAGGGCAACGACTATACCTCCCGTTCATTCATCACCAGGATGCGCGATCTGGGAAGCCCCGACATGATTATCGTGTTCGGAGCCACCAACGACTCCTGGGCGGGTTCCCCCCTCGGGGAGTTCGACTGGAGCGGCAGTTCGCAAGGCGACTTCAAATCGTTCCGTCCCGCCCTATGCTATATGCTCTCCTATCTCAAAGACCGCCATCCAAACACGGAGATAATCTATCTCATCAACGACGGACTGAAAGAGAGCGTCACCTCCTCCATCGTCGAGGCATGCAAGCACTACGGCATCCCCTACGTTCAGCTCCACGACATCGACAAAACCGCCGGCCATCCCAACGTCAACGGCATGCGCCAGATAGCCGACCAGCTGACCCAAGCCCTCAAACAACCCTGAACCCCGAATCCTTCACAAGAAAATGTAGGGACGTGCCTCCGGCACGTTTGATTGCATAACCCGCAAAAATCGCCTCCCTTATCTTCTGACCACAAATATCTTCTTACCGTAACTTCTCCTGTATCTCCTGTGCTCCTGTCCATAAAACGACAGGAGCACAGGAGATACAGGAGTTCTATTTTACTTGCACCCCCTCGATTTTACACGTTTTTGACACCGGAAAGGTGCGGAAAGAGTGCGGAAAGATTTCGCACTCTTTCCGCACTCTTTATATTATTGATAATCAATATTTAACACAAACAGACAAAAGCCGCCAGAAAGAAAATAAAGTCTCGTAAAAGCTTGCATTTCCTTCTTCTAATCAATAACTTTGCAACATCCAAACTAACCCAAATATCAACAGTCAAATGAGAAAAATCCTAACCATTTTCGTGCTCGCGGTGTCGTTCGCATGCTCCGTGGCAACCAACTCCGCAGAACAAAAAACTCCGGAACAAATACGTCTTAAAAAGGATGACACCTCAACCAAAGACCATCCCAGAATGCCGGCTTGGTCACCCGTTTATTGTCTCGTAACCGACAATGAAATCACTGTCTATTGCGAGTACGACGCGGAAGGGGTCGTAACCGCCATAGGCAGTAAAAGCGGAGTAATCGTGATGCAGCAACCGGCAAACCTTCTCTACGGCTATGTCATTACATTCGATGGTGAAGAGAGCGTGTCGGTCAACGTTACCATCGACGGAGCATCTTACTCCGGAGTAATCTGAACTTAATGTGTCGGTATGGGAAAAGCAATGCCGCATATTAATAAACCGATACTTTCCATCATCCTGTCGTTTGTCATTCTCTGCATTGCATCATCGTGTGGCGACAGCAAGAGAAAGGCATACGAGGAAGCAGTCATCGAGTGGACGGGGAAGGAGATTCTTTTCCCCGACTCGATGAGGCTCGTCGGCGGCGGGATGATTGCAAAGCCAGAAGCCGATTTCACAATCGTCTCCTACTACGATTCCATCGGATGCACCGGATGCCGCATGAAGCTGCGATTCTGGAACGAGTTCATGCAGCGCGTCGATTCCGTGCGCGGTGACAAAACCGTGAACTTATTGATGATAGCATTTTCGACCGATGAAAAAGGGCTGAATTATCTACGGAAACGAGATAAGTTCAATTATCTGATTGTCTTAGACTCCTATGATGCAATCAATTCGCTGAATACATTTCCCGAAGACCCGTCGATGCAGACATTCCTTCTTGACAGCGACAACCGTGTCCTGACATTCGGAAATCCTGTGCAAAGCAAGGGTGCTTTCAATCTTTATCTTTCCTTAATCGGGAAAGGTGAAAATAATGTTGAAGAGGACGAGGAATGGATGGAATACAACCATGATTTCGGGAATATAAAGCCAGGCGAACCGGTCTCCCATATCTTCACCCTGACGAACGAGAGTTCCGACACTCTCCGCATAAGGGAAGTAATTTCCTCCTGTGAATGCACCGAGGGAACGGTCATGCCGGCAATCATTCCTCCCGGTAGTCCTTACAGGGTAGAGGTTTCATTCCGCGACACAATACCTGACAACTTCCTTAGAAGCGTCATGGTCTATTTTGAAAACCAAACGTTTCCGCCACTTCGATTTGAAGTGACGGGACAAATAATAACCAATAAATCAACAAACAGATGAAAAAGACGAATAACTTTTTCTTTGCGGGGCTCGCGATAGCAGCCCTTGCAGCAGGCGGATTCGCACAATCCCAAACAACATCGAACAAAAACAATTCTCAAATCTCCCTTGATGAGATAGAAGCAATGACAGCATGCGAGGTATCGTCAAATGCTAATCAGAACAGAGGGTACTGCGCCCCCATGTATAACTCATCTTCGGATGCTTGCACACAAACAGGAGACCCTGGATCAGTAAGATGCTCCGGAAACATGTAATTTGTATGGAAATGTCAAAAGAAAAACAATATGTAATGTTGGCATTTCTGTCGGCAGGGATTCTTTCCCTGCCGGCTTGCATGCCAAAAAACAGAACCATTGAAGGTGAACTAACCATGAAAGAGGCAGCAGCCCTTGAACTTCCACTCGATTCCATAACAACACAAGAAACATCCTATATGCAACTTGTGGATGATTCTACCCTGGCGTTCTTCAATAAGCCTACCTATGATATATGCTTGTACAACTTAAATTCCAGATTCATGGAAAGCCGCATCAATCTAAAACGTGAAGGTCCCAATGCCGTCAATGGAATTGATGCATTCTATGTGGCCGGAAAAGACTCTCTTTGGCTATATGCTTCTTGGGGACGCATAATATATCTTCTAGACGGAACAGGGATATTAAGAGAAAAAAAAGAAATAACAGAGGATTCTGAAAAGAGCATCGGCTCCCACCCCCACTATTCTGTTTCCCCATTCCCGACTACTACTGCACCATATATTGTTACAAATGGTAAACATATACTTCAGGGAATGGACGGAATAACTTTGAATGGAACCCTTCCAGGAGCAACTTTGATATACAATTGGGAAGCAAATAAAGCAACGACCGGCAACCCGTACCCTTCAATCTATGGGGAAGCGGACAAAATACAAGACAATTGGGATACATTTGGTTATAGGGAAACATACTATACATTAAATCCAAGGCATGAAATTGTAACAAGTTTTCCGGCATCGGATAGCCTATATGTCTATTCGCCTGACAACGGCACGACACGGGGGTATTACGCAGGATATTCCGGTAAAGTGAACATATCCCCCGGCGTCCCTTCAGACCCTGACAAAAAGGTAAGAAAATTTATTTCGCAACATCAGTACTCAGGAATTCTATATGATAAATTCAATCATCTGTATTACAGAATAATACGACTTCCAGGCAACGAAAACACGGACAATGTTAGAAAAGAATTGTCGAAGAAGCCTGTCGGTATAATAATACTTGATGACAACTTTAACAAAGTAGGCGAATACATGCTACCCGATGACAGGTATTATACCATGAACGCTTTTGTTTCAACCAACGGACTTCACGTGAATACTTTCTCAGAAAATGACGATATAATGACCTTTAGAGTTTTCAAACCATCTCCTTTTAAAACTTCCAATAGGAAATGATATCTATCTTGCAAAAGAATTACATAAGGCTCTCGTTCATCCTAATTATATCCATATTGTCAGGATGTACAAAACAAGGATATCCGGATTTCATTGAAAATACGATAATGGAAAGAACCCCGGAATTCAGAGAAAAATTCGATACCATAGTGATAATACCAAGGCTCGGATGTAACTCCTGTACATACGAAGCAGACAAATATTATCGCAAACACACCAACTCTGAAAGGACACTATTCATTTTCACCAACCTTCAATCTAAAAAACTACTAATGATCGAAGCCGGGACAAATATTGAACACAAGAGGAATGTCCTTGTTGATTATAAAAATTCATTCTGGAGTCACAAATACAAAGAATGTGAATACCCGACGATTTTATTTACCGACATCGACGGATATTTGAATTATGAATATTTATTAAGCGGAGAAAGACTTATGGAATTGGAATGAATGCGACTAAAAATTCATGCACGAGTATGGGACAAATGTTGGTAAAGGCCATCCTGGTATGCATGTCTGCCGTATCGATGTCAGGATGTGTCTCAGGAAACGCGGACAGACTTTCGAATGCCTTGTCTATGTCCGGAAATGAGAAGGAAGCAATCACAGGGATTCTTGAACGTTCCAAGTCTGGGACTTTGGAACGTGAGGCAATGGAATATATCGTGTCAAATATGCCTTACAATCTGACTTTAGATGGGAAGGGACTCGAAAAATATCGAAATTTTTACCATCTTTTCGCAATATACGGTAAGCAGGCGCTCGCAATGGTCGATTCCATACAGGAAGCTTCGGGAAAATTCGACGCATCCACACTAACCCCTTACCTTGACATACATTATCTCAATCCCGAATTTATAGAGAATGACCTAAAACTTGCATTTAAAACTCGGAATCGTCTGCCTTGGAGCAAAAGCGTTTCTGATAAGGACTTCCTCCGCTATGTCATTCCGTACCGAATCGGAGACGAACGAGTCTCGGAATGGCGAAGCGATATATTACACAATATTCCATGGATGAATGACGTAATTGACAGCCTTGTTAAAAAAGGTGTAGATGACCCCCTCGTTGCCGCCCAGGCTATTATCAATAGATGGAACAGAAAAGAGTTTCAATGGACAAGTATGCTCCCGGCTGGTCCATCTATCGGATACGCCAATGTCATTGACAAGTCCGGTACATGTCGAGAATTTGCACATGGGGTTGTATATCTAATGCGTGCCGCAGGCATTCCCTCCGGTATTGACATGGTGCCTATTCGTGGTGAAAACAACTCTGCACATTCTTGGCCATTTATAATAGGCAGAGATGGAAAGACGTATGTAACATGCACAGAGAATCCATCATGGGTACCAGCTGCGGAATTCGATATATTTGCAGCCAAGATTTATCGCGAAGAATTTGGAATTAACGATGATATCAATTCTGGATTACCCGAAGAAATCTCTCTACGCCCCGATTTTTTTAAAGTACCCAAATTTTCAGATGTAACGGCAATCTATAAACCGAACTCACTTCATAATCTTACAATATCTGGCGTTGAGTATGTTAAAACGATATATCTTGCCTCCTCAAGCAACGACCAATGGGTTCCTATTGCGATTTCCGCCTCCGAAGATACCACGTGTTTTAAAAATGTCTGCGGCGGTGTGGTAGCCTGCATAGGGACATGGGACGGGAAGTCGTTTACCCCTGTGGGCTATCCGTTTGAAATTGACGCGGCGACAGGGAAAACAAGGGAAATAAAGGGTGGGGATGAGACTGCAAAGGTCTCCATCTATTCCAAATTTCCCGTCGATGAGAGGAATGGCGACCTCGTTTACAGGACGGTGGGAGGCCGGATAGAGGGGGCACGGCATGCGGATTTCAGGGATGCTGTCACATTGTTCACCGTGACGGAAATGCCGAAGCGGAGGATGACCGTGGCCTATCCTCCCGGAGGCTGCGGGGCGTTCCGTTATTACCGTTACGTAGGACCTCCCGACGGATACTGCAACATAGCCGAGGTATCGTTATACGGTAATGTCGGCGACACGGTGCCGCTGCGCGGACACGTGTTCGGCACTCCCGGTTCATGGGACGACGACCCGGTTCATACGTTCGAAAAGGTGTTCGACGGAAATCCCGACACGTCGTTCGATTACAAGGAGGCGGACGGCGGTTGGTCGGCCATAGATTTAGGCCGTCCGATAGAGGTGCGTAAAATCATATATGTTCCACGCAACAGAGACAATTACGTAAGGGCTGGCGACGTTTACGAACTGTTTTGGTACGGTGAAGGGAAATGGAATTCGTTAGGGAAGCAACAGGCATTCAGCGATTCCCTTTTGTACGACGTGCCGAAAGGAGCCCTCCTGTATTTGCGAAACCATTCGAGAGGCAAGGACGAGCGTATTTTCGAATACGATTTCGAGAAAAGAGAACAAAAGTTTTGGTAAAGAGAAATCTTCCAATCCTTTTTATTTCCATAACTCGTTTTAACTAATTATATTTGCAGAAATTGGGGCATGTATGCAACATTTGAATGCGACCTATGGAATCAAACATGCCGGAGGCATGTCCCTACATTATGCAAAAATATTTTCTGTGTTACCTATAACCGATATTTTTGAACTTATGATTTCCAGACACTGCATCTACGCGATTTTCTCGCTGCTTTTCTTCTTCGTCTCATGCGGTAGCTCTCCTGACCGCCGCATTACGGATGCAGACCGTTTAATCATTTCCAATCCTGATTCCGCGCTTTCATTGCTCAATCAAATAGAACCCGCATCGCTCAATGACGCCAACCGGAATCTGCTGATTCTCTTTTCTGCAAAAGCCGCCGACAAAGCTTATAAAACCTGCACCGACGAAAAGGCTCTCAAAAGTATGGCGGATTTCTATGAAAACAATACCGATTCGCTGCGCACACAGTCGCTCTTTTACTATGGATTATGCCTCAGCTACAACGGAAATCCTGACAAAGCCCTCATTCCCCTCACCGAAGCCTATAACTCGGCGAAGGAAAACGACGACCATTTTTATGCGGGGATGAGCGCACGCGAAATTTCAAGCATATACGGCAACATGCTCATAACCGACAAATGCCTTGAGTGGGCATTGAAAGAGAAGGAGAACTATGATGCCGCCGGAAAGCCCATACATTCCATCTGGGCACAACTCGACATATTGAACGCTCTGATATGGGGTGGACGTATCTCCGAGGCGCAACCGCTATATGACAAACTATCCACATCTTCCGAGGCCGACAATCCGGTTTTCAAGACGAAACTGTTGAGTGCAAACGCCGATATGGCTGTGATAAAAGGAGACCGGAAGGCGGCAATATCACTTTTCCGTGAATTGATAGATTCGGGAGAACCTTTGACCTCCCGCCAATGGAGCAAGCTGTCGGAAGCCTGTCTCGACCGCAAAGAGGTGCAACAAGCTTATTCCTCCCTTGATTCGGCAAGAATTTACGCCACATCAAACCTTGACTCCCTTTACTTTTTAAACATCGAAGCCAAACTGACGGCTCAAAACGGAGACTTCACCGAAGCCTACCATAAAGCTATGGACTGGGGAAAACGAATGGCGGAGGACGCCGACTCCAAAATCATAAGCCCGGGCACCGTGCAGCTTACAGACTTTCTTGAGGAAAAAGACGGTAAGGCAAAAGCCAAACAAAAGGAATTGCAGGCCACGCTTATTACTTCGGGCGCAATTATTCTGTTATTAGTGGCGGTTGTCATCGCTCTGACCATCATATACCGTTTTAAAGCCAGACTCCTCAAAGCAGAAAATGAGAGGTTTGCCTCACAGATAATCTCACTTAACAACGATTTACAGACAATAAGCAACCTCGCACAGGAAAAAGCCGACGATTCGGAGCAAACTCCGGAAGAACAGGATGACGAACGCCGGAAAGCAGAAGCACTGAAAAATGACCTCCGGGATCTTTTCGACAAAAATTTGAAAATGTTCAACGAATTATGCGATCTATGCTACACCACTCCCCCCGTTGAAGGACGTATTCAGAAATTCCATTCTTCCATCTTAAAAATACTTAGCCAATTTCAATCAGACCACACTTTCCGCAAAATAGAAAAAAGCATCGACCATCATTATGACGGATGGATGCGAAGGTTCAGAGAAACCTTTCCCGGACTATCCGAGAACCAATATCAATTAGTCGCCTATCTTTTCATCGGCTTTTCCGTCAGCACTATAGCCTTACTGATGGGGAAAACTTCGGTCAATGCCGTGTATATTGCCAAACACAATCTAAAAGCCGATATAGGCAAAGTCGCCGGTCCGGAAGCCGAAAAGATGAGAGCCAGAATTTCCATTAAATCATGACATCCAAAAGCTTTTTGATGTAGAGACGTACCTCTCAATGTAGGGACATGCCTCTCAATGTAGGGACGTGCCTCCGGCACGTTTGATTGCATAACCCGCAAAAATCGCCTCCCTTATCTTCTGACCACAAACCCTCCTGTTTCTCCTGTTCTCCTGTCGTTTTATTGACAGGAGAACAGTAGAAACAGGAGAATTATAGTTTTTTCCACCTCGTTCTTTCGGAAAAGTGTAATTTTTTCATATCGATTTTTAGGAAAAGTGTAATTTTTATATGTTATTTTCATAGGAAAAGTGTATATTTGCATCAGTAAAAACTATGGAAAAGTGTAACCGACATGCTATATCGTAAAATCCAAGACAAACTATGCAGCCATCTCTCGTCCGGGTCCGATAAAATAATCATCGTAGAAGGGGCGCGCCAAATCGGGAAGTCATTTATCATCCGGGAAGTAGGCAAGAAGCTTTTCAGCAACTTCATCGAAATAAATCTACTGGAAGATAAGGACGGTCTGGGATTGTTTGGCAACGTCACCACTACGGAAGATTTTTATCTTCAGTTAGGAATGATTGCCGGCGACCGATTAGACACTCGGAAGAATACCCTCATATTTCTTGACGAAATTCAAGAATATCCCCATCTTCTTACAATGCTTAAGTTCTTACGACAGGAAAACCGGTTTACATTCATCGCAAGCGGTTCTTTGTTAGGCTTGACTTTACATCATACCACCTCCATTCCTATCGGGAGCATCCTTATCATGCCGATGTATCCTCTTGATTTCGAAGAATTCCTGATTGCAAACGGCATTGGTTCGGACGTTATAGGCCATATAAAACAACAATTCCGAAAAAAAGAAAGTCTTGCTGAAAGCACGCATCTCCGAATAATGGACCTCTTTAGGAAATATCTACTATCCGGAGGCATGCCCGATGCTGTAAACACATATCTCTCCACCCATAACATTGTAAAAGTGAGAGAAGTGCAACAAGACATCCACACTCTCTACCGTGCGGATGCTTCAAAATATGATTTTTCCCATAAACTAAAGATTGAACGGATTTACGACATGATTCCATCAATGATGGAAAGCAAAAAGAAGCGGGTCATAATAAAGGATATCGAAGATAAAAAGGGGGCCCGCTTTAAGTCATACGAAGAAGAATTCGATTACCTCATCGATTCCGGAATAGCATTGGAAGTTAAAGCTGTAACCGGCCCGCGCTTCCCTTTAATCGAATCGGGCACAAAGAACCTCCTTAAACTTTATCTAAACGACGTGGGAATATTGACCGGGGTGCTATACCGCAACAACATCCGGGCCGTCCTTGACGACGAATGCAGCGTAAATCTCGGAGCCGTTTACGAAAGTGTGGTGGCACAAGAACTGAAGGCGCACGGTTATAACCTGTTTTATTACGACAACAAGAAGAAAGGTGAAGTGGATTATCTTATCGACGACTACGCCACCCTCTCAGTAACTCCTGTCGAAGTGAAGTCAGGAAAAGATTACACCGTACATAGCGCCCTCGACGCATTCGTTGACAATTCGGATTACAATGTAAAGGAAGGAATCGTATTTTGCAATTCGAGGGAAGTCCGAAAAAAAGGAAAAGTGATTTACCTCCCAATATACTATGTAATGTGCATGGATGCGGATGCCGCCGACCCCGGCTCCCTTATCTTCTGACCACAAATATCTTCTGACTATAAAAACTCCTGTTTCTCCTGTTCTCCTGTCGTTTTATTGACAGGAGAACAGGAGAAACAGGAGTTCTATTTTGTTAGTAATCACAGAAAGAGGGTGTGCCGGTTATGGCACACCCTCGAGGACCTACATCATTGTCAACCAATCACAATCTTTGGTCACTGTCAGTTAGCGGCTAAGTCAGTCGGCGGTGTATTCGAAGGGGACAGTGTGGCGGATGTCGGTAGAGGATGCACCGATGTGTGCTTTGAATTTGCCGGGTTCCACCACCCATTCGTGGGCTTTGTCGTCGAAATATTTCAATGCCTCCGGTTTGATCACAAACCTTACGTTCTTCGTCTCCCCGGGCATAAGCTTCACCTTGTCGAAACCTTTGAGTTCCTTCACGGGACGAGGAAGCGACGATTTCAGGTCGGAAATATAAAGTTCCACGATTTCGCTACCCTCGCGGCTACCCTTATTGGTGACAGGCACCTCCACCGTGATTTCGCTATCTCCGCTAATCTTCGAACCGGAAACCACCGGTTTGCCATATTCGAATTCGGTATAGCTCAGGCCGTGACCGAACGGGAAAAGCGCCGGAATCTTCTTGGTGTCGTGCCAACGATAACCCACAAGAATATCTTCCTTATACGTCTGCTTGGGACTCTTCCCGCCCTCTATCACGGAACCCGGTATAGCCACAACATCTTCCGAACCCTGCTCGATGCCGGGATATGATTCCTCGCCAAACGAATTAGCACCACAGTCCTCCAGACGGACCGGAATCGAATACGGAAGTTTCCCGGAGGGATTCACATTGCCCGCAATCACGTCGGCGATGCTTGCCCCGCCCATGGTGCCGAGATAAGAAGCATGTAGTATGGCCGGCACCTTATTCACCCACGGCATTTCGTAAGCGTTGCCGGAGATATTGGCGATTACGATATTCGGATTTACCTTTATCAATTCCTCTATGAGCCGGTTCTGTCCGAAAGGAAGTTCATATTCCCTGCGGTCGGTGCTTTCACAGTCTTGCCAGGAATTCTTGTTGAGTCCTCCGATATAGATCACCACGTCGGCATCCTTAGCCATAGCCACAGCCTCGGCGCGGAGCCTGTCTTGCTCCTCCTGCGGGATGATGTCTTCCGCCTCATAGAGGGTGCGTCCGCAAGCGTAACCCTGCGCATATTTCACCTTGTCGCCATAGACGGCCTGCAAAGCCGAAAGAGGCGATACATAGTCCTTCGGTTTCAATTCCGATGAACCGCCGCCGTCGGTAAGGCGGCGTGTTGCGTTGTCGCCGACCACGAGAATGCTACCGTATTTCTCACCGTCGAGAGGGAGGATTCCGCTGTTTTTGAGAAGTATGATACTCTCGTCGCCTATAGCCTTCGCCGCCGCGTAATGCTCGGGAGTACACTTCGAGCCGAAAGGCTTCTTAGTGTTCATGGCAGTGCGGAAAATAATACGCAGGATGTTGCGCGCCTTGTCATCGACGGTGCTCTCCGGCACTTCCCCTTTCTTTATCATTTCAAGATAAGGGTTGGCGAGATAATAGTCGTCGTAACCGAAGGCACTCTCGCTCGTGAGTCCGTTGGTGTAAGAGCCCATCTCGATGTCGAGGCCGTTGAGGGCCGCCTCCTTGGTGTCGTGCGCTCCGCCCCAGTCGGTTATCACCGCCCCGTCGAAATCCCATTCACCACGAAGGATATCGTTGAGCAGACGCTGGTTGTGGCAGCAATGCTGGCCCCATATCTTGTTGTAGGCACCCATGATTGACCATGCGCCACCCTCCTGCACCGCCTTCTTGAAAGCGGGGAGATAAATCTCGTAGAGGGCGCGGTCGCTGAGGGCAACATCTACGGTGCCGCGCCATTTCTCCTGGTTGTTGAGGGCGAAATGCTTCACACAGGCAGCCACGCCGTTTTTCTGCAATTCCTGGATGTAAGGCACCACCATCTCGCCGGCGAGATACGGGTCTTCGCCCATATATTCGAAGTTGCGCCCGTTGAGGGGCGTGCGGTATATGTTGACACCCGGGCCTAAAAGCACATCCTTCTCACGATAGCGTGCCTCTTCACCCACATTCTTGCCATAGAGGGCCGACATCTCCGGATTCCATGTGGCGGCGAGCGCGGTCAGGGCCGGGAACGCCGTGATGGAGTCGTTGGTCCAGCCGGCATAGCCCCAGTCGTTCCAGTTGATTTCCGCACGCACCCCGTGCGGACCGTCGCTCATCCACAATTCGGGTATGCCGAGACGTTCCACACCTCTTGTGGAGAATTTGCTCTGGGCATGGCATAAAGCCACCTTCTCCTCAAGCGTCATGCGCGAAAGCGCGTCTTCCACACGCTTCTCTATCGGCGCGTTCTCGTCGAGATAAACCGGCGTCGCAGCCTGCGATGCCGCCGCGCCACCTGCCATTGTAATAGCCATCAATAGTTTCGTTATATATGTTTTCATAAGGCTTTGATTGTCGCTATAGCTTCTTTTAGTTCCGGTGAAGATGCTTTCACCCTTATTTCCCCTTTGCCTCCGTCGTTGCGCACTATGAGAAGGGCTTTCCCGTAGAACGCTTTCCGACGGTCGGACTTGAACGGTTCGAGCGATATGGGAGAACCGTTGTCAACCCCGCTATTGAAGCCGGGTCCTTTCACGGAGAACGTAATCTCGTTTTCGGCAAGCGGGCAAATATTGCCGTCCTTGTCGGTCACCTCTACCGTAACATAACTCAAGTCAGCTCCATCAGCCTTGATTTCAGAACGGTCGGGGGTGAGTCTTATTGCATACGGTTCGGAGGCGGTCCCCACGGTGTCGCGCATCACCTCGCGTCCCCCTTTGCGGCTCACCGCCACAAGTTCGCCGGGGGTGAAAGGCACGCGCCACATCACATGGCATTCCTTATCATCGGGCGTTTTCTTCCCGAGGCTCCTGCCGTCGAGATAAAGTTCCACCTCGTCGGCATTGTTGAAATAAGCCCACACATCCACGTCTTCACCCTCTTTCCAGTTCCAGTGCGGGAAGAGATGGAGCACGTCTTTGTCGGGACGCCAACGGCTCTGATACATGTAGTAGGAATCTTTCGGGAAACCGGCGAGGTCAACGATTCCGAAATAGGAGCTTCGCGCAGGCCACCCGAACGGGGTCGGCTCGCCGAGATAGTCGAAACCGGTCCACACGAACTGCCCCATGATGAAATCGTTGTCTTCCACATGGCGCATGGTTCCTTCATGGGTGTTGCCCCAGGGGACATGGCAGTTGTCGTATGACGAACAGGAGAATGACGGGTCGTAGAACGGTTTGTCCCATCTCTCAGGCCATATATACATACTGTCGGAAGGCATACGGTAATACCCCCTTGTCTGGAGTGCGGAAACGCTCTCGGTGACAATAAACGGCTTGCCGGGGAAGTTCTTGGGAACGTCCTTAAACCAGTCGTCGTGATAGTTGAACCCGATGATGTCGAGCGCGCCCGAGCGGAAGAGATGGTTGCCCGGGTCGGGTTCGTTGCAACCTGCCGTCACAGGGCGCGTCGGGTCGAGTGTCCTCGTCATGTCGGCGAGTTTCTTTGTGAGCAGTGAATTAACCGAAAGCGAGTCGCCCTCGGCGGCAAGCATATCCTTTCCATGCCCGAAGTTAAGAATCAGATTAGCCTGTTCGAGCGAAAGGGTGTCAGCCTTGGCGTCGCTCCATTGCTCCAGCACTTCGTTGCCGATGCTCCAGATTATGACGGAAGGATGGTTGCGGTCGCGCACCACAAGGTCGCGCAGGTCGCGTTCGTGCCAGTCGGGGAAATAGCGGGCGTAATCGTGCGACGTCTTTTTCTTGCGCCACATGTCAAACGTCTCGTCCATCACCATGATGCCCATGGAGTCGCAGAGTTCGAGGAGTTCGGGAGAGGGAGGGTTGTGCGAACTTCTCACGGCATTCGCGCCCATCTCCTGCATGATGCGGAGCTGACGCTCGATGGCGGCTTTGTTGACCACCGCACCAAGTGCGCCTGCATCATGGTGAAGGCACACGCCGTTGATTTTCATCCGCTCACCGTTGAGGGCAAACCCTGTTTTAGCGTCGAACGTAAGATGGCGGAATCCCGTCGTGGTTTCATATTCGTCAACGGTCTGCCCGTCGATTTTGACGGTGCTCACCACCTTGTAGAGCACAGGTTTCTTCACGCTCCACAGTTCCGGATTATAGAACTGCATCGGCTGTTGCGCCACCGTCTTTGAATCTTGCTTCAAACGCAAACGTGAAACCGAGGCAGCCACCACGAGGCCGTTGGGAGCCACCACCTTTGTTTCAAGAACGGCTTTCCGCCCCTTGCGTCCGTTGTTTTCCACGTCGGTGATGACAGTGAACCTCGCCTCACGCGCCGACACGCTGTCTTGGCGCACAAACACACCCCACAACGATATGTGGACAGGGTCGAGCGCACGCAGCCATACGTGGCGGTATATGCCGCAGCCGCTATACCAGCGCGAGTTGGGCTGTTCGGCATTGTCAACGCGCACCGCCACCACGTTGTCGCCGGCCTCTTTCACCCATGGGGTGATGTCGTAGCTGAACGAAGCGTAGCCGTATGGGCGCGTGCCCAGTTCGTGGCCGTTTATAAATACGGTGGCGTTCATGTAAGCCCCGTCGAAATCTATGTAAATCTGTTTCCCTTTCATCGAGGGAGACAGACGGAATGTCTTGCGGTACCATCCGACGCCTCCGGGAAGCGCGCCGCCCCCCGTGCCGGATGGATTGTCTTCGCTGAAGTTCCCTTCAATCGCCCAGTCGTGCGGCAGGTCGAGTTTCCTCCATGACGAATCGTCGAACCCGGGTGCCGACATCGCGGGAGAGTCCGAAAGTGAGAACATCCACCCTTTGTCGAACGACACGGCACGACTGTCGGTCTTGGCGGTCGCCGTCACGGCGGCCGCCAGAACCATAGACAGTGTGATAAAGAACTTTTTTAACCTTATTTTCATCTGTATTACTTCAAAATTAACCGCTTCAGAGTTTCACCTCCACACGTTTTCCGGAATAAGCCACCTCAACCCCTTTGGCATCGCGGGAATAGCCCACGGGATGCTGCGGCGACACCTTCACCACATTGAACTTGCGCGACTTCAACATACCGGGGAATTCACCCTTGCGGTCGCCGATGGTCAATGTGCCTGTCGCGTCGTTGTAGCTTATCGGAATCATGGCATACTGCCCTTTCTCGTAGTTATAGTTGAGGTTCTCGTCTTCATAGAGCGTGAACTCACCGTTCTGGCCGGCATAGACATAAAGGTTGATTATGTCGGCCGGTTTCTCGTCGCTATACTGCATGGCGGGTCCGAAAGGCACGATGGCGCCGGAGCGGACGTAGAGGGGAAGCTGCCCGTAGGGTGCATTGACCTTGAGTGTTTCGCCACCCTTGGAAACCAACTTGCCATTGTAGAAGTCATACCATTCCGCCCCTTTCGGGAAATATACTTCGCGGCTGCGTGCGCCGTAGGTATAGACCGGGGCCACGAGGAATGCCGGGCCGAACATATATTCGTCTTGCACGCCACGGGTTGCCTTGTCGGCGGTGAAATCCATCACCACGGGACGCATCACCGTGTAATCGTCGAAATACGTCATCCCCGCCATAGAATAGATGTAAGGCATGAGGTCGTAGCGCAGGTTGGTGTAATAGACCACCGACTTGTAGGCGGGATGGTTCTCCGGCGCAATATTGAAGATTTCGCGGTAAGGCCATTGACCGTGGGCGCGGAAGAGTGGCGCGAAAGCACCGAACTGATACCAACGCGTATTGAGTTCGCGCCATTCCTTAAGGTCGGCGTTCTCCTTTCCTGTCTGAAGGTTTTCGGCTGCCGCCTTCACGTAGCGGTCTTCCACGCAGAAACCGCCGATGTCCATAGTCCACCAGGGCACACCGCTGAGGGCGAAGTTAAGTCCGGCTGAAATCTGCGCCTTCATGTCTTCCCAGCGGGTGGCGATGTCGCCGCTCCAGGTAGCGGTTGAGTAACGCTGCTGTCCGGCGAATCCGGAGCGGGTCAGAAGGAACACACGTTTGTCGTGGTCAACCCCGCGCTGTCCGTTATATATGGCGTCGGCGTTCTCCAGCGCATAGGCGTTGAAATATTTCGTCGAGGGTCCGAGCGCGGTCGGGGTGATAAGGTCTTTGCGATATTGTATGTCGGTGCAGTCGCGGATGTTCGGTTCGGAAGCGTCCATCCACCATGCATCGATGCCGAGAGGCATGTAGTGGTCGTTGATCTGGCTCCAGAAAAGCTTGCGCGCCTCGGGGTCGTATGCATCGTAGAACGAACCGAGATAGCCGGGGCCTACCCAGTCGCGGATGCTGTCTTGCACCGGAAGCTTATACATCCAGCCGTTTTTGTCAAACTCTTTGTAATGGTCGGTGGTGACATAAAATTTCGGCCACACCGAAATCATTACGCGGGCGTTCATGTCGTGGATTGTATCGACCATACCTTTCGGGTCGGGGAAACGGGTGCGGTCGAACTCGTGGCTACCCCACGAATCTTCCTTCCAGTGTAGCCAGTCTATCACGATGTTGTCAATAGGAATGTTGCGCTTGCGGAATTCGGCGAGCGTGGAGAGCACCTCTTCCTGGGTGTTGTATTTCTCGCGGCTCTGCCAGTAGCCCATAGCCCACTTGGGCATGATGGGGGCTTTCCCCGTGAGCGTACGGTATCCCTTTATCACGTCGTCCATGTCGTCGCCATAGATGAAGTAATAGTCGATTCCGTCTTGCATCTCGCCCCACCAGCTCATGTTCATCTGGTCCTTGGGATCGCGGGGGTCATACACACGCAGGCCGCAGTAAGCAACCGAGCCATTGGGCTCCCACTCTATCTTTATAGGCACGCGCTGTCCTGCCTCAAGTGTATAGGAGAATTTGAAGCTGTTGGGGTTCCAGGCAGTGCGCCAGCGTTCGGGCACCACCTCTTCATTGTTGATAAACACCTTCTGATAGCCGGAATAATAAAGGATGAACTTATATTCACCGCTTTGGGTGGCTTCTATCTCACCTTCGTAGGTGACGTGGCTTCCTGCGAAATTGAAATTCTGCGGAAGGTTGACCACATGGGCGAGGTCGCCCCTTTTGAGGTGTTCGAAATAGATGGAGTCTTCGCGCTGTACGATGGTAGGCTCATCTGAAGATGCGGGCACGTATGTGCCGGTCAAGGCACCCTCCTTGCCATCCCTATCGAAAAGCTTGAAGACACCGCCGAGCTGTTTATAACCGTCGGGATTTCCCCAGCGGCATAGCGAATAGCTGTCCCAGAGGATTCCGTAGTTGTCGGTAGAGACCACGAACGGCACCGACACTTTCGTGTTGTATTGGAAAAGCTCTTCGTTCTTCCCTTTATAATTGAATTCGTCGGCCTGATGCTGACCGAGGCCGTAAATGCCTTCCTCCTCGTCGAGACTTTGGAACACCTGGCGCACCGTGTAGCCTTTCGTGCCTTCCACTTCAATGGGCGAAAATTCCCTTCCCCCTTCGGCCTCGGCCACAATCAGGCGTCCCTCCTTGTTATAGAATTTCACGTCGCCGGTGGCAAGCGATACCGTCGCCCTCACCTCCGACGTCACAACCGACACCGTCGAATCGGTTTCCTCCACGTCAAATTTCACATCGCCCGCAGGCTTGAGCACAACGAGGCTTGTGTCGTTCGAAAAACTGTTGTCGGGCGTTGCCGTCACCCTGATAATTTTGTCGCCGAAAACCTGAAGGCGCACTTTGCGCACATCGTTTTCCTTCTGCGCGGCGATATTGACAACGACCCCCTGCGGGGTCTTCTCAAATCTACCCGAGCCGCAGGCTGCGAGGAGCCCGGCGAGCAACATTGCGGAAATGGAGCGTAATTTCATATAGATTTTAATGTTAGATTCTATCGCAAAATTACACATAAAAATCCCCGACACGGGTCTTCTCTTGTTGACTCGGTCGGGGGTGTTTGATAGCGGAGGGGTATGATATGTTAATTTAAACGGTATAATTTGTTTCCTTACCCTCTTTTCCCTGGTAAACGGACGGGAGAATGCCGAATTCCTCCTTGAAATATTTGCTGAATACTTTCGGACTGTTGAATCCCGTCTGATAGGCTATTTCCGACACGTTGAGCTGGCTTTCGCGCAGCAGCTGGGCGGCTCTCTTCAGCCTTATCACCCTTATGAATTCTATTGGGGTCTTTCCGGTTATCTGTTTTATCTTTTTATAGAGGCGCACGCGGCTCATGCCGAGTTTCTCGCTCATCTCTTCCACCGACAGTTCGGAGCGGTCAAGATTGTCCGACACATAGTTCACGGCCTTTTCGATAAATTTCTCGTCGAGAGGAGTGATTTTTATGTTTTCCGGCTCGGGGTCAACAAGACTTCTTCCCGCCCCTTTCGCCGTGAGTTGCACGAGCTTGCGCATCCTTAGCCTGAGCACGTCGAGATTGAAAGGCTTCGTCATGTAGTCGTCGGCCCCGAGGGTCAGGCCCTCCACCTTTGCACCCAGATCGTGTTTGGCAGTGAGGATTATCACCGGGATTCCGGCAGTTTCCTTGTCGCCTTTAAGTCTCCGGCAAAGTTCTATGCCGTCCATGTGCGGCATCATGAGGTCAGCCACAATCACCGACGGTTTCCTCTCCCCGATTTTTTCGAGAGCTTCCTCGCCGTCAGCCGCCGTCATGACTTCGAATTCATCCTCTATTCCGTCTTTTATAAAATCCGTAATGTCACTGTTGTCATCCACGACGAGTGCCAATGGCCGGGAGTCCGGTGCGTGCCTGTCGGCTGTTTCTTCTGCCGTTTCTTCCGGTCCGGTCACTGCAACCGCCTCCTGATGCCCCTCCACTCCCGCCAAAGCTTCAGTTTCCACTGATTTCGTCTGAGAATGGCGCACAGGAATCTCTATTATAAACACGCTTCCGTGCTCAACGTTGTCAGCCACCCTGATTGTGCCTTCATGAAGCCTCACATATTCGCTCACCATGCTCAGTCCTATTCCGCTCCCCATGCCGGGATGTGGGTCGCCGTTGTCATCAACCTGATAGAAACGCTCGAAAATATGCGGTTTGTCCTTGTCGCTCACTCCGGGGCCCGTATCCGCAACCTTTATCCGCAACAAATCCCTGTCCGCGCCCGTGCATTCCAACGAAACATCCACCCTCCCCCCGCCGGGCGTGAATTTGAAAGCGTTGCCCAGAAGATTCATGAAAATCTTCTCCATCTTGTCAGCGTCGAACGAAATGGGGATACTCTCGCGGTCGGAATAGAAAGTAAGGTTGATGTTCTTGCGCTCGGAGAGATTCATAAACGACGAGCACACACCCCGGGCGAACGAGACTATATCACCCTCCGACGGATTCAGATGCAATCCCGCCATCTCGGTCTTGCGGAAATCGAGAAGCTGGTTCACGAGCGAGAGAAGACGCATGGCGTTGTTGCGCATGAGCGTGAGCCGTTTCGTCTGCCGTTCGTCGGTCGATTCCTTCAGCATCGTTTCTATCGGTGAAACTATAAGCGTGAGAGGTGTGCGCAAGTCATGGCTTATGTTGGTGAAGAACTTGAATTTCAACTGGTTTATTTCCTCCTGTTTGCGCATGGCATCTTCCTGGCGTTTGCGGTCGAACACTTTACGCTCCCTTGCAATCACAATCCTGACAATAACGTAAATCATAGCCATTGCAAGCACGGCATAAACCATATAAGCCCAAGGCGTAGCCCAGAAGGGAGGATGGACGTAGATATCTATCGACGCAGGGGTCTCGCTTTCGAAGCCGTCGCCGTTGACGGCCTTCACGAGCAGCCGGTAATGTCCCGGAGAAAGGTTGGTATAGGTGACGTGGTTCACCCCGGCAGGACATGAAATCCACTCGTCGTTAAATCCTTCAAGCTTATAGCTGAACACCGTCTTCTCGGGGAGCGCATAGTTGTCGGTGGCGAAATAGACGGTGAATTCTTCCGGATTATGGTCGAACTCCAATGTGGCGCCACGGTTCAACCCCTTGTCATAAATCACACGGCCACCTACCTTTTCACCTGCGGCAATTTTGCGGTTTCCCATATAAAGGTCAGTAAACATCACCTTGGGGCGTGCGGTGTTGAATTTTATATCGTAAGGTGAAATCCTGTTTACCCCGTAAAGGCCGCCCACCACTATTTCACCGTCGGGAAGCTTGGCAAACGACCGCTGGTTGAGCTCGCACTCCTGCACCCCGTCGCTGCCGTCATAAACCCTCGACTTCACGTCGATATCGCCGGTGCGTTCGTTGAAATCCACCTTCAGATGCACAAGGTTCGATCCCTCCGACACCCACATCGCCCCTCCGTTGTCTTCTATGAGTCCCAACACGAAGAATTGGTTCCTGCCATCCCTGAGGTCGATGTCGTGTAATTTTTTACGCTGACGGTCAATCACCTTCAACCCGCACTGTGTGGCGAGCCATATCAGGCCTCGCGAATCCTCATATACCTGGTTGATGCTACGGCTCGTTGGGTTAGGCACATCACTTTCGTTGAGCCACGCAGTCATTTTTCCGGTGGCGGGGTCATAGACGGAGATACCGTAAGACGTGCCGACAAACATCTTTCCGTCGCGTGCGCACACCAATGACATGACATAGTCGGAACTCAAGCCCGATTCCAATCCCTTGAACGCCTTCGTTTCGCCTGTGGCGGTGTTTATCATGTAAAGGCCTCCCCCTAATGTGCCTGCCCAGAGGTAGCCTTCCTTGTCGGTTGTGAGCGACCATGTCAGGCTTTCGTCAAGGGGAGTCCCCGTCGCGACTCTTGAAAATTTTCCGTCGCGGTAACATCGCAAACCTTTTGAAAACGAGCCTATGTAAAGAGTGCCGTCTTCAGCCACGGTCATACAGGTTACGGCGGAGGGGGTCTCGCCGTCCGAAGGGTCAGTTATTCTCTGTTTGCTGTTGTCGGTAAGATTCCAACGCCATATCCCGCTTGCATCCGTACCGACCCAAAGCGAATTGTTTCCGGCGGAAACCATGCAGTTCACGTCGGGAATTTCCTCCATACCGAACTTGCCTACGGTTTCGTTGAACGAAAAGAGCCCCTGTTTGAACGTGCCTATCCACAGTGTGCCGTCGGCATCTTCATTGAAACACAACACGGTGCTATGCCCCTTCAATTCACCCGACTCGGGAAACTCCTCGATGCGGAACCCGTCTTCCGTATCCACCATACGCGCCAGTCCACGGTGGTCGCGCGCTATCCAGAGGCGCCCCTTGCTGTCCTGAAACATATTCTTAACCACTCCCGTCACACCCTTGGGGGGCAGACGGTCGTCAAGCCATTTATCATTACGGGTGTCGTAGCACATCAGCAGGTCGTTACAAAACAGCCATACCCGACCCTCCCTGTCGGCATATAGGGCGTAAATATTCTCGGAGTCCGCGCCCCGGACCATCAGATTCTTATTTTTCAACGACTTTTCTATTTTCATGGTCTGCGGATTTATAAACGACAGGGTGCCGTCGGTAGTCGCCACGGCAACACCTTTTTCAGTCTCCGCCATATCCGCCACTTTGCTACCATTCCTTACTTCCGCCACGGTTTTCACCTTATCCATGCCGGCGTCGAAAGCATAAACGCTTCCTCCGGAAACAGCTATCCATATCCTGCCGTCGGCGGTGGTAAGCACATCATCTACATCGCCCTCTATGCCGCATTTTTTCAACAACGGAGCGATGTCGTCAACCACTTTACCGGTGTCGGGATTATAGATGCGGTATTTCCCCTCGGCATTCATCCAAAGACGCCCGGCACTGTCTTCCTGTATGTCTTCCACAAAATTGTTGAGCACGCTTGTGCCTTCGGAATGCTCGTCGCGATACATCTTGACAGTGTAGCCGTCATAGCGGCACAGACCCGACGAGGTCCCTATCCAAAGAAAACCGTCGGAATCCTTATATACGGAATTGATTCGGGTGTTAGACAAGCCGGTGGCAGTGTCAAGGTGTCGCATCTCTATCGCTTCTTCTTTTGCAAATAGTAAAAAGGAGAACTGAAACGCAAGCAACAACAGAAGGTATTTTCTTTTAGTCATGGTTAACATTTGATATGCAAAATAAGCGAATGTTAACCAAACTTCCAAACCCAACCGGAGTGCAGAGGGAATAATATTTATTTTAAATCTCTAATTAGCAATGGATTACATTAAATCAAATTACATTTTACACCGTTATTGTTAACATTTGATAACCTTCGATTTCAATTTAACGCACCTAACATTACGAGATTAGGCACATGTAACGTAAAATAACAAGCTAACTTTGCAACCGAAAGATGAGAGAGAGGGTCCCATGCCATTATCCATGAGAAATCACTTCCCGGACAAACCGACCTTTCAATCATACCGAATTTATCTAACAACCTAAAATATTTACCTGTAAACAATCTTACCAATGGCAAAACAACTTATTGATCATTGCAAGGCACGGCTCTTCCACCTGGCGATGGTGGCGCTTTGTCTCCTGACAGGCTCCGGCTTCGCTCTCGCCGAGCCAATCACCGTGAAAGGCACGGTAACATCAGCCACCGACGGCGAGCCTCTTATCGGGGCCACCGTCATGGTCAAAGGCTCTTCAACGGGAGCCGCCACAGACATCGACGGCAACTATTCCATCAACACCGAAACGGGAGCCACAATCGTTTTCTCCTATATCGGTTATGTGTCAAGGGAAATCAAAGTGACCGGCCCGTCGCTCGACGTAGCCCTTTCCGAGAACTCTTCGGTGCTCGACGAAGTGGTGGTAGTGGGCTACGGCGTGCAGAAAAAGAAACTCATCACCGGCGCCACATCCCAGATTGAAGGTTCCAAGATTGCCGAGATGAACACTACCTCCCCGCTGCAGGCCATGCAGGGACAGATGCCGGGCGTCAGCATCGCTTCAGAGTCGGGTCAGCCCGGTTCCGGCATGAAGGTTACAATCCGAGGTCTCGGAACTATCGGCAACGGCTCCCCCCTATATCTTATAGACGGCATCGGCGGCGACATCTCAACCCTCAACCCCGCCGACATCGAGAGCATCGACGTGCTTAAAGACGCCGCATCAGCCGCCATCTATGGCGCACAGGCCGCAAACGGCGTGGTGCTCATCACCACCAAACAGGGCCGCGAGGGAAGTGCAAAAGTAACTTTCGACGGTTATGTAGGCTGGCAGTCACGTCCTAAAAAGGTGAACATGCTCAATGCACGCGAATATATGACCATCATGGACGAGCAAAACATCAACGAAGGGCTCGCCCCCTACGACTGGGCCAACCTCAAGAGCATCCATGACGCCGACGGCAACATCTACGACACCGACTGGCTTGACCAGATGTTTGAAGACAACGCCCTCTCGCAGAGCTATACCATCGGCGTGACCGGTGGCAACAAAACCTCGACCTATGCAATGTCGCTCGGCTACCTCAACCAGGAAGGTATCGTAGGCGGCAAAGAATCGTCGAACTATTCACGCTACAATTTCCGCATCAACTCCGACCATAAACTTTTCAACGGCATCGTCACCATCGGCGAGCAGGCTTCGTTCATCTACACGAAGAAAAAAGGCATCGACGTGGGCAACATCTGGGCAAACGGCTTGCACTCGGCATTCCCCATGAACCCTCTGACCCCCGTTTATGACGAGGAAGGCAACTTCAACAGCACCGTTGGCAACGACTACTATCAGAACGGAGGCAACCCCTACGGCTCCATGCGCATCAACACCGACAACAAATCGACCAACGCCACTTTCTCCGGCAACGTCTATGCCCAGATAGAACCTCTCAAAGGCCTTAAACTCCGCACCGTGTTCGGCGCAGTCTATGGTTCGAGCTCATGGCGCAGGTTCCAGCCCAAGTATAAATTCTCCCCACAGTCCGAACGCACTTACGACAGCGCAGACCAGAACATGAGCAAGAGCCTCGGCATGACGTGGACCAACACCATTTCCTACGATTTCGACATCAAAGACCACTCCTTCAACGTACTCCTCGGTATGGAATCCTACCGCTACAGCGGCGAATACGTGGGCGGTGCCCAAATCAATCTCAAAGAGGGCTTCAACGACTGGCAGCACGGCTATATAAGCAACGGCACAGGCAACTCCCTCACCGACCCGGGCATGGCACTCCAGGGATATCCCTACGACGATTCACGCTCCGTCAGCTATTTCGGACGTCTCAGCTGGAACTGGCGCGAAAAATATATGGTGAACGTAACCGTCCGCCGCGACGGCTCATCACACTTCGCCCCGGGACACCGCTTCGGCACATTCCCGTCAGTATCGGCAGGCTGGAACCTCTCGAGCGAGGAATTCATGCAGCCTACACAGGGATGGCTCGATTTCTTCAAGCTCCGCGTGAGCTGGGGCCGCGTCGGCAACCAGAACGTTGACAACTACCAGTATCTCGCACCGATAAAGACCACCAACACCCATTATTTCTTCGGCCAGTATGTCGGGCCCAACGGACAGCTCAACGAAGGCTACGGAAATATCCTCGCCAACAACTGGGGCGCATACCCCTCCCGTCTGGGTAACCTTGACCTTACCTGGGAGACTTCGGAACAGACCAACGTCGGTTTCGACGCACGCTTTCTCGGGAGCCGTCTCGGCGTGAACTTCGATTTCTACATCAAGAACAATAAGGACTGGCTCGTGAAAGCGCCTATCCTCGCCACAGCCGGAACCGACGCTCCCTTCATCAACGGCGGCAACGTGAAGAACACCGGCGTGGAACTCAACCTCAACTGGAACGACGTAATCGGCAACGATTTCTCATACTCCATCGGAGTGAACGGAGCCTACAACCACAACAAGGTGGGCGCAATCCCCAATGAAGACGGCATAATCCACGGCGAAACAGGCCAGATTTACAATAACAACCCCGAATTCTACAGAGCTCAGAACGGATATGCAATCGGTTATTTCTGGGGCCTCAAAACCGCCGGAATCTTCCAGAACCAAAAAGAAATCGACGACTGGCGTGCCGCAGGCAACGGATTCCTCCAGGCCAATCCACAGCCGGGTGACGTGAGATTCGTGGATATCGACAAAAACGGCAAAATCGACGACGCCGACAAGACCGACCTCGGCAACGGACTTCCCGACTTCACCTACGGTTTCAACGTAAACCTCAGCTGGCGCAATTTCGATTTCTCCGTAGTGGCCGCCGGAGCCGCCGGAATGCAGATCGTGCAGAGCTACCGCGACCCGGGCAACCAGTATGAGAACTACACAACGCGCATCCTCCAACGCTGGACCGGCGAAGGGACATCCAACACGATTCCTCGCGTAACCAACCAGAACATCAACTGGCAGTTCTCCGACCTCTACGTGCATGACGCCGACTATCTGAGAATCTCCAACCTCACCCTCGGCTACAACTTCGCCCCGCTCATCAACCAAAGCTGGCTGAGCAACTGCCGCGTATATTTCCAAATCCAGAACCTTGTCACATTCACGAAATATGACGGTATGGACCCTGAAATCGGCTACGGCACGTCGTCATGGGTGTCTGGCGTAGATGTAGGCTATTATCCGCGCCCCCGCACGTTCCTCTTCGGCGTGAACCTTGGATTCTAACAACTCCCCTTACCAGTAAATTCAGAAAGATATAAAAATGAAAAATTATAAATTCAACATACTTTCGCTCGGTATCGCAGCTGCCGGCTTGCTTGCAACCGCCACATCTTGCGGCGACAGCTTCCTCGACGTGGAGTCGAAGACCGAATCTAACACCGAGAACTTTTATAAGTCGGAAAACGATGCCTGGCGCGCACTGCTGGGTTGCTACGACGGCTGGCGCCAGCTCGGCTCCGCCACCACCCTCAACTTCTACATGGCGGCCACAATCATGAGCGACGAGACTTTCGGTGCCACCGGCAACGGCGACGGCCGCAACTATCAGGCCATCGACCGTTTCGACCAAAGCGAAAGCCCCGCCGACCTCACGATTTACTCCGAGGCCTGGAAACTTTCATACGCAGCCGTCTATCGCTGCAACGAGCTCATCACCCGCGAAAACAGCATCCAATGGCAGGAAGGCTCAGGCAACCACGGCCTTTACATAGGCGAGGCACGCACACTCCGCGCCATGCTTTATTTCGACATGGTGCGCCTTTGGGGCAACATCCCGCTTTTCCTCGAGCCTGTCAACGAAAACCGCACCCAGGCCGACCCCGATGCCGTGTATGCAGCCATCGTGAGCGACCTCAAATATGCCATAGAGAATATCCCCGGCGACGCGAACCTCGACATTGACAACAGCGGACGAATCACCAAATATGCCGCGGAAGGACTCCTCGCAAGGGTGTATCTATATTACACTGGATATTACGGCCACGAATTGAACTATTCCGGCGAACTGGCCCCCGCCGCTTCGCTCACAAAGGCGGAGGCTCTTGCCGCCGTTGAAGACGTGGTGGCAAACGGCGGCTATAAGCTTGTGGAAGACTACAAGAACCTCTGGCCCGCCGCTTCGCTCGTGCCGATACCGGGCGAAAACGGATGGGACACGTCGCTTTCCACCTATGCAGGCGACGCAAACCCTGAAGTGATCATTTCGCAGAAATACACCCCGACAGGCGACTGGAACGGCAATAACGACGGCAACCGCTGGCTCGTGATGGTGGGTATGCGCAACCTCGATTCCGCACCTTACGGACGCGGATGGGGCGCATGCACGGTCTGCCCCAATTACCTCAAGAAATATGAGGCCGGAGATTCCCGGCTCAAAGCATCCGTGATCGACATCGCCGGCGAGGGCATAAACACTCTCACCGATTTCAACGCATCGTGGAAAGATTGGCGCGAATATACGGGCTACTGCATGAAGAAATACACCCCGCTCCGCTACGGCAACGGCAACACCGGCTCCAATCCCGAAGGCACGGGCGACATGCAGCTCAACAATATCCAGCCGCTCACGGTGATGCGCTATGCCGACATCCTCCTGATGGCTGCCGAACTCGGTTCGCCCAACGCCCAAAGCTATCTCGACCAGGTGCGCCAACGTGCAGGTTTAGCATCCGTTAACGTTTCGCAGGATAATATTATGAAGGAACGCGCCGTTGAATTTGCATTCGAAGGAATACGCTATTGGGACCTCCTGCGCCAGGCCAACGGAGGCGACGTAACCGTGCTTGCAGACGCCCTGGCGGCTTCGGGAAGCGCGGTCGAGAACGGAGGCGTTGCCGGCAACGTGGTCTTCAACCGCGAGAAGATTATCGCGACAAAAGGTTTGTCGCAGATTCCCAACGACCAGATCACACTCTCAAACGGGACTCTCAAACAGAACCCCGGATGGTAAAAAATATCGAGTTAATTAATCTTTCTCCTAAACATCAATTATTTTGAACAAACGATGAAATCAATCTTTAAATCCTTTCTCCTCAGCGCCGCCGCGATTGTAGGACTGTCGGCATGTTCTTCCGACGACTACGACCTCCCCGCCGCCAACCTTTCGCCCGAAGACCTCGTGGAAGGCATAGCCTTCACCGTCACCCCGGATGCAGCCAACCCTAACCTCATACATCTCAAGAGCCTCTTGCCGGCCAACTACCAGATAGCATGGGAAACGCCGCAGGGCCGTTCCGTAGGATCCGAGCGCGACCTCAAGATGCCTTTCGACGGCGATTATGAAGTTAAAATCGGTGTCAGTACTCGCGGGGGATATGTCTGGAGTAATCCCGCAAAGTTCACAATCAAAGACTTCTGTGCGGATTTCGTATCCGGCCAAGCTTGGGAATATCTTGCCGGAGGTGCCGGCAATTCCAAGACATGGGTACCCGACAACGGACAATATGGCATGAAACAAGGTTTTTATTCCTGCTTCGACCCTACCGCAGTGCATGCCGACATGGTGCTTAAAGACGGCACCGCAGGCGACTGGTTTGCCGACGGCAAAACGTGGTGGGAACCGAAATATTCCGACGTCGGCGGAGACAACGCCGAAGCCGATATGCTCGGAGAAATGACTTTCTCCCTTCAAGGCAACGCCGGAGTGAAAGTGACCTTCGGCAACGGAATCACACCCGCCAGCCAGGAAGGTATCTTCAACTTCGATGCCGACAACATGACAATCTCGCTCGAAAACGCGCAGATTTATCACGGAATGTGGGCGCACGGATTGTCGGAAGACTGGAGCAAGAACCTCCAGGTGCTCGTCCTGACGGAAAACCAGCTTATGATAGGCAACTACCGCAGCGAGTCGCTTTCGGGCGAAGGTGCATGCGTCTATTGCTGGAACTTCGTTTCAAAGGATTACGCCGACAACTACGTGCCGGGCGAAGTGGTTGAACCGGAGCCCGTGCTTCCCGACGGATGGAAAGACGACATCTCGCAGACTGTAATCACTTCCGTGAAATGGGTGCTTTCTGACAGCAACCCGCTTGACTGGTGCAACCTCGACGGCTCACGCATGAACGGATGGAACAACCCGTCGGACTATCCCGACTGGCTCGGCACCCCCGACCCGGCTGTATATTCCGGATTCTCGATGACCCTCGACTGCAAAGACAATTCGGCGGTGTTCGCTTATCCCGACGGCTCAAAGGTGGAAACCTCTTACGAACTCGATGACAAAGGCATCTATACTTTCGCCGATGCGGTTCCCTCCACGTCCATAATAGGTTGGGCTTCGTTCGGACTTGACGCCAACAACGGACTGCGCATCATGTCGATAGAGAAAGACGGATTCGGCAACATCGAAGGGATGTGGCTCGGACAGCGTTCCACCGAAAAAGACGAATATCTCGCATTCCATTTCACTCCGCAGGCCGGCAACGCGGGCGACCAACCCAAAGCATACGCCGCCGCACTCTATTTCAACAACACCTCCAACTGGACGATGGTGACCGGCGATATCGTCTCGATTACCGGCGAAGGCACCTACACTGCCACGGTAAACGCCACCTGGCCCGACGGCGACCCTCTCCTCTGGCTGGATGTTGACGGAATTCTCGGTGACCATCCCAACGCCGATGTGGAAATACTTAATATCAAAATCGATGGCAATGAAGTGGCTTTCGACGATTCCGCAATATCAAGGAGCAATCCCGACGAAGACCATCCCAAGTCGTTCCGCCGCTACATTTGCAATGCATGGGGTCTCGCTCCTTGCTTCCCCTCCCTCGATATGTTTAAGCTGCAAAACTCCGCCGAAGTAACTTTCAAAGTTACTTACGACACCGGACACCCTGCTTTCTAAAGGATGTGGCAACGTAGAATCATTTAACCGAACAAATTTATCTGCGGAGGGAAGACTTCCTTAATTCTTCCCTCCGCTTTTTCTAAATCTCCCAAACCATCCATTTCATCAAAATGAAAACGACAATCCTAAACCTGGTTGCCTTCCTTTTCTTCGTTTCGCTCTCCTCCTGCAGCGACAACGACAACCCGGCTCCCGGTCTTTCCGGCGAATTCAAATGTTCTGCCGAACAGCTTGATTTCCCCATTGCGGGAGGCGACAACGTGCTCACCGTCATGTCGGCCGTCAAGCCGGAGATAACAGTCTCCGAGACATGGGTCTCGGTGGGAAACATGGAAATCACCGGTTCGCAGAAAAACATCTATAAATTCACTCTCACGGCAATCGCCAACCCCGAAGGCAACGACCGCGAAGCCACCGCCACCGTAAAAGCCGGTTCAGAATCGGCTCAGGTAAAGCTCATGCAGTCGGCGAAGCCCGTGCTGGAAGCCGACGCGGCATCCGTGGCGGAAGCCGAGAAAGCGTTTAAGGCGCAAGGGGGCGACGGCACGATAAAAATCAATTACAACCTCGAATACGAAGTCAACGCCACCGCGGAATGGATTGCAATCGACAATACACGCGCCGTTGAAAGCAAGACCATTTCCTTCACCGTAGCACCCAACACCGCCACATCTCCGCGCACGGCTTCCATAGTGATAGCCCCGAAAGGTAAAGCGGATGTCAATCCCCTCACGGTGACCATCTCGCAGGAAGCTTCCGAAAGCCAGCAGCTCCTCGGCAAGACGGCCATTCAGATTGCCGCAGAAATCAATGCCGGAATCAACATCGGCAACACAATGGAAGCTCCCGGCGGTGAAACCGCATGGGGCAACCCCAAAGTCAACGAAAACTATATCCAGGGACTCAAGGATGCAGGATTCAACGCCGTGCGTATCCCCTGCGCGTGGGACAGCTATATCATCGACCGCAACGCCAACACCATCGACCCTGCATGGCTTGCCCGAGTCAACGAAGTGGTGGGCTGGATTGTAAGCCGCGACATGTATGCCATCGTCAATATCCATTGGGACGGCGGCTGGCTTGAAGAGAACGTCAACGAGGAAAGCAAAGATAATGTAATCCCCAAGCAGAAAGCGCTCTGGACTCAGATTGCCAACAATCTCAACGGCTACAACGAACGTCTTCTCTTCGCCGGCACCAACGAGCCTTATCAGGGAAAGCGTGACCAGATGACGGCAAAAGAGATGGCTGTGCTTCTCGAATACGAACAAGTCTTCATCGACGCTGTCCGCGCCACCGGAGGCAACAACGCATCGCGCACGCTGATTTTCCAAGGCCCCGCCACCGATATCACCAAGACCAACGAACTCATGACCGTCTTCCCTACCGACAAGGCTGCCGACCGTCTGATGGCTGAAATCCATTATTACGAGCCATGGAACTTCTGCGGCCTTGAAAAAGACGAGAGCTGGGGGAATATGTTCTATTTCTGGGGCCAGGGCCATCATGTGGAAGGCTCCGACCGCAACGCCACATGGGGTGAGGAAGACCACATGAAATCGCAGTTCGACAAGATGAAAGCACAGTTCGTTGACAAAGGGATACCGGTAGTCATCGGCGAATACGGAGCCATCGTCACCAACCCTGCCGGACTGAAAACCGAAGACAAGGCAGCCAACGTGGCGTCGCGTGCATATTTCGACCGGTGCGTGTCGCAGTTCGGTAAGGAACGCGGGCTCATACCCTTCCTTTGGGACACGGGGGAAATATTCGACCGCAACACAGGAGCCGTAAAAGCCACAGAAATAGTCAAAGGCGTGATGGACGGTTCCGCCGCCGGCAAATACCCCTTCTCACATTGATGTGGGAAGGGGAGGATTCCGGTTTCCGAATTTTGAGCGATATTTTGAATTGTGAATCTTTAGAGAAAGAAGATTAATCCTCTTTTGCAAGGGAAAGAGAGGGCACAACTTCAAATTTTATTGTACCTTTGTCGAATCAAGCGTATTTTTTTGCATTGACCCGATATCTAACATTAAACGACTTCAAAATCTAAAACGTATGGACAACAATAAAAATGGAAGTAAAGTATATCTTTTTTCAATAGTTGCCGTGGCTGTACTCGGCGGTCTATTGTTCGGATATGACACAGCCGTGATTTCCGGTGCCGAGAAAGGGCTTCAGGCATTCTTTCTCGGTGCAAAAGATTTCATATACACCGATACCATCCATGGCATCACATCCTCCAGTGCATTGCTCGGATGTATAATCGGCAGTGCCTTATCCGGCTATTTAGCGTCGAAACTCGGTCGGAAGCCCAGCCTGATATTCGCCGGAATCCTTTTCCTTGTCTCGGCTTTGGGGTCATATTATCCCGAGTTCTTTTTCTTCGCCTATGGAAAGCCGTCGCTCGAACTTTTGCTGGCATTCAATGTATATCGCATCATCGGGGGTGTAGGCGTAGGTCTCGCGTCTGCCATCTGCCCCATGTATATCGCTGAAATAGCGCCCTCCAACCTCCGAGGCACACTCGTTTCATGGAATCAGTTTGCCATCATTTTCGGTCAGTTGGTAGTATATTTCGTCAATTTCCTGATATTGGGGGAACATACCAACCCCATCATTGAAAAAGTCGGCGAAGCCCTTTATGCCGTAAATCCCTCGTCCGACCCGTGGACAATCCAGACCGGGTGGCGCTACATGTTTGGCTCGGAAGCCATCGTCGCCGCCGTCTTCACAGTCCTCGTATGCTTTGTGCCTGAATCGCCGCGCTACCTGGCGTTGATAGGCAAAGACAACAAGGCACTGGCAATCCTGACGCATATCAACGGCAGGGAACGCGCCATGAAGACCCTTGACGCCATCAAGGCCACAGTAGAGGTAAAATCGGAAAAACTCTTCTCATTCGGCATAATGGTTATTTTTGTGGGAGTGATGCTGTCTGTTTTCCAGCAGGCGGTAGGCATCAATGCAGTGCTTTATTATGCCCCGCGTATCTTCGACTCAATGGGAATGGGCAATCCTATGGTGCAGACTGTAATAATGGGTATAGTGAACATCGCGTTTACACTCGTCGCCGTCTTTACGGTAGAAAAATTAGGGAGGAAACCGCTATTGATCTGGGGTTCGCTCGGAATGGCGGTCGGAGCCGCCGGAGTCGCCATATCCAATATTACGACCGTAGCGCCCATTGTGCCGGTGATTTCAATAATGGTGTATTCCGCATCCTTCATGTTCTCCTGGGGCCCGATTTGCTGGGTACTTATTTCCGAGATATTCCCCAACACCATCCGCTCAGCAGCAGTCGCCATTGCCGTAGCTTTCCAGTGGATATTCAACTTCATCGTTTCATCCACGTTCGTTCCGTTATACAACATGAGCATGGGCGATATGGGGGATAAATTCGGACATTTCTTTGTGTATGCCCTCTACGGCGCAATCTGTATAATCGCAGCCGTATTCGTATATAAACTCGTACCTGAGACGAAGGGTAAATCGCTTGAAGACATGACCGCACTCTGGCGCAAAAGGAAATAATCGCCAAAAGACCAATGTAGGGACATGCCTCCGAGATCGG
>CABRKI010000029.1 GCA_902471455.1 uncultured Porphyromonadaceae bacterium | reverse complement strand
CGTTGAACCATACCTGCTGCACGTCGCCGAGGTTGTCGCCCACGAAGCAGAGGTGGGCGCCGAGCGACGCGCTCGCCACGAGAGAATCGGCCTGATTGATGTTGCAGGTGCGGGCGTATTTCACCACGGGAGTCGCGCCTTTGTCCTGCTCGGCGTATGTTTCGTTGCATGAAACCATCGTGCCGGCGGCGATAACTCCGGCAATCGCCGCGAATGTATATTTTATTCGGTTGTTCATTTCTGTCAGTATTGATGGTTAGGTGTGTTTATTCGCCTGCCTCGGGTGTGTCGCCGGTGGAGCCCCCGTAATAATCCACGGGGTCTCCGAGAAGGGCGGGAGAGGTTGATGAAACGGCTGCCGGGATAGGAGCGGTGAAAGCGTCCTTGGTGATTATAATCTTGTTGTATTGCGCGCCGTCGTCTGTGCTGTCAACGATCTTATACACATCGAGGTTGTTCTCGTTGGAAGAGTCGATGGTGGGATATTTCGCATAGTCGGGCACATACATGGCTGCGCGGTTGTAGCCTGTGCCGTAGCCGCTGTTGAGAAGGTCGAGCGCGGTGGCGTCGTCCGTGCGGTAGCGGTAACGCTGGGTGTCGAACCATGTCTGGCTCTCGAAGGCGAGCTCGCGGCGACGCTCCTTGAGGAGTTCCACGAAAGTCACGGAAGAAGCTTCCGACACTCCGGCACGCTGGCGCACCATGTTGTAGTATTTCATCGCGCTTGCGTCCGACGTCTGGTCGGCGGTGCCCATCTTTGCCTCAACGTATGTGAGATATACGTCGGCGAGGCGCATCAGATAGATGTTGTTGGCGGCATCCTGGTTGATGCCGACGTTGCCGTCGCAGTCGGCGGCTTTGCCGATGATATATTTCTTGATGTGTGCGAGCATCTCGTTGCGGTCTTCGAGCACGTCGCCCGTACCGTCGCGGCTAACATACTGGTAGGTGTAGCCGCCGCCTGCGCGGTTTAGCATCGAATAGTAGTCGCCGTTGGTCATGTAGGTCCACATACGGCGTTTGTCGTTGCGGTCATACATGTTCTGCAAGGAGATTGTGGGACCTTTGCCTGCGCCCCAGGTCTGGTCGGCGATTACGCTCGAACGGCTCCATGCCACGTTGTGGGCGTTGCCGAAGGCATATCCGAGCACTCCGCACTGGATTGCAAGGATAGACTCGGGGCCGTTGTTGCTCGACACGTCGAAAAGGGTTTCGAAGGGGATTTCGGTGAGCGCCTGTGTGTTTTCAATCACGTCGAGGGCGTCGGCTGCCGCTTTGGCATAAAGGGCGTCACGGTCGTAGCCGTAGTCCTTGTGTGCCGCCATCGTTACGGCAAGCTTGGCGCGGAGGGCGCGGGCTTTGCGCTTGTTGAGACGCCAGCTGTCGCCGGTATCGTCGGGAAGGAGCTCCACGGCTGCGTCGAGGTCTTCCATGGCGAAGCGATATACGCTCGCCTGTGTGTTGCGCGGCACGTCGAGGTTGCCGGAGCCAATCATCGCCGAGTTGTTCTCGATTACAGGCACGTCATGCCACACTTCTGCAAGCATATAGTGGCAGTAGCCTCGGAATGCGCGCGCCTCGCCTATGGCCTGGTCTATGTCGGCCTGCGTGATGGTGCCGCCGCATACGGGCACGATGTCGTGGATGACGCTGTTGGCGTCGAGGATTATGTTGTAGAGCCCTTTCCAACCTTCGTTGAGATAGGGGTTGACTGCGGTGTAGGTTCCGAAATACCACTGGCCTTCGTCGCCGTAGGTATAGAACATGTCGCCGTTGATCATGTCCATCTTCCACTGGAAGTTCATGTGGAAGTTGCTCCACGCCTTGGAGCTATAAAGCGCCATGGTGGTCGATCTCAAGGCTTCGGGGGTCTTGTAGAAAGTCTCCAGAACCGGCTTGTCGATGGGGTCGATGGTAAGGAAGTCGTTGCAGCTTGAGAGCGAGCATCCGATCACCAATGCCATGGCTGATGTCTTTATTATATTTTTCATTTCGTTATTGTCGGGTTTGGATTATATTAGAAAGTGAGATTTAGGCCTACGGTATAGGTGCGGGGGGTCGGGTAACGTCCGCGGTCTATATTCTGTAGGAGAGAGCTTTGGTTGAAGGCGCCGATCTCGGGGTCGTATCCGCTGTATTTTGTGAAGGTATATACGTTCTGCACGTTGAAATATAGCCTTGCGTTCTGCAGATACACTTTCTTCGCCCATTCCTGGGGGAGGTTGTAGGCGAGCGAGATGTTTTGGATTCGCAGATAGCTTGCGTCTTCGAGCCAGCGGTCGCTCATGCGGTTGTTGCCGTTGGAGTCGAGGTTGGAGAAGCGCGGAATCCCGTTGTGTCCCGGTGCGAGCTGGAGGTTGGAGATGTCGTCGCTCCCGTTGGGGTCGATTTTCTCCGTCTGTGCGCGGTTGAGCACGCTTACGGCCTGGTTGTCCCAGATGGAGTTGAGGCCTTCGGTGCGGAAGCGGCTCCAGTTGAGGATGTCGCCGCCGAGCTGGCCGGTGAGACCCACGTTAAGCTCGAAGTTCTTCCATGAGAAGGTGTTGGTGAAACCGAAGGTCAAGTCCGGGTTGGGGTCGCCTATCACTTTCTGGTCGGCTTCGTTGATGATGCCGTCGCCGTTCTGGTCCTTGAATTTGAGGTCGCCGATCCAGGCTCCGCTCGTCTTGTCGATTTTATTGGCGTAAGGCACTGAGCCTCCGGTCTGGGTGGCATGGCCCACGATGTCGGCTTCGTTCTGGAAGAGACCTTCCGTCTCGTATCCGTAGAACACGCCCATCGGGTGGCCTGCGGCGAACATCGTGACGGTCTGGAACTGCGAATACCAATCGACGTTGCCGTAAATTCTCTGGGAGTCGTCGTTAAGAGCCACGATTTTGTTCTTGTTGTGCGAAAGGGTCAGCGAACTGTTCCATAGGAAGTCTTTCGTTATGACGGGGCGTGCGTTGATCTGCACGTCAAGACCGATGTTGCGGGTCTTTCCGATGTTCGCCCACGGGGTGTTGATTTCCTGCCAGGAGTTGGAGCCGATGTGCGAAGGCACGAACGTCTGCATCAGGAGGTCCTGGGTCTGCTTGTGGTAGGCATCGACGGTGATTTCCAAGCGGTTGTTGAACGCTGCGAAATCCAAGCCCACGTTCCACTGCTCCGACGCCTCCCATTTGAGGTTGGGGTTGGAGAGGTTGGAAGGTATGTAGGCCGTGCCCATCGGGGTCACGATTGTCTGGAGTGCGGAGCCGTAGAGATATGTTCCGATGTTGGAGTTACCCACCTTGCCGTATCCGAGACGGAGTTTGAGGTTGGAAAGCCAGTTCTGGTCCTGAAGCCATTTCTCTTCTACGAGACGCCAGGCAAGTGCCACTGAGGGGAACGTACCCCACTTGTTGTTGGCGCCGAACTTGCTCGAACCGTCGCGGCGCACGGTGGCGGTCAGAAGGTAGCGGTTGTCGAATCCGTAGTTCACGCGGGCGAAGTAAGATGCCGAAGAGTTGGCGTCGGCTGTTCCGGTGTTTTTCACGAAGTCGCCGTCTTCGCCCATGATGAAGATATCGTCGCTGCTGAAATTGTTCTTTATTATCATCGTGTTGTTCCAGCTCCCTTTCGAAACCTCGAAACCTACCATAGCGGTTACGTCGTGCTTCTCTGCGAAGGTCTGGTTGTAGGTGATGTAGTCTTTCTGCATCCAGAACCAGTTATGGTCTTCGCGCTGCATCATCTGGTTGATGTCGTTCGACACGAGTCCGAATTTATAACGCGGGATGAACGATTTGTTCTGGTTCTGCGAAGCGTCGAAGGCATATTCGGCGCGGAAGGTGAAGTGCTTCAGGAAGTCGGCGCTAACATAGAAGTTGCCGTTCACTTTCTGGCGCAGAAGAGTGTTGTTGGTCATCAGGGCGAGTGCCACGGGGTTCCAGGTCGATGCGCCGTTCACGGTGTTGGGGCCTGCCCAGTTTCCATCGAAGTCGCGCACCGGCACGTGGGGCTGCATCGTCATGGCCTGCATGATTACGCCGTCGGAGCCGTCGTTGCGGGTGATGGTCTCGTCGGTGCGGGTATAGGCGAGCGCGCCGCCTATCTTAAGCCATTTGGTGATGTTGTTGTCTATGTTGAAGCGAGAGTTGAATCGGGTGAAGTCGGAGCCGATGATCGTACCGTCTTGTTTCATCCATCCCGCGCTCATTGCATAGACGGTCTTCTCATTGCCGCCGTTCACGCTCACCTGGTGGTTCTGCATGAAAGCCGTGCGGAAAATCTCGTCCTGCCAGTCGGTGCCGCGTCCCAGGAGGGAAATGTCGCTGAAGGTCTCGTCGAAATTTCCGGTGTTGAGCACCCCTTCGTTGAGGAGCTGCTGCTGATAGAGCGCATATTCGCGGAGGTCCATCATGTCGAGACGCTTGGCTACCTGCTGCCAGGCTACATAGCCGTCGTATGTCACGTTGGTGTGTCCTGCCGAGCCGCGGCGGGTGGTGACGAGCACAACGCCGTTGGCACCTGCCGCGCCATAGATGGCACATGCGGAGGCATCCTTAAGCACGTCGATGCTCACGATGTCGGAGGGCGCGATGGCCGCAAGGGGGTTGACGGTGGTCTGGCCGTTGGAGCCGCCCATCCAGTCGAAGCCCTGCACGGAGTTGGTGCCGCTCATGGGCACTCCGTCAATCACATAGAGAGGTTCGTTGGAAGAGTTGAGCGAACTTGCGCCTCGGATACGTATGGAGGTCGCGCCGCCCGGGGCACCGGAGTTCTGCGTGACCTGCACACCCGCCACTTTGCCTTGGAGCATCTGGTCGGCGTTGGTCACGATGGTCTGCTTCATCTGCTTTTCCGAAAGAGAAGCCACCGAACCGGTGATGTCTGATTTCTTCTGGGTGCCGTAGCCCACCACAACCACCTCGTCGAGAACTTCCGAATTCTCCTTTAGGGTGATGGTGACGTTGCTCTGGCCGTTCAGGGGAAATTCCTGAGTATCCATGCCCACATAGCTCACGACGAGCGTGGCTTTGGGCGACTTTACTTTGAGGGTGAACTTACCATCTATATCGGTGGCTGTGCCGTTGATGGTATTACCCTTCTCCTGGACCGTGGCGCCGATAAGCGGTTCTCCCGTGTTATCTTGCACCAAGCCGGTGACGGTGGTCTGGCCTACTGCCGTGAGCATAACGCAGAGCAGCAATGTGGTCATCACACCCCTTAGGTCGAAATTTTTAAGTTTCATACTTTGGTTTGATGTAGGTTTATTTATTGAGTTTTTTACAATTTGCAATTTATCAATTTGCGATTAGCGGTTAGCAATTAGTAATTTTGATTAGAATTTCAATCTGCATTTTAATTAGAAATTTTAATCTGCATTTTAATTAGAAATTTTAATCTGCATTTTAATTAGAAATTTTAATCTGCATTTTGATTAGAAATTTCAATCTGCATTTTAATTAGAAATTTTAATCTGCATTTTAATTAGAAATTTTAATCTGCATTTTGATTAGAAATTTCAATCTGCATTTTAATTAGAAATTTTAATCTGCATTTTGATTAGAAATTTTGATTCGGAATTTCGATTAGCTATTTCGATTAACAAATCACAATTTCTAATTCCTAATTCCTCATTCCTAATTTCTAATTCCTCATTCCTAATTTCTAACTGCAAAATTACTGCCAACTTTAAGGGAATTGTAATACTATTTTGTCTTCAACTTATCAAGATTTGCAAATTGGATTTTTGCACCTGATTTTAAATATGTTTAACAGCATATTTCTTACTTCCCGGTGTGTTTTCTCACCACCTTCAGGGTAGTGGAATCGTTGGCGAATACCGAATTCAAACCCTGGTCTTCCTGCGCAGGGTCGCCGCTATAGTCGTCGCCCGGCTGCCAGCTGCGGTGCTCCGGGGAGGCGTTGCCGGCCCAGCCCCAGAAATTGAGACCCGCCACTTTTCCTTCGCCTTCGCCCACCATCTCCATTACATAGTCGTAATATTCGTCGCGGGCCGTAACCGGGCTTCCTTTCTCTATCGCCATCCCGTCGCGGGGGAATCCGAATTCCTCTATCACTATCGGCTTGCCGGCGGTGGCGATTGCATCGAGGTGCTCCTTAATATAGTTGGCGCTGTTTCGTTTCGCCACAGGCAGACTGTCGGTGAGGGTTTCGGGCGACACCCAGCCCCAGTTGTAGGGCCAGATATGTATGTTGGCGTAATCCACCTCGGGATAACTGTGGATTCTTTTCCAAAGTTCGAGGTCTTGCTCGCATCCGTGTTTACCTTCGCTGCCGGTGCTCACGAGATGGTTGGGGTCAATCTCCTTTATGGCCTTCGCGGTGGCCTGTATCCACTCGGCGAAGGGCTCCTTTCCATCTTCGCTGAACGCCCTCGGCTCGTTGGCTATCTGCCACGACATGATTGCCGGTGATTCGGAATAAGGTTTCCCGGTGTAGCGGTTGGTACGTCCCACTATATTCTTCGCATGGGCGATAGCCAATTCTTTTGCCTTTTCCGACTTGGGGAACTTCGCCACAAATTCCATATAGGCCGGATATCCTGCCACGCTCGGAAGCGGACACTCCCCTTCTCCTGCCCATTCGAGATATTGGCCGTAGCCGCCGCTCCATTCCCAGGCATTGTTGAGATATATCACCGCCTTCATATCCCTTTTCTCCATTTCCGAGAGCAGGAAGTCGAGTCCGGCGAGGATGGTATCGTTATATACGCCGGGAGCTGTCTGGAGTGTAGGTTCTATGTGGGAAGGGAGGCTGACGTTGCCGTCGCCGCCGGCAAGCACACGGAGATTGTCGAGACCGAGGGCGTGGAGACTGTCGAGTTCGGCAACGAGTCTCTGGCGGTCGCCGCCGCGGCCCTCTGAGCCAAGGATGGCGCCATACCAGAAGTTGGTGCCGATAAAAGTATAGACGGAATCATTGAGATAAAATTTTCCGTCTTTAACGGTCACGAAGCCGTCGTGGTTTTCGGCTGTCTGTTTGCTCCCGCCGCACGAAGCGATCGTGCCCGTCGCAGCTAAAGCCATAAGGGAGATTCCGGCACAGTTGCGCACTTTCCTAAGAATCTGTTTCATGTCAAAGTTGGGTATAGGTAGGGTTAATACTTCTTTTAAATGCGGCATGTCGGGAACTGACATACCGCAGGACCGTGTGAGAACAATCTTTATTACCTTAATAATTTCCACCTTGATTTCGGGAGCGAATTTAGGATGAATAATCCTCTTATCCAAAGAATGGTACGGTTCCGCCAAATTAAAGATAAAATAGTATCAGCATGGCGAATCGCTACCACTTTACGTGTATGGTTTACACTTATTTAAGGTGCTGTCCTTTTTATCGGGTTTTATAAATCAGGGTTCTCCTGCCGGCGTGGGGATGGATTCGAATGAGTGTGTCGATGAGTGTGATTGTCAGATGAACCATCCACCTGCTCGCACCACACATAACTGCAAGCGGCCTGCCATTATTGCATGCCGCCTAAATTATTAAATTTCTTTCACTAAAAAGCCTCTAATCTATAAAAAAGCCATCGGAATTTTAACCAAACCGCATCCTATCCCCCTCCGTCTGTCAATTTGCCAAAAATAACCAATTCTCCGCCCCTCCGCTCGCATCGCGAGTCTCCCCTGCAGTCTTTGTTGTGTTACCGGGCCTTCGGGGCCGGTCATCCGCGGGCCTCAAGACCCGGCCGTGCTGTCGGCCCGGCCCTCCCCGCGCTCACACCAGCTTCTTGTGCTTCTGATAAAGCTCCCTGAATTCTTTTGGCGAGCATTTCTTCTTTTTCTTGAAAATGCGGTTGAAATTACTCACATTATTGAATCCGCAGTCATAACAGATTTCCGCAATCGAAGTAGTGCTGTCCATCAGGGCACGGATTGCCACCCCCAAGCGGAAATCTATTATATAATCGGAGAACGACCGCCCCGTCCTCAGCTTGAAAAAACGGCTGAACGAGGTCGGGGTCATCCCTACGAGCGAAGCGATATCGTTAAGGCGTATCTCCTCTTTATAATGCCGGGAAATATAATCTTGTGCCTTCGCCACCCGCCGGCTGTCGCTATGCACCTTAGCTTTTGCAAATGAAGAGCTGGCAAGAAGCCGTCTGCCGCCGCCGTCGGCGAGTTCATGAAGAATTTGGAGCAACTCTATCATCTGGTCGAAACCGGAGTCTGCTTTCACAAGCCTCTCGAACCGCGAATAAACCTTCATGATGGCATGCATCGAGAAAGCCACCCCCTTCGAACTCTCGTCGAGCATCTTCCGGATGTCGCTCATTTGGTTCTTGTTGAGGAGCACATCGCCGAAAAGGTCGTTTGAAAACTGGATGGTGACCTCCCTTATCACATTGCTCTTGCAGTTATGCTGTTCCCAGGCGTGCTCGATGCCATGCCCCACGAGGCAGAGGTCGAAATCACCCAGTTCCTCCACCGAATCGCCAACCACGCGGCGTGCGCCCGAGCATCCCTCCACGAAATTCAGTTCATATTCATTATGGTGATGGATGGGGAAATTAAATTCATCCTTTGTCCGGTCAACGAGATAGAAGCAATCTTTTTCCGAAAGCGGGGTTATTTCAGTAATAATCTTGTTCATGGTTCCAATTTCAAGGTGTAATATCTTAAAAACGGTCTCCCCTCCCGCTTTGTTGTAAAATTCCTCCCAAAACCTCCAGCCCTCCCCCTCCGCCCTCGAAGCCGCCCTCTCCCCCCGCCGAAGCTGCCCTCTCTCACCTCAGCGCAAGCCTTGTTGTGTTACCGGGCCTTCGGGTCCGGTCATCCGCGGGCCTCAAGGTCCGGTCATCCGCGGGCCTCAAGGTCCGGTCATGCTGTCGGCCCTATAGTGCTGTCGGCCTGGCCGGTCAGCAGCCTCTAAGATAATACTATCTTATCCGATTATGCCGATTCCCCTCCCTTTCCTTTGCCGTTATAACATTATATTATAATTTTGTGCAAGAATCAAGAATATCATAACAACCATACTTCATGAAAACCCGAAAACAGCTCTCTTTCTCACGGTGGCTGCCGGCGGTATCGTTAACCGCTTGCGCTTTTGTCTTGCCGTGTTTCAATGTTTACGCCGAGAAAATCCATGTATCCACCCCCTCCACCTCGCTCGTGCTCGACGGCGAGAAGGGGGGCGGACTGAATTTCCTTTACTACGGCTCCGCGCTCACTCCCGCCGAAATAGAATCGCTCGGCAATTCCGGCTCCAAGGCCCTCAACGCCTTCCCATTCTACGGCAACTTCCCAGAGCATGAGTCGGCTATGGCACTCACCCATGCCGACGGCAACATGACCATGGACATGGCGATCGAAGGTATAGAAAAGACCACCGCCGACGGTGCGGAAACCACCACCGTCACCCTCCGCGACAAGGCTTACCCCCTCACCGTCAAACTCAACTACAAGACCTACCAGGGCGAAGACGTAATCGAAACCTGGACCGAGACCATCAACGGCGAGAACAAACCCGTGACCCTCACCCAGTTCTCTTCCGGCTACCTCCCCATCCGCTTCGGCGATGTCTGGCTCTCCTCCCTCTATGGCGCATGGGCCAACGAGGCCAAAGTAGAGACCGAACCCCTCACCCGCGGCATGAAGGTAATCAAAAATAAAGACGGCGTGCGCAACTCCCACACCGCCCATGGCGAAGTTATGATTTCGCTCGACGGCAAGCCGCGCGAGAACGACGGCAGGGTAATCGGAGCCGCCCTTGCCTACAGCGGCAACTATAAACTCCGCTTCGACACCGACGAAAGCGACTACCATCATTTCTTCGCCGGAATCAACGAGGAGAATTCAGCCTATAAATTGAAAAAGGGGGAATCGTTTGTAACCCCTGTCCTTGCCCTCACATTCTCCGACGAAGGTCTGAGCGGTGCGAGCCGCAATTTCCATAAATGGGGACGCAACCATAAGATTGCCCACGGCACCGAGCCGCGCAAGGTGCTCCTCAACAGCTGGGAGGGCGTGTATTTCGACATCAACGAGCAGGGCATGGAGCAGATGATGAAAGACATCGCTTCCATGGGCGGCGAACTCTTCGTGATGGACGACGGATGGTTCGGCGACAAATATCCCCGCAACAACGACTCCACCTCCCTCGGCGACTGGGTGGTGGATACCAAAAAGCTTCCCGGCGGAATCCAAGGTCTCATCGATGCAGCCGATCGCAACGGCATAAAGTTCGGCATCTGGATTGAACCGGAGATGGTCAATTCCGTGTCGGAACTTTATGAGAAGCATCCGGAATATGTAATAAAGGCTGCCAAGCGCGAACCGGTGATGGGCCGCGGCGGCACACAGATGGTCCTCGACCTCGCCAACCCGAAAGTGCAGGACATCGTCTTCGAAGTAGTCGATACCCTCCTCACCAAATATCCGAAAATCGACTATATCAAATGGGACGCCAACGCCCCCATCATGCAGCACGGCTCGCAATATCTCACCGCCGACAACCAGAGCCACCTCTACATCGACTATCACAAAGGATTTGAAAAGGTGCTCGACCGCATCCGCGCAAAATACCCCGACGTGACCATCCAGGCGTGCGCTTCGGGAGGCGGACGCGCCAACTACGGCGTGCTCCCCTGGTTCGATGAATTCTGGGTGAGCGACAACACCGACGCCCTCCAGAGGATTTATATGCAATGGGGCACGAGCTACTTCTTCCCGCCGGTGGTGATGGCTTCGCATATCAGTGCGGCCCCCAACCATCAGACATTCCGCACCATCCCGTTGAAATACAGGATTGACGTGGCCATGAGCGGACGTCTCGGCATGGAAATACAGCCCAAAAACATGACGGAAGAGGAAATTGCACTTTGCAAGAAAGCCATTGCGGAGTATAAGGAAATACGCGACGTGGTGCAGCAGGGCGATATCTATCGTCTCCTCTCCCCCTACGACAAGAAAGGCGCGGCTTCGCTGATGATGGTAGCCCCCGGCAAGGATGAGGCGGTGTTCTATTGGTGGAAGACCGAATCGTTCGTCAACCAGCACCTCCCCCGCATACCCATGGCGGGTCTCGACCCCGACAAAACATACGTCATAACGGAACTGAACCGCATCGACAACACCCCCCTCCCCTACGAAGGGAAAGAATTCACCGGTAAGTTCCTCATGGACAACGGTCTTGAAATGCCCCTCGACCACAACGTAGATTATCACAAACGCAATGACTATGCCTCGCGCGTGCTCTGCCTTCGCGCCAAGTAACCAAGTTAGAGCAGCCTTTAGTCTTTAGTCGGCAGTCTTTAGTCGCCGGCAAGCTCTCGAATCGGCACCTACGACAAACCGGAACTATCCTGGAATCCAAAGTTTTTATAATTCTGGCTTTCCCTGATAGTTCCGGTTTGTCGCAGATGCAAGCCCGCTGGCTTCCCTGATAGTTCCGGTTTGTCGTAGGTGCAACCCCGCAAGAGCCTGCTACTTCTCCGGATAGGAAAGATCTACGCTCGGCTCCACGTCGCGGAAACGCTGCATGCATTGCCCCGTAGGCGCTCCGAGGTACGTCGGGTCGGAAATGAAAAACTTCTTCCCGCCGTTCCAATATGAAGCCGTGCCGCCCCACACCTTGTCGGCCTTCAGCGAAGCCGCCTCATGGCCCGGATAAGCTATGAGCTGCGACTCAAGCCCGAAAGCGTTCCAAAGCAGATAACTATAGAACACGGCCCTGTCTTCGCAGTCGCTCTTCGGATAATAAAGACATTCCTCAAAGAAATACGGCTTCTCAAAACCGTGAAATTCGTCATCCACCTGATAAGGGAAAGAGAACTGTATCATCGCCAGGAGCTTGTCTGCCGCTTTAAGAGGGTCCATGTCGCCGAGCTGCGCACGCAGCTGCTTCACCACGTCTTCCCTAACCTCCGGGGAAATCATCGATGCCCCGAAACCGCCCGTGTCCATCTGCGGATAGCGGTAGAGCATCGGCATAACGTTCTCGTTGAGTTCACCCTCTATCTTCAGGCCCTCGTGCTCGAACGCATAATGATAAGGCTTCTCGGGCAATCTCAAACCGTCCAACCGGAGCGAAAGCGACTTCCCTTGCTCCGCATTGTCGGGAAGATAAGGCGACGAAATACCCATACGCTTCACCATCTCGCGGCCCGGAGCCGAGAAAATATAATACTGCTTCCCGAGTTTCAGGCCGGAACGTCCGTAAATCTTCTCCTCGAACGGCAGCAATATGAAAGGGTTGGAATTATCGTCCATGGCGAGACGCACGCCGAAGCCCATGTGGGTCAGCACATAATGGGTGGCAGACATCTTCGAGGCGTCGTTGGCTTCGGGAAATTTCTGGTCGATGTAAGAGAACAGCAACTCAAACATCAGATAGTCGCTAAGTCCGCACACCTTCTGAAGCCCCTCAATGCCGGGAATCACCTTGTCGGCCACCCCCTGCGCCACCAACGCCTCCCACTGGCGGGCATAGTCGGCAGTCGATGTCACCTCCTGCGAAATCGTGAAATCTATCGCCGGCATGGCGAACCTGATTCCATAGAAGTTGAACAACTCCCCGTCGGCATGGTCCGAGAAACCGTCGGCAGTCACGATGTCGCCCTTTCCGGACAAAGCCGGAATGCTGTCGGCAACCGTTGCCGCCACACTGTCGGTGGCCGCAGCTGCAGTCTCAGCCATCGGGGCCGATTTATAAAGCTTCCCTGCGCCGCGCATCCATTTCATGAGGTCAGGCATGTCGTTTATCTCCTGCATCGGGCGCTTGCCGAGCAGAAAACCCATCGACGAAAGCATTTCCTTGCGCTGTTCCTCGCCTTCGTCGGCATTCAGTTCCGCCACGGGCATAGCCCCCGGCTTCGGTTCGCTGAACTTGCTCTCGGCTTCGAGGCTTTCATATTCGTGCCACTCTCCCGCAAGGAAATCGGCGTAATGTTCCAGAATCCTGCTCTTGAACGAATCATAGTCTTCCATCAGGCCCCGGCGGAATTTCTCGAATCCTGCCGGAGCCTGGGGAAAAGCGGCAGTCATGGCCGACATGGCCATGACTGCAAAAGTTATATTTCTGTGTAGCTTCATATTCATCATTGAAAACTATACACCCCGTAAATGCCGTAATCGCGGCTGGTTTTCGGTATCATGGGGGTGATGTCGGCGTTCCGCTCCGGCTGCCACGTGCGTATCTTTATCACCGGTTTGTCGGCTTCGTTGAGATCGACGAAGAGGAAAAGATACCCTTGGTCGCCGTAATGCTCCGAATGATAGTCCTGCTTTATCTGTATCCCGAAGGTGTTGCCTCCGAATGCCGCCTTCTGCACGTCGTTGTCGGCAAAGTTGATGTTGACAAACTCATTGCTGGCGAAGCATTTTTCAAGTTGTGCCATATACTCCCCTTTGGTCTTCTGCTGGAATTCGTATTGGGTGCCGATGGAGAAACCTCCGGCGTCGCCCCCGGTTTTCTGAAGCTTCTGGAGTTTATGGCCTACTATTATGTAGGCGTTGTCGTCGAAAATACTTTTGATATAGTCAAGGCGTTTGAGAGCGAAAGCTGTCTTGTAGTTCTCTAAGAACGTAACAATAACCATTTTTATTGAGTCGCCCCACACGTCGCCGCCCTGCGAAAATATGTCGCGGCGCGCCGCGCCTCCCAGTCCGAACGCCACGCTCTCTATCTTCTTGTCGGAATTGAACGTAAACGTTACGTCTTCTATAAACGTGCGCTTGTTGTTCATGAAACGGAACTGCATCGGTATGCTGCGGCACACCACCTTGTCGCCGAAGGGGTAATAACCAGGGTCGGGGTTACCCACGAGCGACGCCTTTCCGTAGCCCATAAGCCGCTCGAACATCGCCAGACCTTCTTCCGTGAAATTTGATTTGTCGGGGTTATAGCGTTTCGCCGTCACGGTGGCTATCACGTCTTTCACAATCCGGTCGTAGTCCTTGCACTCTCCTTTGGGCAACGGGGTGACACCCTCCTTTTTACCCATCGACACCTGGGCGGCGAGATTCTTGCGCGACTCCTTGTCTTCTTTGAGCTCTTTCCCGGCCACGCCCACCACCTTGCGGGCTTCCGCAAACGACGGACTCTTGAATCCGCGCATCATTATCTCCAGTTCCTTGTCGGTGACGGCGGCTTCGTCATACCGAGTCTCTATGGAAAGCACAATCTCCTCGGGCTTGAAATCGGTGGGAAACGACAGCTGCCCCATACCGTCTTTCACGCTGTGGAGCGGCGAATTGATTTTGCCGTTCCAATAGGTAAAGTCAAGACCCTCGGCGGGAGCGTCCTTGTAGGAAAACATCACATCCACCGTATTGTCTTTCTTCACTTCAGCCACGCCCACTTTCACCTGCTTCAGGATTTCGCGCATCTGCATCGGAATCCAGTTGACTAAAAGCTGCTCCTCGCCTGCTATTTTCATCTTCACCTGCGAGGGGTATTGCAGCGAATGAAGCAACACGTAAGCCCAGTTGTAGAAACGGAGGGCGTCGTCAACCCTCCCCTTCTCTTCCGAACGCACAGCCGTCCGCACATAGTCTTCCACGCGGTCAAGACGGCGTGCGAAGATGTTGTCGAGTTCGCTGCGCTTCATGTAGCGGATGAGATAGTAGCCACGCTCTCCATCAGTGAAATAGCAAGTTTCAGTGTTGTTGAGCGTGGCCTGTGAGTATGTGTTCATCACCGACTTCACGTTGCTGCGCGAGTCGATCTCTCCGTTTTGTGTCACCTCCTGCTCGTCGAGAGTGAACGAACTCTCCACCGTGGTGCCGATTTTGCTGAGAAGGTTCATAAGGGCGGACTTGTCGGCATCGCCGGGTGTGTCGCCCCACCCCTCTCCGTAGATATATTCCGGATCTGTCTTAATCAGCAGGGCTTTATGCTCCGCTTCGGAAGTCTTCCCCCACGCCTGGAGAGCGCAGAGGAAGACCATCGATACAATCACAAATCTTAACTTCCAAATCATTTTATCAGAAATTTCTCTTTACTAAGTCAGATTACTATTACAGACAAGACAGGAGATTTATTTTTTTGACAGGAGAACAGGAGAAACAGGAGTTTTATATTTTCCTCCTGTCTATCAAATATTTCTACTGTTTCTCCTGTTCTCCTGTCTATCAAATATTTCTCCTGTCTATAAAATATTTCTATTGTCTATAAATCATTTAATCATAATCTTGAAATTGCCTACTATGTAGATTCCGGCGTTAAGGTCATCGACGCGGCTCGTTTCGCCGGCTTTCACATCGGCTATCCTCACGAGCTGGCCGGTGGTGTCATACACCCTTATCTTCGCCGAGAAGCCGGCGCGGATGCATATCACCTTCCCTTCGCTCCAGACCTTCATATCCATGTCAGCCATGAGGTCTTCCACCTCCGAACGGCTAAATATGCTTGCCCTCGTCAGCGAGCGTTCCGCCTGCAGATATGCCTCGAACGGACGCACCGCCCTCACACCTGCGACAAACTGCGATCCCGGCACATAGGAAACGCCGCCATACTCATACGTCTCGTCGTTGACCGGAAGGATACCGGCCTCGGCTTCCTTCGGCATGAAGTTGGCACAGAGTTTCCGGTTACCCTTGAAATCGAAACCGAGATTATCGGGAGTGGCTGCCACGGCAGCGTTCTTTGCGGAGAACGTCACTGTGCCTCCTACATTGAATGGCTCGTAATATGCCGGATTGTTGGGCATCGCTATCAGGTAAGGTCGGTAAGCCTGGATTTCGTCGGCCCTCAGCCATTCGTATGCGTCGGGGGCATAGAGCCAGTAGCGCAGCTGCTCGGTCTCCGGATCTACAGAGAACGGTTTCAGCTCACCCTTGGCGTGGCTCACACTCTCCACGGCAAACGGCAAAGCTATCGTCTCCCAGCCGGCGCAATCGCCGTCGATGCCCGTCACCTTGGTGAAGTCGCGGGTGTAGCTGATGGATTCCGCCTTAAACTCCCTCGGGCAATAGAAGGGATAACCTTCCGTAAGCTCAGCAAGTTGCGACACACCGTCAACCACGGTTATGCCGTCGTTCGTTATGCCTGATTCATTGCGTGCCGCTCCGCTCATATAAAGAATGAGGTTGCGGTTCGTAACGCCGTCCAGAAGATTCGCGGGGGCCATTCCGTCGGATGTCAATTCTACGGCACACAGTTTCCCGGTGTCGCCGAACGCCTTGCCGTTGACCGCTTTCAGGCTGCGTGGCATCGTTACAGTGATGAGTTCGGGAAGTGCGAGTGCATTGCCGGGCAATGTGTCGTTGGCAACCCCCGAAACGTCGAGGTGCCTTACCGAAGCCTGGGCACGCAGCCATTCGAAATCGCTTCCGTTAAGCGGACCCTCCACTGTGAACCGTTCGCCGGAAATCTTGCCGCCGTTCCATTCGTAGCATGCTGTGAGCTGTCCCTTTTCCGATGTCATAGCCTTCGCCTCGGTGCCGTAGCCCTTCACCGGAAGCACCACGGTCTCCGAATTGCCGTAACCCTCTTTAATGGCCACCGCTTTCACGGTTACGAGACCGCCGACATCAATCGGCCCACCGTCATATACCGTGCCGTCGGCCGCCGGGTCGGAATCGCTGTCGATGTTATATTTCACCACTGCATCCGCATCGGCGTTCTCTATAGTAAGGTAGCGTCCGTTATACTTCAGCACCGGAGTTTCAGCACGGAGGTTTCCAACCGTATAGCTTACCATTTCCGAATCATACATGCCGCTCTTGCGGGCGAAGGCATATATGGTGCCGTTACCCTGGATTTCGAACGGTGCAGTGTAAGCCGTCATCGCCGAAACGTCGGGATTGTTCACTCCGTAGTAGATTTGCGATCCCTCGGTCCTCGCCGTTAGAGTCACCGTCGTGCCCTGCACGGATATCGTCGGCGAAAGCGTCACAAACGTGGCGTGCGTATATGTGTAGCTTACCACGTCCGAAGGATTGTAACCCTCCTTGAAGGAGCGCACCCTTACCTCCGTGTTGCCGGTCAGTCTGAACGGAGAGGTGTATTCGGTGCTGCTCTCCGTCGGCTCGGTGCCGTCGAGCGTGTAATAGGTCTTCACGCCCTCGGTCTGGTCGGGGGTTATCACCATTTCAAGGTTGACGAAATCGATCCGCGGGTTAGCCACCTTAAACTCGTTGATAGCGAGCGTAGCCACGTCGGAGTCTTCAAGACTTCCGTCAGGCATCACCACGATGGCCTTCACCGTGAGGTTGCGGTCAATGGCCACCGGATCGGCATATTTCGCGCTTTCCGTAGTGGGCTCGCTTCCGTCGAGCGTGTAATAAATCTCCGAACCGTCAAGGGAACTGGAGATTGTAACCGTGCCGTTCTTGAACTCGATTATCGGCGCGGGGGCTTTGAGTCCGTTGACATCGATATAAACCACCTCGGAGTCATACATACCCGCCATGGTTGACTTGCCATATACGCGGCAGTTCTCCGCCACGGAGACGGGGGCGGTATATTCCGTCCATTCGCCAGCATCTTCGCCGGCACGCACCACGGAATAGTAGAGGCGGCATCCCTCGGCTTTCGCCGTCAGCGTCACCGTGCTTCCCGCAGGGTCATAGTTGATGGCGGGTGCAGGGGCCACATACACCGAATGGGTGTAGGTATAGGTTGCCACATCGGAAGGCGTGTAACCCTCCTTGAAGGAACGTGCTTTAACAATAACGTTGCCCGACACGCGGAACGGACTCTTATATTCGGTGCTGTTCTCCGTCGGTTCAGTGCCGTCGAGAGTATAATAGGTCTTCACGCCCTCGGTCTGGTCGGGGGTAATCACCATTTCAAGGTTGACGAAATCGATTCTCGGATTAGCCACCTTAAACTCGTTGATTGCAAGCGTAGCCACATCGGAATCGGCAAGGTCAGAGCCGGGAAGCACCGCTATCGCCTTCACCACAAGGTTGCGGTCAACGGCAAAGGGTTCGGTATAGAGCGTGCTTTCCGCAGTCGGAGTGCTGCCATCGGTGGTGTAATGTATTTCCGCCCCGTCAAGACGGCACGTCATGCTCACCATGCCCGAAGCATACGCAATCTCCGGAACCGGCACGGTGTTGTTGGTGTCCATCAGTCGAAGCGTAACCTCCGAATCCGGATTCTCCTCATCGACGGGCACATCGTAAAGGATGCCGACATACGTCCCCGCTTCAAGCTGAATCTCCTTGTTGGCAAGCAGGTCCTCGCCGGTCAAAGCCATCACCTTGTTGCCGTCTCTATAAATGTCGAGACAAGCCGACTGCGACGCCTTCACATAAAGCGGACCACCCGCCGACGTGAACCTCACCGCATGGAACTGCAACCTCGAAGGCTTCTCGAACGTCCTCTCCGACGGCACCCCCATATCCTCTATCACCGCCATGTGGTTCTCTGCAAATGGCACCTCCCATGTCTCCATTATTCCTTTTCCTTTTTCCGTTTCCGGGCTGAAGCCATAAAGATACGTTCCTTCGAATGAGGCGGAGACATTATCTCCGTCAAACGTAAGAGCGGTTTCTTTCAGAGAAGGAGCTATCGAATCGGGGATATCAACTTCCACCGCAATCTCATTACTGTCCTGGGGTGGTAAACTTACTCTTCCAAGGCTGCTTCCATTGAGAGAGTGGGAATAACCTGTCACTTTAGGGCCTCCGTTTTTGAAGAAAAGGATGAGTCGGCGATGGATTGAACCCCATGCCCCGTCACCACACACAGCCCGAAAATTCAGAAAGTGAGGTTGTGACTTGTCAATACCTGTGAGGTCCATTTCAAAAAGAGCGGTGTTGCCCGTGGCGGTCTCCGTCGTTCTTCCTTCAAAGTCATTGTCAATCCAATATTCGTATGCAGAAAACGAACGTCCCGCATGATTGAAAAAATGACGGCGGAAGGGTGCGCCCCACTCGCCAGTGCCATCCATCACACGGAAGTTAAATGTATGGTAACCTACCGGAAGAGCGGCTATGTCAACATCAAACACCTGTGAGCCACTCATCATCGCGCTCTGTGTTTTATTGGCGTAGTCAGTGTCTATCCAATATTCATATACGGAAGCTTCCGTGCTGCCGGAATTATAGTAGTATTTTGTGAAGGGTGCACCCCATTCTCCGGTGCCATCCATCACTCGGAAATTGAACGCGTGCAGCCCTCTCTTCTGGCTTCCGAGGTCAAGGTCGAATGTCTGCGCTCCCGGAGCAAGCGTACCACGGCTTTTTGAATCGTAATCGGTGTCAAACCAATATTCATAGGCAGTGGCGAGGGTGCTTCCGGAATTATAGAAGTGTTTTGTGAACAGCGCACCCCATTTACCGTCTGACAACACCCTATAGTTGAAGGAATGCAATCCTCGTGGAAAAGCCTCCATTCCAATCTCGAAACTTGCGGTATTGCCGGTCAGCATTCCGGCAGTACGCGATTCAAGGTTGGTGTCAAACCAGTATTCGAATGCAGTCTCTCCCCATGCTGCCAACGGAGACGATAATAGGAAAAGACAAGCCGCCTGTTTTATAAATTTAAGCATAAGCAAACTGATTTAATGGTAAACTGTGGAACATACCCAAGGCATTTTTACTTACCCGGATTAACTGACCGAATTTTCTTGCCCAACTGTATTTGGTAGGGACATGCCTATGGCATGTTGAATCGCCGGTTCAAATTCCTGGAATCTGAAAAACCGCGCAACACACCATCAGTTTGCGGTGACTGTAATATTCACTTTAAGCTTATTTTCCGTGGCATCATATTCCACAGTACTTTTCTCCTTGTCAACGGTCGGCAACGACGGCTCTTCAGTATATGGGAACCATTCTCCGCCATAGATACCAATTCGCGTCCCGTCTATACCTAAATATCCATTACCTTCTAATAAAGGATTATTATCCTGAGAGTAATTCATCATGCTGTCAAAAGGGTTACTACCTTTACTTAGATATGGGCTGTCATAACAATTTCTGATATTATCTCCATTAGGCATACTACTGAATCCACCATAATACAAGGCACAATAATCATATATCGAATTTGCGCCAATTACATCGCTGTTAGCATTTTCTTCCGCAAACCATACTACGGATGAGGAACAATAACCCTGAAAATCCTCACGCGGAAGCGAGACATTGCAATTATACAATCTCATGCCCTTTGCACTACTCAAATCGCCCGAAATACTTGCAATCTTGCTGTTATATGCGTCTAATCCATCGACATTAGATTCGATTGCCAATTCATAAATTTCACAACGGTCGATTTTTGTGTCATACCTTGTATATCCAGTATGAGGATAATAGAGAGTTTGAATTCGGCTATTTTTAACTTCTACACCACTAATTTGACTATGAAGTGTCAATTTCTCAATATACACTCCATCAAACAAAGCACTTGTCAAAGGCTCTGTATTATTTGAAATTCTAACGTCAAGTTCTCTTGCAATATGTGTTCTTCTACCGTTCCCTATAAAAGTCACCCTTTTCGAAATAACTTCAAGTCCAAGGTCAGTGAAAGTACCGTTGGAAAGATAGATTGTGTCGCCATCTACAGCGGCATCATGTGCTTCACCGAAGCACCGTCCGGAGGTGAACATAGTGAGCTTTCCTTCATGAGAAAGCGTTGCCACAGGCCGCTGCGCATACGCAACCGCCATCATGCCAATCAAGGCAATAAGTGTAAAAATACGTTTCATTTCTGTTTTATTTATTTGTTTGTTATTTATTAGATTAAATACAAGAGAAACAGGAGAGTTAACTTCTACTGTTCTACTGTGCTCCTGTCTGAAAAACGGACCGGAGTACAGGAGAAACAGGAGAGTTTTGTTCTACTGTGCTCCTGTCTGAAAAATGGACAGGAGTACAGGAGAAACAGGAGAATTATGTTCTAATGTGCTCCTGTCTGAAAAATGGACAGGAGTACAGGAGAAACAGGAGAGTTTTGTTCTGCTGTGCTCCTGTCTGAAAAATGGACAAGAGTACAGGAGAAACAGGAGAGTTTTGTTCTAATGTGCTCCTGTCTGAAAAACGGACCGGAGTACAGGAGAAACAGGAGAGTTTTGTTCTAATGTGCTCCTGTCTGAAAGCTCCTGTCTGAAAAATGGACAAGAGTACAGGAGAAACAGGAGAGTTTTGTTCTAATGTGCTCCTGTCTGAAAAACGGACCGGAGTACAGGAGAAACAGGAGAGTTTTGTTCTAATGTGCTCCTGTCTGAAAAATGGACAGGAGTACAGGAGAAACAGGAGAGTTTTGTTCTAATGTGCTCCTGTCTGAAAATGGACCGGAGTACAGGAGAAACAGGAGAGTTTTGTTCTAATGTGCTCCTGTCTGAAAAATGGACAGGAGTACAGGAGAAACAGGAGAGTTTTGTTCTACTGTACTCCTGTCTAAAAATGGACAGGAGTACAGGAGAAACAGGAGAGTTTTGTTCTACTGTACTCCTGTCTAAAAATGGACAAGAGTACAGGAGAAACAGGAGAGCTATCTACTTTATCATTTCAGGAGCACCTTGCGGTTGGCGGCGATATAAATGCCGGGAGCCAGACCGTCAACACGGCACACCTCGCCGGCTTTCACATCGGCGACCGCCACGCGGCGTCCCGTCATATCGAAGACATCGACGCGCGCCGTGAAACCGGCCTTAATCCTGATACCTCCGTTTTCCGTCCACACCTCCATCTCCATGTCGGCCAAAACGTCTTCCACCTCCGAGGAGGTGAAAATCTCCATCTTTCTCAGCGCCTGTTCTCCCTCCGCAAGCATATACGCCTCAAACGGATGTACTATGATATGATAACCGTAGTAATTGTGACATGGCACAAATACAGAACCGGGACGATAACTCTTTCCATCAATTTCAACAGTATCAGGATTTATTCCGAGTACTTTTTCGTACTCTTCCGGCGACATATCAAAACCATCATAGTTGCCCACAAGTTTACGTCCTCCCGTAAAGTCCCGGATTATTTCATCCGGAGTGGCATGAACCACTGCATTAGATGCACTAAAACTTACAAAACCACCGACATTAAATGGTCCGTAATACAACTCGTTTTTAGGCATCGCTATAAGATATGGTTCATTGGCTTTTATCGCAGTAGCCCGCTCCCAGCCAGAAATAGTAGGCGCATATAGCCAATAGCGCAGCCGCTCCTCTTCCGGATTGACACCGAACGGTATCATATCCAAAAACAATTCATCGTCATATCGATTGTCAACCACATTCTGTACGTCGAAAGGAATCAATATTGTTTCCCAACCCGCACATTCTCCATTTATGCCTGTCTCCTTATAGAAATATCTATCTAAGACCACTTGTTTTGCAATGAATTCCTCTGGACAATAAAACCAGTCTTGAACATTAAAATCAATACCGATAGACACACCCGCTGCAACCAGATGTATAGGATAAAGGCTACGGGGATACACGTTTGTTGCCAGTGATGCATCATCTACATACAATAGCAAATTACGGTTGATAAGGGAATCAAGCATTCCCGGCGGAATCGGGTTCGTAGAAGTCCATTTCAGCGCACAGAGATTGCTTTGTTTTCTTCTGAAAATATTACCTGATATGTTTTTAATTCCAGAGGGTAGTACAAGAGACCGAAGGGTAGAATGAAACGCTCCTGCCGGAATAGAATCACTTGTAACATCCGTAAGATCCAAATGCAATAATTTTCTTTGCGTATTAATCCATTCATAATCGGATGCATCCAGCGACCCCTCAACACTGAATCGAGCGTCTGGTATCCTTCCCTCGTTCCATTCATAGCACGATGCAAGTACTCCGGGAACGGCCAAAACAGCCTTGTCTTCCAAGCCATAACCCGGAACATCAAACACCGACTCATCCGTGCAGATGAGCGACCCTCTCTCCCCCGTCCAAGCAGTGAAAGCACCAAGTCCCTCCACATCGATAGGAGTGCCGTCATATACCGTCACTTCGCCGTCGGCAGCTTCCTCCGGAGTACCTTTCACGTAATTGATGTCAGCGTCAGGCACGGTAGTAGCCATTGAAAGGTAGCGTCCGTCGTAATTGAATTGCACCTCTTCACCGTTGAAGAAATAGCGTACGGCGGTCGGCCCCCAATTGCCGTTGGAGTCTTTCAGGCGGCAATTGACGCGGTGGAAACCTACCGGTATAATAGAGAGGTCAATCTGGGCTTCCATCCCTTCAGGACCAATCTCGCCACTATAGGCAAGCCCGTGGAGGTCGTCGAGCCAATATTCATAACCGGCGACTTCGGTGCCCGAAGGGGCGAACATGAAATAGCGGGTGGCGGGAGCGCCCCAGTTTCCTTTGTTGTCTTGCACGCGGAAACTTACGGAATGGAACCCGGCAGGAATCATAGCCAAGGGAAGTTCAAACAGTTTCTCGGGACCGTCGAGCGTACCCTTTTGCGCCAAAGCCTGCATACCGTCAATCCAGCACTCGAAATTCTTAGCCGACGTTTCTTCCGGATGAAAAAAATATTTCGTGGCCGGAGCCCCCCACGTGCCGTCAGAGCCCTGAACGCGGAAACTCACGGAATGAATGCCGTAAGGAATCAGGTCGAGGCTGATGGAGAGTTCTTTCTCGCCACCTTCGATCACACCCCTCTCCCTGACCACGTATAGCTGGTCGAGCCACAACTCATAATTGAGTTTCTCCTGTGCGACGGAGTAGAAACCCGCCATAGAGAGTGCGGAGACCAATGTCAACAATCTAATCATAACGTCATCAAGGTTGTGTGACGGCCACCTTCACTTTCAGTTTGTTGGAAGCCTTGTCAATATCAAATGTACTCTTCGCCATGTCAACGCTTGGCAGCGACGGAGTTTCGGAATAAGGAAGCCACTCGCCTCCGTAAAGACCAATCTGCGTGCCGTCTTTCCCGAGATAGCTGCCAGTGGAGAGGTCGATTGTGCATTCAAGATTTTCGTCAAGCACGCTCGTAGTCCTCATCCAGCAGTTTGTCAACTTATGGTCGCTTCCCTTCAGAGGACCTACGATGCAGTTCTCTCCAAAAACATTATCAGCCGGATAAGTATTGCCTCCGATAATACAAGAAACATAATTAGCCTGAACCGCATATATCTTCGACACATGGGAGTTATAAAGCCAAGCATCGTTAATACTATTGGCAGATGCCCAAAGTGTTCCTATTTTACTATTTAAGATTTCATAAGAAACATATTTTCCTTCCAAACTACCAACAGAACAACGATCCAAACGAAATTCTTTAGCTTTCTCCATGTTATAAGAGACAATTCTTGATACCCCACATTTTCTAAATTCTACTTTCGGTGTTTCCAAACTAATGGAAATTTCTCCAAGTGTAACGCTGTCAAAAAGAGCATTTGTTACAGCAGCATCTGCAGGCAAATTAATAGAAATATTGCCTACAATGTTAGTTTTTCTTCCATTTCCGATGATAGAAATATTCTTATTTATAACATTAGAATCAGGTAAACCGTCCCTAATAAAATTACCTTCAGAGAGATAGACGATATCGCCATCGACGGCTGCGTTCACAGCCTCGGCAAAACAAGTGCCAGAAGTGAAAAATGTCAATTTACCTTCATGCGACAGTGTAGCCACGGGACGGTCTGCCCACGCCCCGAAAAATATGCCAATCATGGCAAGCAGCGTAAAAATACGTTTCATATCTATGAATTTGATTTTCTATTGGTTATTATATTGTTTATTAAATTTTATGTAGGGATATGCCTCCGGTATGTTTTATCCGCAATCGTCCGATTGGCCAATACATTGCGCCAATCAAAAGTGCCGGAGGCACATCCCTACATTATCAATCGTCTTGTTGCGTGGCCGTTCTCTTTGAGAATGGTAACATCCGCACGTCAATCATTCTATCGGCTTATTGTCATCTTCCTCAGGAATGCGGCGGAGGGTCGTGAAGGATATCTTCCCTCCTTTCACCTCTACTTCATTAATTGCCGCCTGTGGATTATTATATATCACGAAAGGCTCAAGCAAATAGTCGGTATTCTGCTGCAAGAAATCCACCGACTTGACATCAAATGTCTGTCGTCCTTTGCCTGACAGAGGATTTGTGTATTTCACAATCTGAGAATCCGGATCGGAAGCACTATAAATTGCGAAACCACCGCCCACCAGTTCACAGTCAGGTGAATCAACTTCTATTACCGCTGTAACCATATTGTAATCCGGAACAACCTGCACATTGATAATTTCCGCAGGCTTGTTTATATATTCCGGGTCTTCGGTTTTAACAGTTGCGGTCATATCGCCGACCTTCTCTCCTACTCTGGAAACCACGTAAGGACGAACCTCGTATGAGGTGCCCGCAGTCAAATCCGTCAAAGGTATTTCAACGCTTCCTTCCAGTGGGAATCCGCCATCCGGCACAGTCGCGGCAATCTTTTGCGTGCTTCCGTTGAGCGTAACGCCAACTTCGGTCACCGGAGCCTTCGACGTGTAACTTACCCTCACTACGGCATCGGTACGTGTCGGAGTCCCCACGCCTGCAACACCCACATTCTCCGGGAGCGTACCGGCTGCCTGCTTCAGCACAAACGACGCCGGCATGTTAGATCCAATATATTTTGCCCAAAAATCGGCATCCACAGGAACGAGTTGCAATTCAACCTCACGCTCACTCTGTGAATAATTTGGCTCCCAGACTGCCTCCATTTTTCTATTATTCTGATATCTTCCTTCTCCGGAAAAATCATCTTGATTCTCAAACCAATCAAGCTGACCATCTAAAACATCAAATTTCCATGCGATAGAACTACTAAAAGTCAACTCAACCGAGCCGCCGTTCTCCTGAATAACAGGGAAATTTTTATCAGTATCCATAGAAAACATAAGATTGGCCTGAATAACCTTTATCTCATATCTTTTGTCAAATCCACGTGTGGAAATTATTATTTTACCCTCAGGCGTAGAGCCGGTAGTATTTATATTGGGATCAGCGGACACGGTAATTGTCCCGTCGCCTTTGTCCGACGAGGTACTTACTTTAAGCCAAGTACCTTCACTTCCGGAGACATCCATTTTTTCCACATCCCAATATACATTGGAAGTTACTTTTATTTCAACGGCTGTGCCGTCAGCACCGAGTTCAACAAGACTTGCTGGGTCTGTCTGTATTTTTATATCGCTCAAGTCGCCGAGGTGGTAGGCGTCTTCGGTGGTGTCGCATCCGGTCAAAACAGCGCCAAATGCCGACATTAGTATTATGTTCCTGATGTATTTGATATTCATCTTGACGTTGTTTTAGATTTTGAAATTGAATGAGATTCCTGCCGTCACGTAAAAGCCCCCTTTGGTGAGGTTGCTCTTTTCGGTAATGTTCTTATAAAGCTCGTTCACGCTCACCGGCACGGCATATTCGGGGGTGACGAACACGCCGAGCATCGGTATGGGGTTGAAGAGAAGGCGTGCGCCGATGCTAAGGTTGTGGCACATCGCGCCGTTGCCCCTCGTGCCTCCTCTGAGTCGCTGGCCAAGATAACCCAACTGCGGGGTCAGTCCGATTCGTTCCACGAATCGGAACTGATAGCCGGCCTTCACATAAAACTCGTCGGAAGAATAAGTGCAGGTGCTGTCGAAGAAATCGGTGGCGTTCTCAAACCAATACACGTTGTCGCTCTTGGTCAGTCCGTAGGTGTAGCCGGCTTCCACGTTGAAGTTGCGTATGTTAAAGCCAAGGTGTCCGCTTACGCCGGGAATGTTGCCGTAGGTGAACCCGGCGCCGAGATAGATGGCGTTCTCACGGATATACTGTATGCGGCGGAGCACGACGGTGTCGTTGGTGTCCATATCCTTCATCACCTTGAAACTCTTGGTCTGCGGCAGATAACCTTTCTTGCGGAAGGTGTAGCTGTAATCGCCCACAGGCAGACGCATGGCGAGGCGGTGTTCGGCAACGATGGTGTCGCCGTCGGCATCATAAATCTTCGTGCCGGTGGAAGGGCTTATCCCTACGCTGAGGAAGCCGCGGAACGGCGCGGGAGCGGGAGCGTTGACAACCGTCGGCTTACCGGCTACGGCTGTAAACCGCTCGACGGTGGTCTCGCAGTTCTCCTTCTTCAGTTCCACGGAATACGTGCCCCCTTTCAGACGCGCATGCCATTCGCCAAGCCCCACGCGCTTACCTTCGAACCAGATTTCGGCTTTGTCGGGCACGTTGACGGTGACGTCGCTATATTTCAGGTTCTCGTCCTCCATAGGGAGTTCGAAACGGTCGGGACCGTTCTTGCTGACGGTGATGTCGCCTTCATAGAGCATCGAACCCCTTTCCGCCCTCACGGAATGGTCGCCGTATGGGAGATAGGTGTTGAGGGGGCTAACGCCGAGGGAGTCGCCATCGACGAAGATGTAAGCTTCCCTCACGGAGGCGGTGAGAGTAACGTCCTTACCCTCTATGGTAAGCTCCATGGAATAGGTCTTGCCGGGAAGAATCTCCTCGGGAAAGAAATACTGCAGGCGGTTGTAGCGGGGATTGGTAATCTCGATTTTCTGTGAACGCTGGGGGATATATAGCCATATCTGCCCCGGTTTGTTCTCACGCGCCACGATACCCATCACGCCGTTGTCGAAATAAGTGTCTTCCGTGCTGACGGGGGTATAGATTTTGATAAGAGCCGCTGTCTTCCCGTTCTGGTCCTTTTTCATTGTCTCGCGGTTGATGGCGGTCTGATCGGTGGGAAGCATCTTGAAATCGCGCACAACGAGGTTGGCGGCAGACGCATCGACGGCCAATGCCAAGAACAACACAAGCAAGGGAATGTGAAGACATCCGAATAGTAATTTGTGTATCATGATGTAATTGGTTAATTATTTCTTACGTTTATAGGTAGGTATTCATTCGGCAGGTTTGTTTGGTATGTGTAGGTGGCATAAAAAATTAAAATATCGCAGGATTGTCGCAAATGAATTACAACCCCCTACGATTATGCATTATCCATAACACATTATGCATTCATTGTGCATTATGAATTAATACATAATCAATTAATCTATTCAGACGTGTGTAACGAAGTCTTTTTAAGCAAAAGCCAGTGGTCAAGAGTCCGTTATCTTAATCGCCGTTTCGTCAGATTTTCCGGCGATTTAATATCAAAAAATGATAATTGACTCGCAAAATTAAATCAAAAATCTCGTTTTACCCCCCCCAATCGTTAATTTGTGTTAATAATCTGTTAAAAATACCTAACACAATAACTCCGAACCATGATCAAATAGGGGACATTTTTGTCAGCAAGGTTAAAAAAATATTATCATATAACTAATTTTGAGAAATTACTTAAAATAAATATGTCAATAATTTGTTATATATCTATAGAACAATTAAAAAGTTATATGGCAAGACCCATTCAAGAGACTCCGATTCTCTGTGGTGAAGATGCCCGTCGATTCATTGAATTGATGGATACACCTCGCCCTGAAACACCTGAACGGAAAGCGCAAATAAAGGCAGCTTATGAAACCGTTATGAAAATGTTAGCCCGCAATCAGAAAAATGAATTTTGAAGAATTCTATCATGATTATGGTATTCGCAAGCTTGAAGCAGGAGAGCGTGTGACTACTTTTTCATGTGGTGACGAAGACCTGGATGATTTCATAATCAACGATGCCCCATTATATCGTGATGCTCTATTGGCCATCACATACATTATAGAAAGAAATTCAGACAAAGAGGTTGTAGGCTACTTCAGTCTGGCAAATGACAGGATTGCCATAAAAGATTTCCCCTCCAACAATGAATTCAACAGATTTCGTCGGCATAGATTTGTCAATGAAAAAAGACTTACAAATTATCCATCCGTGAAACTCTGTCGTTTTGCAATAAGCGATTCCGTTAAAGGTAAGCATATTGGCTCAATATTGTTGGATTTCATGAAACGTTTCTTCGTTTCCGACAATAAAACCGGGTGCCGGTTCCTTACCGTAGATGCATATCGAACAGCAGAATCGTTTTACCTGAAAAATGGATTCTTATACCTTAACAGAGCCGACGAAAATCAACCAACCCGATTGATGTTTTACGACCTCATAAATCTGGATGACTAAAATTTAAACAAAAATCCTCACCGCCACAAATAAAAAAGGAAGCCACGCCGACAACCCCGCAATGGATTCCTCTTCATTCACTCATTTTCCACCCTTATCCGATTCCTCAACCTTATAAAACATCCCTTCAACGGCTCTATTTCATTGGATACCACATCAAACACAAAACCCGCATCAATATTAAAATACCCATGTGCTATGTGGTCTCTCATGCCCTTTATATCTTTCCAAGGCACGTCCGGTTCATATTCAAGTAGAAAACCGGGAGCCAACTTATCTATTTTTTTGATGCCCTCCCCTATGCTCTCCACCAACATACACGCAGCCGCAAGCTTTTCCATACCACTCGGTGAAGAAACATAATCGTCTGCAGAATGAATATTTTTACTCCATTCAAGCAACATGGAACAGGCATTCGACATCTGTTCAAGGATTTCAGCAACCGCCAGCTTTTTATCGAATAATATAGAGGCCATCACGTTCTATTTCGTTTATAAGAAATTTGCTCATATTTGGATTACGACGTATCAAATCCACAGACATCCCCAACAAATCTTGTAAAAAACTTTTAAGTGCAAGCACCCGGAATGCCTTCGGAGGCATATCAACGCATACATCGGCATCACTTCCCGAAGAATTGTCGCCACGCGCCATAGACCCAAAAAGACACATCGATTTTACATCGAACTCTCTTCGGATATACGGCGCGGCGTCCATAAGCCTATCTATGCATTGTTGACGTGAACACATTTGCAATATATATTATAGCCATTTGGTTACATCTGCAAATTTAAACAAAAATCCTCACCGCTACAAATTAAAAAGGAAGCCACGCCCTGCTTCAATGATCAAATGGCAAGTCTCAATGAATCGGGCGTGGCTGAGATTTAAAACACCTCAAAGCTTGTGAATATGAATATGTCGCACAAAGTTAAATCAAAAATTCCGTTTTACCCCCCCCAATCGTTAATTTGTGTTAAATTACTTTAATATATTATATTAATTTTAGATTAACACGCCTTCGGCATGTTAATCCGCAACCCTCCGATTATCAATCTCACGCAAAGCATTCGGTTATCAATCTCACGCAAAGCCGCAAAGTTCGCAGAGTTTTGTTATTTTAGAAGCGTCCTCCTCAAAAATCTTAGCGAAAAATCCCTTTGCACACTCTGCGTGTTTTCACTTAAGGGCCTTGCGGATGGTTTTCAGGAGCCGGGAGTCGTCGGTGTCGCCGGCGCATTCCCATATCATTATGCCTCCAAGTCCTTTCTCTTCAACATATTTGCATTTCCTTTTCAATGACTCGGCATCGTCGAAAGTCATCACCATCTCCCCTGCCGAATCAACGATATAGGGTACGCCGGCCTTCTCGTCAAACACCACTTTCATGCCGTCACCCGCTGCTATCTTATCGTAATCGACAAAGTCGGGGAAAACGCCCTTCTTGCCATGTCCGTAAAACGGCACTCCAAGCACAATCTTCGCCGCCGGCACACCTCCCGAGATATGTGCCTTCACCCCTTCGTCGGCGGTCATGTCGCCGCTGAGCGGGCTCCGGTAAAGTGAGGAATGGTGATAAGGGGGACGGTTGAGGTCGTAGGCCATGACATTGACGAAATCTACGTATGGCATTATGGGAGCGAACTCATAAAACCCCACAGTGGCGGGGGAAGCAAGTGTTAGAAGCTTGTCTTTTCCCAACGCATTTCTCAGGTCGCGCATCAGGAGAGTATAATTGGCTTTATCGGAAGGGGAACTTGAGATACCGGCCGCACCGCTTCCGGGATATTCCCAGTCGATGTCTATGCCGTCGAGACGGTATTCGTCAACCATCCTGCGGCAATCGGCGGCAAACGCCTTCCGCCTGGCGGGGTCGGCGGCCATCTCGCTGAAACCTCCGCTTCCCCACCCTCCCACGGAAAGCTGCACCTTCAGATTGCGGTTCTTTTTCTTCAACGCCACAACATCTTTAAGACGCGAGACGTTGTCGATTCTAACACCGTCGAAAGTCTTGTTGACATGTCCGAAGGCATAGTTGACGTTGGTAAGGCTTTTGGCATCCGGCAATTCGGAAGTCCAGGACGTGACATAACCGACAATGCGCTTCCCGCCCCCATCCTTTGCGGATAAGGAGAAAACGGCCAACAATAATGCCGTCACTATCAGTATAATCTTTCTTTCCATAAAAATCATTTGCGATCTCTGCGACTCTGCGTGCGTTTTTTCCACTTCTCTTCGCGCGTATCTTAATTTCACGCAAAACTGCAAAGACCAAAGAGTTTTCTTTAACATAAAAGAGTCTGCAATCTTTATAACAGATTACAGACACTCTTTTATCATAAATAAATTGCGATAACTCCGTCAGATTTTTATGATACGCAGGCAGTTTGCTTTAACATCCAAGCCTCTGCCCCACATATCTCTTACAATCCTCCAATCAATTACGCATCATGCGACAAAGATTATGAATTATGAATTATGAATTATGAATTATGAATTGTGCATTATGCATTGACTAAGATTATTTCCCGGAATAAGTGTGGTCAATCTTCGGAGAAGTGGTTTCAAACTGACGCATGCACATCCCTGTTTTCGAGCCGATATATGTCGGGTCGGAAATAAAGAAACGCTTCCCTTCGTAGGTGTAGCTCGTGCCGGGCACATCCACCTCCGGAATCGATACCGACGCACTCTCATGACCCGGGAATGCCAAAAGCTGGTTCTCAACCCCAAGTGCATTCCAAAGGAGATAAGTGTAGAAAATTGCACGGTCTTCACAGTCATTCTTAGGATAGTAGAGGTTCTCTTCAAGGAAATATGGCTTCTCGAAACCATGGAACTCATCGTCGGTGGCATAATCGAAGCCCGACTGCACGAACTGGAGGAGTTCGTTGGTGGCTTTGAGATTATCCTTGCCGGCAAGCTGCTCCTTCACCTGACGCACAAGGTCGTCGCGAAGAGGCTGGTCAAGGCTGCTGATGGCATAGTCACGCGTATCCATCTGCGGATAACGATAAACTATCGGCATGAGATTCTCGTTGACGGTGCCAGTGAGGTGCATACCGGCATGCTTAACCTCAAACTTACGTTCCTTCTTAGGCACGTTCAAGCCATTGATAAGCATATTGAACTTCTTGCCGGACGAAGCACCCTTCGGGAGGTCGCACGTGGCGAGCGTGCTTCCGGCAAGATTCACGTTGCGGCCGCCGAGCACATAAAACTTCTCGCCCCCAATGTTCATATAAGTCACGGCATAGAGGGTCTGGTCGGCAGGGATAAGGATGATGGGGTCGCCGGTCTTGGTGGCAACCGCGATACGCGCGTTATAGCCCATATTGGCAAGCATATAATGCACCGCCGACATCCTCGGGGAAATTCCGGCGTCGGGGAACTTCGAATCCATGTAGGCGCAAAGGAACTCAAACGTGAGATAGTCGTTGAGACCCATTTTCTGAGCCACAGGCAAAACAGCCTCCTGCACTTTTTCAGCCACATCCTGCTCGTCGAGCTTTTTCCAATGGCGTGCAAAGTCGGAAACCTTTTCAAGGCTATTGCTTATATTGAAATCCACCGCCGGAACAAGCACGTCCATGCCATAGAACTTAACGAGTTCTTTACCCTCGGTCGATTCCTCTTCGGGGGCGGGAGCCGGTTGCTCCACAGGCGTTTCAGCAGGCACCTCTACGGGTGTTTCCGCCACGGCAGACTCCTCCGGAAGGGCTATAGGCTTCGGCATCTCCGGGATGGCGCCAAGAATCGGAGCCCCCACGTCGGGACGCACATTGAGGGTCAAAGGAATTTCCCTCTTCGCCTCCGGGGGAATCTCCGCTTTCGGCGGCGCGAACGGCGACTTTATCTCACCCGGCTTTTCGGGAAGCGTAGGCTTGGTGACAGGCGCGTTCTGACCCGGCTTCCCTTTGTCGCCGAGCTGCGACTCAAGCGACGGCTCCTTACGCCCTTCGAGTCCCGGAATCTGCGCAAGAACGGGCGCGGGAAGGGTGACCGGTTTGGTAGAAGGTTTCGAAAGCGTCACGTCGGGCACTTTCACAGGCTTCGGCACATCGCCGCGTTTCAGAGGCTCCAAAGGCTCGTATTCGTGCCACGTGCCGTCAAGGAAGTCGGCGTAATGCTCAAGTATGGTGTGGCGGAATTCCTGATAGTCGTTAAGAATACCCTGCCGGAACTCCTCAAAGCTTGCGGGGGCTTGCGCCTGCGGCACACCCGCTGCAAGCAGCGACGCCCCTATCAATAGCATCTTTTTCATACTCTTTCGTTTTTATTAATTTGGATAGAGCTTGAGATTTATCTGCTTCACGCCCATTTTCGGGTCGTTGCGGCGATTCTTCACAAGCCATTTGGAAAACTCCTCCTCCGTAAGGTAAGGAAGGGTGACATCGGACTTGGCGGGATGAAGCACCGGAACGGAGAACGGATTCGGTGAGAAAACCACATAAAGTTTGTTGAATTCAATCTCGCCGTCGGTGCCGATGCAGAAAGCATCCACTTCACCGAATTCCCCAGTGCCTTTCGTAGGGTCGAAAAACACATAGTCGTAATTCTTCTTCACCTTGACTTCCTGCCGGGAATCCTGTTGGTAAGGGAGCATCTTGTTTACATCGCCGTTGTTACCCATCAGGAAAACCGACACGTAGCCGTCAACGGGAGCCGTGAACGAAAGGAAAAGGTCGTCGCCCTGATGGTATTCGGTCGATGAATTCCCTTTCGTGTTGCCGTTTCGGAGCGCGACAGCCTCGAATTCCACGGCATCGTTGCTGATGGATTTCGCAGTGCCGTTGACCCGGCAGTTCACGATAAGGCAGTCATCGTTGCCCAGCGACACCACAAACGTCGGTTCCCCGTCGTCGGCGATCCATTCCCCCTTCACCTCTGTGGATGAAAGGGAAAAGAAATTGCTCGTCTCCCCCTTCGAGTCAATCCTGTCGGCCTGAAGCACGTCTTGGGTCACAATCGTGCCGAATTCTTTCGAGATTGCGTCGAGACGCGCACCTTCGAGTGCCTTCATCTTGCTCATGGCGGGGGAATCGTTCTTGTCGCCGTAGTAGGTATAGTTGCCGCTGACTTTCTTCACCGAAGAGTCGGCGACGGCAGTCTGCACCATCAATATGGCGCAGGCAGCCGCTGCTATCCTTATAAGTGTAGTCATTATTTCTTAAGTTTCTTTTTGTCAAGCTCGCCTGCCAGCGCGCCTGAAACGTTCACCTTCGGGCTCTGGGGCTTGTTGAGCTGAAGACTCGCCGTTTTCTTCACCTCCGTCGATACATAGTCGGCAATCTCTTTCAGCGAAGCATTGCCCTTGCTCTCCTGAAGTTTCTTGAGAAGATAATAGGTGAAAAGTCCATGGTTTTTCTCTTTCCAGGGAAGTGCGGTCTCGTTGCCGTCGGCGGCACTGAGCACAAACATATTCCCCTTGGGAGCCGCAGACTTGGCTTTCAGCACCACGCCTCGCGCTTCGGCAAGCATGCCGTCGCCACGGTTGGCGCCGCTGAAACATGCATCCATGAAGACCATCACGTTAGCCGCGCCCATTGCGTTCAGGTCGTTGTAGAACTGCGAAAGGGGGTAAGCTGTGGCGATGACCATCGGGTCGGCGTCGGTGGGAAGCATGTATGCCTCGCTCGTCTTCTCGTCGGGCACGCCGTGGCCGGCATAATAGACGATGACGTCTGTGCCGGGTCCGAGGGCCTGAACAGAGTTTTTAAGCTGGTTCATGGCGGAGAGCGTGTTGCCATAGGTGGCGTTCTTGAAAAGAAGCACCTGGTTGGCGGGGATGCCGAGGGTTTCGCGGCAATACTGCGCAAACACCTCACCGTCATGTTCCGCCGACGCCACTTCCGTCACCTTGTTATAATGCTCGTTGGCTATAATCATGGCGATGGTGTTGGCGTTCACACTCTTGGTGACAGGAATGTTCTTATCCACATCGCTCTCAACCTGCGGGGCCTTCGGCTTAGGCTGAACCGGATTTGCACCATCGGCTTTCTTTGGTTCCTTCGGCTTCGTGAGGTCGGCAAGTAGGTTGGGATCCACCCCTACCACCGGCGGCGGACCGTAGGCAAGCGCATCGGACGCGTTGTAGGTATAGTCCTTCCCGTTGGGGCTATGGAACGTGATGGTGGAGATGGCAATCTTGTCGTCCTTGATATAGAACTTGGCATTGCGCAGCTGCACTTGGTCCCAAGTGGATTTGAAAGCCTCCGCCTCCTTGTTTTTGAGAGGCACCTTCACAGTCACCTGTCCGAAATCAGAATTGATAGCATACGTCTCGTTCTCAACGTCGTATGGCTGAAGCTTCAGCTCCGAAAGCACGAGATGGCTGGCATATTCCTGAAGATACTTGTCGGCGGTGATAGCGCTCAGACGCTCCTGTTCCTTGCGGATTTTGTCGGGGGCCACGCGCTTCATATAATCGTCAACTTTCTCGAACTCCCCGCGCTGCGCCCACTTAGTGATTTCCGAAGTGACGAACGACTGGGCATAGTCCTGATAAGAAGGAATCTCGCGCGGACCTTTTGAAGCCCCGGCCTTGGGGTCGCCCATCACCACCGGCATCGTGTTCATCGCCATGGGGGCCTGACCCAAAGCAGAGAGCTGCACGTTGAGGGCATCCACTTTCGATTTATTACCAAGGCAGGCATAGGAAGTGGCAAGGGCCTTCAGATACTTCACGTTGTTGGCATCGTTGGCGAGAAGTTCCTCGAATTTATCGGCCGCACTGGAGAAATAGGCGTTGCTCTGGCGGCGGCTCTTGGAAGCGTCCTTATCGTTCATCGCCATGATGCTCTCGTTGTAGTAGCCCGTGCCGAGATTATAATAGCAGCGCGCTATGCACTCGTTGATGCTCATGCTGTTGGGATGAGCCTCCTCCAGTCGCATATATATGTCGAGCGCGGGACGGTATTCACCCTGGTCTTCATAAATCTGCGCCTGCAGATTGAGAAGCTTCTCGTCATTGGGCTTGAACGTAAGGGCACGCTCCACAAGAGGGGGAAGGAGGTCTCGCCGCTGCGTGTCAAGGCAAAGCTGCATGGCAATCGTAAGGATATTTAGGTTGGCCGGATATTCGTTGGCGGCCGCAACAAGGGCATCGAGGCCTCGCTGCTGCTGGTTGGTCTTCAGAATAGACTGTCCGTAGAACAAAGCCACCTGTTCGCGCTGTTTCTGCTCACCGGTGCGGAGATACACCTCGAAATACTTGATGGCATCGTCAACGTTCCCGGCGTTGTATGAACCTGAAGCGGCACAATACACAAGCGCCGGATAAAGCTCGGGGTCACGCTTGAACTCCGCACCGCTCATCTGTGGCATCATCTGCGTATCGACGTAGGCCCGGGCAAAGCGCGACATATTGGTGTTGTCACCCTTCATCGAGTAATGGATGGCGCCGCGCGCCATTGAGTTGTTGAGGTCAAGGAGCATCCCGCGGCACTGGTCGGCCGAAGCGTCGCTGACGGTGTCGGTCGAGAGGATTGCAAAGGCCGTCTCGAATGTCTTGTAGGCGGTCTCGTAGATTTCCTCCTCGTCGGCTCCGTCAAACTGGAGCTGCTTGAGGCTCTTATATAGTTCGGAAGCTTTCTCGAGCGTCGGACCGTCTTCAGCGGGAGCCGCCCCCTCAGCTACGGTGGCGCCCTCCGTCACATCCTGGGGTGTCTGCGTCACGGCATAAAGCGACACGGCACCTCCGGCAAGCATGACGGAGGCAAGAGCAAGCATACCTTTTCCGGATAACCGGCGTAATATACTGTTAACTGTTATTGTCGGTTTGGTCATATTTATTATTCGAAAACGTCGATAATAGTGAAATTGGCGGTGATTCGGCGGAACTCACTTCCCTTACCTTCGGCAACGTCAACCTTGAACGTATAGTCGGGTTTAACCCTATCAAGAGTCTCAACGTTCTTTTCGAGGTAGTCCTTCACACCCTGGGCGCGGAGGAAGGCAAGCTGGCGGTTTTCCTTAACACCGTCGGCTTTGGTGACGGTGACGGCGGTGAGGTCGCCGTTCTCATAGATGGGCTCGTCTTCAAAGTCGCCGTAGCTACCGTCGTAGGCGATAGTCCTGATGATAGGTGTGGCGTCGGCTGTACCGGAAATCACCACTTTCACCTTCTTGCCTTCTTTGAGATACTGGGCGAAATCGCCCTCGAACGCCTCTTTCACAATCTTGAGCATAGAGCTTGCGGCGCCTGATTCATCCACATGATATTTTCCGGGAGGGAAGTCCTCGGCTGCGGAGAACTCAGGTTCTACCTGATAGGTGAAATTGACCTCATAGTTGAGTATCTTGTTGCCGTCGGCATCATAGTCGGGCACCACCCTTGAATTCACGGCAATGTTAGTATGGTTGGAAATGACATCCTGCGTCTTGGCCTCCTCCACAACTTTTTCGCGAAGCTCTTGAAGCTTCAGTTCCTCCATCTGTTGCTGCTGAAGGATTTCAAGGCTCACCACATTTGCGTCGCCCTCCATGAAGTTCATGGCCACTCGGTTGAGATTGTTGTATTCGTAGGTCTTGCCGTCGGCCTTGTTGAAGACCTTGGCATATATAATCTCGAACGTATCGTCGGGAAGCACGCCATATTGCACGTCGGAGAGGAGGAGGTCGCCGGCATCATGGAACGAGGTAACGTCGCTTTCCGGCACGGGGAGATAGATGGTCGGCATCGTCGAGAAGTCGATGGCGAGGAGCTGGTTGGCACGGTCATAGCTGCCGAGGCTCACGGTCTGCCCCGAAAGAAGGTCGCCGGCAAGTTGCGTCGATATTTCGTCCTCGAAAAGGCGGCGCTGCTTTGCACGGGTCTCGTCGTTCACACGGAGACGATAGTCTTCCATGCTCTCGCCCGGCATCATCTTCTGCCATTCGTCCATCAAACGGTCAACCTCGTCGTTGATAAGTTTGTTGTAGTGAGGTTCAAGACCGACCATTCTTTTCGCGCCAAGTGCTTTCTCGGAAGTATAAACAAGGATGGAATTGCCGTTTGAATCCTTGATAAACTCAAGGTCGCCGACGCCTCCCGCCTCCACCGGCATGGTGTTGCGGTCGTCGGGACGCACGAGATTGATTACCTCTATTGAAGTGGGCGACGTGGCGACAGCCATATATTTGCCGTCGTTGTTGAAAGCGCAGGCAAGACCTTCACCGAGATTGTCGAGGTCGTTCTTTATATTGAATGTGCGCGTGTCATAGACGGTCAGAAGTCCGTCGTTGGTAAGCACCGCAAACTCGCTGCTGCCGTTGTTGAAAGTCATATCGGTGACAGGCACTCCGTAAGTCCAGTCGCGGCGCAATTTCTTCTGCTCGTAATTATACACCGCCACACGGTCGCCATCCCTCATGGCAAGGAAATATGAATTGTCGCTCATCGCCATCGCCGTGGGGGTAAACGGAAGTTCCATCTGGTCGATGAGGGTCATCTTGCGCGGCTCGAACATATAAAGCCCGAGGTTGGTGGCTACAATCAGCTGCCTTGCATCGGGAGTATATACCGCCGCGGCAGGCTCGCCATATTTCTTATGGTCAAAAGAATTCAGCTTCTTGTCGGCTTCGGCGGTGCTGAACATGGTGGCGGTGTTTCTCCCTTTTTTGTCTTTCTCTATAACCACAAAATTCACTCCCGAAGGAATCACGTTGAGCGAGAGGAGATTCTTCTTTGTGGAGAAAAGCACGTCTCCGCGCATGGTAGCAATGGTGACGGGAGACATTGTATAAACCGTAGTGTTATTGGGAGATATTTTTACCGGAGTATTCGGCTGCTTAAACCGGTAATCGGTTTTCACAGCATTGTTTTCCGGTTGTGGTTCCATATCCTGCCCCATCATAATGCCGCCTCCGAAGACGCCTGCAAATGCGAGAGAGAGAGCAATCGTTCTGATATTAGGTTTCATTTGTATTCTTTTGTTAGGTTACAGGGGATTGCGGCGGGTTGAAATTGCCACGAGCGGAGGCCACGGCAGATGTTGCCATGACCTCCGTTCCCTCAATTCATCACAGTTTTTCAATCAGAAACTTTTGCGTTGGCAAATTCGCGCACCTTCTCCGCATATTTTTGGGCGAGGTTGGTGTCTTTAAGCGCTGCCTCCAAAGCGGCATTGCGGGCCACACGGGCGATGCTTTCGTCAACGATAAAGAAAGCCTGGATTTCGTATGTGCCGTCGGGATTGGTTTTGCAGATAGAATAGCTCGGCACAAGGGCGTTTTTCACTTTCTGCTCCACAAGACGCTCGTAAGCGGCATAGAACTTGTCGAATTCCCCTTCGGCGTCAACGCCGTTGGCGAAACCGTCGCTGACGACGCGTCCTTTCACGGAGCTTCCGGCTTTCTGGGCATACTTGATGGTGGCGTTGTTGATCGCCATCTGTTCGCCGATATTCTTCGATTTCGTGCGGCTTGAAATACCGTCGAACACGATGCCGTCGTCGCCAAGCTCATTAAGCTTGCTATAATGCTTTGTGAGAGCAACTTCCATGGTGCGGCTACCCATAATCTCATAACCGGCTTTCTTATAGTCTTTCATTTTCTGCTTCACCTCTTTCTTCTGGGCCTTCTCAACGGCTTTGTCATAGTTCTGAGCATAGACCGGCGCAAGGAAGCACAAGGCCATAAGCAGGGTAAAAATCTTTTTCATCTTCTGTCAAGTTAAAATGATTAATGTTTATTTAGTTTTTCTGTAGTCGTTCCAAATGCATCAACGGCAATTTTGCCTTATTAATGCAAGTCAATTATTAAAACCCTATAAAATTCAGGGCTTTCACTAAGAATTGAATTTACTCTTAATGAAAGCCCAAATTTACAAATTATATTCCGTTTTGCCCAGTAACTATTCAGCGAACACACTGAGGCAGTATGGCTGCATATGCGTTTTACATTA
>CABRKI010000028.1 GCA_902471455.1 uncultured Porphyromonadaceae bacterium | reverse complement strand
CCGCCGCCAAGCAGCAACGCCAGAAGGAGCAGCATCCTTCCCATATCCATCCCGTGCGCCGTCATTTGCCATCGATATCGTTGAGAAGCGAACGCACGGCTGCTTCAATCTGGGCGTCGATGCCACGCACCACGTCTTCCGGAGCGTTGGCCACCTTTATATCCGGTTCGAGCTGGGTGTTTTCAAGCACGGTGCCGTCGTTGGTGCGGAAAGCCACAACCGGCACGCCGAAAAGCAGCGACGGGTCTTGCAGGTCGATCCAATTCACACTCGACATCGTCCCGGGCACGGGCATACCCACAAGTTTACCCATTTTTTTGTGTTTATAGACCCAAGGTGTGCCGTGGGCGTTGCTATAGTTGGCTTCGCCTATCACCATCACGCTCGGCTTGTTCCAGCGGCGCGAAGGCATCTCGGAAGACTTGCGTCCGTGTATCTCCTGCGTGAGATATTTGTCGCCGCTGAAGAGCACTTCTATGTCTTCGTGGAGGCGTCCGCCACCGTTCCAGCGTGTATCTATCACGATACCCTCCTTACCCATGTATTCACCGAGCAGCTTTGCATATATCTTTCGGAAACTGCCGTCGTCCATCGAACGCAGATGCACGTATCCGAGACGTCCGCCCGAAAGCGAATCTACAGCTGCCTCGCGTCCTTTCACCCAGCGGGTGTAGAGGAGTTCGTTCATAGCACCGGAAGAAATAGGGAGCACAACCTCATCCCATTTGCCGCCACCGTTATTGCCCTCGATGCTTACGAGGGTTTTCTTTTTGGTCGTGTTGTTGAGCAACCTTGTCCAGTCATCGCCCCCTTTGATAGGTTCGCCGTTTATTGCGGTGATTACGTCTCCTTTCTTCAGACGCGTGGTGGCGCGGTCAAACGGTCCGCCCTCCACGATCTCACTTACCTTCAGGCCGTCGCCGGCATACGAAAGGTCGAAGAGAAGGCCTAAGGAAGCCGTGGCATCTTCCGCACCGGGTCCATAATATCTACCCCCCGAATGCGACACGTTAAGTTCGCCGAGAAGTTCGCTGAGGAGCTCGGCGAAATCATGGTTATGGTTGATGTGGGGAAGGAAACGGCGGTAGTTGTCAACATACGCTTTCCAATCTATCGGCATCTCCGGAAGATAGAAGCGTTCCCTCGCTTCGGTCTCCACGTAGTCGAGCATTGCTTCACGCTCCTTGGCAAGGTCGAGTTTCATGCTCCCCGAAAGGCTCACGCTCTTGAGTTCCTTGCTCTTGGGGTCGAACTTCTTCACCGACGAACCGGCAAGGAATATGTTGCCGTCGTTGTCGGTCTGTATTTCCACGCGACCGGAATCAAGCTTCTTGGCAAGCGATACGTCGCCCTTGCGCAGGTCTTTCTTCCAAAGGTCGTAACCCCCTTCGAAAGCTGACAGATAGTAAAGGGTCTCCCCGTCTTTCGAGAGCACGAAATCGGCGAGTTCAGAAGAATTCGGGGTGAGGCGCACGATACGGTCGGCTATACCCTCGCGGTCAATCTTCACGACATTCTCGTCTTCCTTGGCCTCCGGCTTTTCTTCTTTCCTTTTCTTACCTTTTTTCTTGTCGCCCTTTTTGTCGTCTTTCGCCGCAGCAGCTTTCTTCTGCTCCTTCTCCACCTCTTTCAAGAGGGCGAAATCTTCCTCCGAAAGGCGGTAGCGGTCGTATGCGTCTTTAGTGAGGAACACCATCATCACATCGCTTTCCGACCCCCACGACGCATGGTTTCTCATGCCATAGCGTTCAGAAGCAAAAACGATGGCCTTGCCGTCGTCGCTCCAGCGGGGCTGGGCGTCGAAATATCCGGTACGCGTCAGGCGGATTAGTTCACCGTCGCCGGCATTTATAATCGCTATGTCGCTGTAAGGCTCGTGAAGGGGGTCCATCACTTCTATAGCCAGCCAACGGCTGTCGGGGCTCCACATCATCCCGAAGCTTTCTCCGCGATAGTTGTTGGGAGGGGTCTGGGTCAACGTGGTCACTTTCTTAGTGGCGAGATCCATCACCTTGAGTGTATTGCGGTTTTCCACGAACGCGAGTTTCTTGCCGTCGGGCGACACCTTCGGATTGTTGCGTTCCACACCGTCGGAAGCGAAAAGGGGCTCTTCGTTTATAAGCGTGGCGTTGGAGAAATTAGGGTCGTCCTTACGGGCTATCGAGGCATGATAGATTTCCTGATGTCCCGAACGGCGCGAAGTATAGTAAAGGTCGCGCCCGTCCTTCCCCCAGGTCAGCTGTCCTTCGCCTGCGGCTGTATGCGTAATCTGTTTCGTAGAAGGGTATTTCACGGAGGTTACGAACACCTCTCCGCGGTTGGTAAACGCCACCTGCGAACCGTCGGGAGAAACGGCAGACTCGTCGGCACGTGAGAAACGTATTGTGCTTTCCCCCTCGCTTTCGGTGTCTTTGACGTTGACAGGAAGTTTCACGGCTTTAGCCCCGGGCTTCATAGTGTAGAGCTCGCCGTTGTAGGTGAAGGCGAGAAGTCCGTTGGCACCGGCGCTGAGGAAGCGCACAGGATGCGTGGCAAAGTCTGTAAGTTGCTTTGCCGTACCTTTCCCGTCGATAGGCATGGAATAGACGTTGAACGACCCTCCGTCTCTCTCACTGAGGAAATAGACGGTCTTTCCGTCGGCGGAGGGCGCCGGGTCGCGGTCCTCGCCAGCGCGTGCCGTGAGGTTGGTAAATTTACCTGAAGCCGGCGACCACGTCCATATGTCGCGTGTCACCGACGACGTGTGATGCTTCCGCCATTGGTCTTCCACCCCTTTTACGTCCTCAAATATGAGCATATCGGAGCCCGGAACTGTCTCTACGTTCGCCGCAGGCGTGGCGATAAGCTGGGAAATACGCCCTCCCTCCACCGGCACCGTGTATAGTTCGCTGTTTACCCTCACCGGGGCGAGCACACTCGACGCCGGGTCTTGAATCATGGCGGAAAATATCACCTTGGAACCGTCGGGGGTAAACGCCTCCGGGGTTTCGCCGGCGGAATTCCATGTGAGCCTTTTCGGATTGGATCCGTCTGCCTCCATAACATAGATGTCGGCACCGCCGTTGCGGTCGGAAGAGAACGCTATTTTCTTTCCGTCAGGACTCCACACAGGGGTGCAGTCATAATGTTCGCCGGAGGTAAGCTTCTCGGCGTTGCCGCCGGAAGAAGGCACCGAATAAATGGCGCCTTTATACACAAATGCCACCTTGGAACCGTCGGGCGACAGTTTCACATCGCGGACCCACATCGGCTCCACGGCAGAGGCGCCGGTAGCCACGGCCGCCAGCAACATCGGCATGATCAGTTTCTTCATATATTTCGTCAGTTCTTAATATTATGTCTTTTTCACCTCGCAAACTTCCGATGCGGTTTATCTCACTACAATCTTTACGGGCATCATCCCGCCGTCGCAGACAATCAGGAATATACCGCGCGGAAGCCGGAAAGAATCGCCGGAAAGTGCCTGCTGCACATGCATCACGAGCCTTCCCGACAGGTCATAAACCCTCAGGTTCGCCACTCCCGGATTATATATTATACTGAAACCGCCATCTACGGTGCCGATCCAGTTTTCGCATTCACCCGACACGTAATCCACCCCGGAGTCATCCGGGAGCGTGGGCACGAGCGAACCCTGTTCCGACAGATAGAAAGTCTGGCTCATACGTTTCCCCCATACGAACTCGGCAAGTTCGGGGAAATCGATATAGGGGTTGCGGTTCCCCTGTTGCGTCTCCACGGCATCGTTGCGGGCCGTTTCCTTGTCGCTGACAGGGTCGCGCCGCGACCAGTCGAGAAGCATCTCCACAGCCCACTCCTTCAAAGTAGGCCATGCATTGGGTTCATACATGTTATATCGTCCGGTAGTGCCGGAAGATACCCACGGAAGTTCGTCATAGACGGTAGCCATATAGAAGAAAGCCCTCGCAAAATCCCCTTTGTATTCATCGGCAGGTTCAAACACCTTTCCGGCACCGCCCCCGATTCCCTCCACAGGCACACCTATTTTGCTGACACCGTTGTCGAAGGAAGTGGATTGCGTCACACCGAGAGGATAATTGCTCTTGGCCTGATTGGCGGGTCCGTCGGCGGGATAAAGATTCCACATATCGGTATAAGCCGGGGTATATTCCACGTCATCGTTCGATTTCCACCACGACTTAGGCACGGCATGTTCCCGCTGCATTTTACAAATCGAAAATGCCGTTTTACCTGCCTGTCCCGGGAAAATAAGATAAATCTCATCGGAATACATATCCCACCACCGGAGGCAGTCTTCATCCCTGAAGTTTTTATAGGTCTCGGGATATACGTCAGTTACCTTCCAGTAATTCGGAAGGTCGGTATAATCGAGACGCTGATGGTCGGCGACACATTTTTTTGCCGCCGACTTCAGCTCTTCGCGATGTTTACCGTCAAGAAGGTCATAGTAACCCTCTTTATAATCCGCCCATCCCTGCGCCAACATACACACGGCGAGCGGGAATGTAAATAAAAACCGTTTCATGAATTGCAGAATTATGCATCATGCATTAAGCATCATGCATTGAGCATTAGAAGAACTTCGTCTCCGTGCCTGTCATCGAAGAGAGCAGGTTGTTGGCAAGGCTGCTCGCTCCAATTCTGAAAAGATCCTGACAAAGCCATTCGTCACCCAGCACCTCTTTCACGATTGCATAATATTTGAGGGCGTCTTCGGTGGTGCAGATGCCGCCTGCGGCCTTGAAACCCACCTTACGTCCCGTCTGTTCGTGATATTCCTTGATGCACTGGCACATCACGTAAGCCGCCTCAAGCGAAGCGCCCGGATAAATCTTGCCTGTAGAGGTCTTGATAAAGTCGGCGTCGCTCCACATCGCCAATACGGAGGCGTTGCGTATGGCCTCGGCGGTCTTGAGGGCACCCGTCTCAAGAATCACTTTCAGTCGTGCGTCTTTGGCAGTATGTTTAAGTTCTATGAGTTCATCGCAGAGGTCCTCGTAGTTTTCATCGCGGAAATAACCCAAGTTCATCACCACGTCAACCTCGTTTGCGCCCCCGGCCACGGCGAGGGCCACGTCGGCCACTTTCACTGCGGTAAAGGTCTGGCTCGAAGGGAATCCTCCGGCCACCACGGCTATGTCAACCCCGGTCACGTCAAGGTTGGTCTTTACCACTTCGGCAAAATTGCTGTAAACGCAGATGGCGGCCACGTTGCGGTATTGCGGATATTCGTTGTCGAAATCGTTCACACGGCGCGTAAACGCCGAAACGCTGTTCTGGCTGTCTTCAGTGCTCAGGGTGGTGAGGTCGATGGAACTGAAAAGGAATTGATATACTTCCGGAGACGCATATTTCCCTGCCTCTTCAACAATTTTCTTCACTTCCGCTGCCACCACGGCGTCATCCGTGATGACGCGGCTGCCGGCTATCGCCTTCTGATATCTATCCATAACTTTAAATCTTTTTTATATTAACAACCTTGCCGTCACTACAAAGGTTTCCCGGAATGCCGGAAAACCATATTGTCGAAGACTCCGGAATTGTCTCACACAACTTCCTTTAAACCACTTCAACAAGAGAAAACGGCTTCTTTGGCAAAGTTATCTAAAAATTATGGATATTACAATCCCTTCACCCCCTTTTTTCATTCCTTTTTCCACTCATCCCGGCCGTTTTCAACTCCTATCCAATAAAAATTCCCTTAGACGAATCTCCTTCTGAAAAGTTCGTCAAGCTACAATATAAAGAGGTTTGAATCTAAGGATAATGATCTACTCCACCGCGTAGCTCGCCATTGTTTCCGACACGAAAGAATAATCCGAGACTATCAAGATATTCGTCCAGCAATATCTTGACAACCCCCAATTTGCCAAATCCGCAAGGAACTCGACCGCCTTTTCGACCATATAGCTTCAGTCTTTTAGGACATGAGCAACAACCGCAGCAGAGGCTTCAGACAATAATCAAAAGATGGGCGAATTTCGCATTTCTTTTGTAATTTCCTTGCATCTTAGCACGTAATTGCCATAAAATAAGACGAGTATGAATTAACAGACAATTATAGACTTCTTCTTGCGAGACCCATAATGACTCTAAGGCGGTTCACGAACTTTCTCTTTTCGCTATCGTTTGAAGTAATATTTGTCGTGATGAATGTCTGCCGTACAACCATTGAAGCACTCAACCTATTTGAGACTTCATTAGTAATGCAAGAAGCAACCAATATGGTTACTGCATTAGGATATTCCGCTAATGTATTCTCAAACGATTTAAACATTGCCCCTAAACGTTCTAATGCACCTGCAGGATCTAAGCCCGCTTTTATCTCAATCACTCCAACGATAGCTCCTTCGGGATTGTACATTGTGACATCAGGCTCAGATGAAAAATGTACAGAATAGCCATTAATGCAATTGATAGTTTTAACCAAGTCAATATCGTTTTTAAGAGGCTCAGCTTCCTTAGAATGTATTTCGACCGTATCATTCGATTTGTCAATGAATGACGTAACCTCATTATTCTCCAGTAATCCATTAAGAATAATAGTTCGGATTACACGTTCCCCTTCAGCACCAATCTGATTTCTCCAGGATCCATCTATATTAGTGCCTGCCGTTGCATACATCATTCCTTCTAACTTCTTCTCATTCAATCCCTTTGAGAGAGAAATAATCACAGATGCAACCTCATTGAGAGCAATCGTCAGTTTTGAGATTGTGGACGCACTAATTCTATTTGTATCAATTTTTCCAGCTTCAATGTTATCCACGCTTGACACCTTAGAGAAAGACTTCAATCCCTTTTGAGGCAAAAGAGCAACGGAACGATAAAATTTTAAGAAGTTGGGATTTAGCTTAAGGACTTTTGGATGTGTGAAAATCAATGCAGGAGAAATTTTCGCCCCTTCGATTATTTTCCACGCCTCTTCAGTAATACCCCATTCATGACGCTTGTCCCAATCTAAGGTAGCACCCTCTATATTTACGAATTTCTTCACTTTCATGAAAAGATTGAAATACCCGGAGTCCAAACGATTGTAAAAGAATGTAGATTTGAGCAAATACTGTTCTTTAGTAACAGATTCTGGTATTTTTGGCATATTTATTCTTCATTAAACCATTGATTAATAATTGATTTTGCCACAGCCTCAGCTAATACCGGAGGAACAGCATTTCCCACCTGGCCAAATTGAGTCATTGTTGTCTTACGCATTGAACTATATGAGTCAAGTCTTACACCCTTTATTTCCCAATCTAAAGGAAATGTTTGAAGGCATGCAAGCTCTCTAACAGTCAACATCCTATCCTCATACGGGTGTATAAAATCCCTATAGCCACTTCTCGTCACTGTAAACGATGGCTTATTTGGATCTAATCTTCGATAGGTAGAGCCGTATATTTGCTCTATATCGGCAAGTTTGCCGCCAATAGGAACTTTTTTAATTTTTTCTATTGTCGTAGGCGAATGCGCGGTAACGACATGATTAGTCAATTTTTTAGTATCCATGCTTCTCTATTCTGTCTTTTATACACCCCGCCACTCGTTTGGCAGTTTCAGAAGGTTGGTCCGGGTCAGGTAAATTTCCTATTGCATCCCAAACTGTTTTTCTTGGAGCTTGATCTGGCTCAGGATAACTATATTCCTTTCCAATTCGATTGCCAACAAGAATTAAACGTTCTCTAAACTGTGGCGCACCGTAATTAACAGCGTCAAGCACTTTGGGTGAAGCAATTTCATATTGATATGTAGCTCCTGCGTACTCAATTGGCTTAGATAATTCCTCAATGAGCAAATGCATTGCCCGGCCCTTGTCCCAATTCGTAAGTCCCCTTACATTCTCCAATACAAACCCTTTAGGGAGAGTTTCTCTGACAATTCGTACAAACTCAAATAACAGTTTGCCACGTTCATCATCTAATCCCTTTCTCATACCAGCAAGGCTGAAACTTTGACATGGAGGACCTCCAATAACCAAAGCGGCTTCACCAACCTTGAGATTTCCTGCTTCAAGAATTTCCTCACCACTTACCTCTATGATACTCTTATTAATTATGGCCCAATCAGGCCTATTAGCTCTTAAAGTATCACAGCAAGAAGGGTCTATCTCAACAGCGACAACAGTTTTGAATCCGGCTTTTTCAAAGCCTATATCCAACCCTCCTGCACCGGAGAAGAGACTGATTATTTTAAGATTCCTTTTTAGCATATTTCTATAATTCATCGCAAAGTTACGAATTTTTCTCGACATTACTCGCATGTCGTTTAGCCTTTTAGGCCAATGGACCTTTTCCAACTCAAGCTTTTCATTTTCCTGTATTTGATTAACTCGGTTTGGTGTGTTTACTCATGGACAGTAGCCGGTAGCATTGTATGAAGATATCTGAGTCATTAAACCTCATAATTCCATCTATAACATTTATTCAGAGCGTATCATAAATTAACGATGATAGCCTGTTAGATAAAATTCCTTAAGCTCTTCCGATAAATAAGAGCGTATTATATATTCATCGGCTTTTGCATCCGGCTTCGAGAATCGTTGCAGTAAATTAGACACAATTTTATCCGGCAATCCTATTCTACGACCAAACTCTACAAAACCTTTATATGATACCTGCCGAGTATCGCAAAGATACATCTCTTTTAAATCGGACATACCGTTACCGCTCCGACGGTATCCACCTGCGCAGTTGCCATAAGTATTCCAAAATCGTCTTCCTTATCAATATGAAGTAAAGCGGACTGAATGATACGATTCTCTCCTTCAGACAACATATTGAAAAAAAACGGGAAAAGATTTTTTGAAAAATACTCTTCAGTGGTCAATGGCATAGCAAGACATACCGGAGGATTGTCCGCGGTCTGCAGATAACTATAATCATATTTGAACCCATATCCTTTAGGATTGTCAGTTTCCCTTAATATACCGGCTTTCTTGCCGTGTACGAAAACTTCGCATGCTCTCATTTTCTAATCTTTTAAAGTTATTTTTACCTGAAGACCCAAAGTGTCGAGAACCGACAACAGAGTGCCGATTTTATAATTTCCGGTGCCTCGCTCTATAGCCACCAATGTATTTATGCCCACCTCCGACAGGTCAGCCAAGATTTGCTGACTGATATTAAGCGACTTACGCCGCCTCTTTATAATATTTCCAATATCCTTACGGTTCATATTTTACGGAGAAATCACAATGCATTGTGATTTCTCCGTAAAATTACCTTTTATTTTTTGAAAAAGCAACCAAAATCACAATATATTGTGATTTTTTATTTGCGGCGCGGGGCGATGCGGTCTGGGTTCTGACGAAGGAACTGCTCCCAGGATTTGGCGCCTTTCTCAACTTTGGGTTTGCCGGTCTCGTAGAAATGGGCGAGGGCGGCGGCAAGTGCGTCGGTGGCGTCGAGTAGTTTCGGCATGTTCTCCTGCGGAATCTTAAGGATATGGCGAAGCATATTGGCCACCTGTTCCTTCGATGCCGAACCGCTTCCGGTTACGCTTTGCTTTATCGAGAGCGGGGCATATTCGGTGATGGGTATATCGCGCGAAATCACCGCCGCCATCGCCACGCCTTGCGCCCTGCCAAGCTTGAGCATCGACTGCACGTTCTTGCCGAAGAAAGGAGCCTCTATCGCCACCTCGTCGGGGAGATACTGCTCCACAAGACCCGTGACACGCTCGAAGATGCGGCTCAAACGCATATAGTGGCTCTCAAACTTGCTCAACTGTATCACCCCCATGATAATCACTGAGGGCTGTTTCCCTTTCACGCCAAGCACGCCATAGCCCATGACGTTGGTGCCCGGGTCTATGCCCATGATTATACGGTCATACTCCAGGTTGCCCCGCATCGACACCCCGGCGCCTTCAGTTGCAATGCCATTCATTGTCAAAGAGGGATTACTTCAAGGAGCGTGGTGAAGAAAAGGGCATTCGGGCCGAACTTTCTGTTAAAACCGGCAAGCACCCAAGGAAGCACTTCGTCGTTCCAACGATGGGCCACCTCTTCCGATTCGAATTCGGCCTGGAGGGCGATGCTAAGCCCATGCTCCGGCCCGGGTTTCTCGCCTCCGGCTTCCACCACCGTATGTATTCTCGGATTCACGGCACCGCCGGCCTCTCCGAACAACGCCGCGACGGCTTCGCCGCGCAGCCATTCCAAAAAAAGAGCCTTGCGGTCATGCGTGATTACAAAAGTGATATTATATACTACAGCCATGAGATTTCAATTTTTTCGTCCGTCCCCCACATGCGCCTGCAAATATCGGATTCTCGTGAAACCACGGGGAAGACCCTGTTTCCGGAAGGAACCAGCATATTTACGCAGTCAAAGGAGAAAGACAACAAAAAACGGCATGCTTTCACAAACACGCCGCCAAAACAAAATTATGAAAAACATTCAACGCTATGCTGCAAGCAGCATTTCTTGAGCCTCTTGTCGGATTCGAACCAACGACCCCGAGATTACAAATCACGTGCTCTGGCCAACTGAGCTAAAGAGGCAAAAAGGGGCGAGCGACCAACATCGCACAGCTCAACCCGCTACCCTTGCTTCGGTCAAGACCTGGGGGATTTACGGGGAGCAAGTCGTGAAGGACTCACCCGCTGCAAAATTAGATATTATTTCCGAACTGACAAAATTTTTCAGTGTATTTTTACATTTTTTCACACTTAAAAATTTCTCTTCTTTATCGGACATATTCGCATTATTCCATCAATCAAACACTTGCAAAGTCATGTCTTAATTCACCCGCAATAACATAGGGACATTCCTTCGCAATGCTTGAGACGCAAATAAGCCGTCGAATCAAACATGCCGGAGGCATGTCCCTACATTGAATGTACGTGCGCGTTATTCCGACACTTTTTCAATCACCATGCTGTCGATGATGGCGTGGTTGGTGTCGAGGTTCATATTGCCGTCTTCGGAATTGAACACTATTTTGGCTTCATGTATGCCGGGAGCGAGCGACACGCGGACGCTGTTGGTCATGCCCCAGTCGTTCCAGTTAGCCACACCGCGTTGTGGCATCACGATGGTGCCGGCATCCTTGCCGTCGATATAAAGGCTGCGGATGGCCGCCTTGTTTTCAGTATTGACCGGGCCGTTGCCGTTGGCATAGCGGAACGCGATAGTGTATTCCCCTGCCGGCATGCCCGGCTCCTTGGTCTCGAAAGTGACGGTGACAGGCGACGACGTTTTGTCGGTTTCAGCAAATCCGGCACCCATATACCCTTCGACGGGCGACGCGGGCTGATAAGAAACTTCGGGCGAAGACATCGTTTTCTTCTCGCCGTTGGTCTCCCATACCTTGCGCATGCGGTTGCTTCGCGGTTCAGATGCGAAACTTTGGGTGCCGTCGGACGCCACACCTATCACCTGCCATTCCCCTTCCTGAAGGGCCGGATAAGAGGTCTGCCGGGTGCGTGCCACTTCCTTGCCGTCGCGGAGCACGATATACTCGCCAATATATTCTATCGAATTCCATTGGAGAAGATTGTTGACAGGCACGCCGGGGGCGTTGACGGTTTCGTCGAAGCTCAACCATGTGATCGGCGTCAACGGAGCCTTGCGGTTTCCGACGTTGTTAACCTTCATCGGCTCGATAGGCTCGTTATCCATCTCCACACGGATATCCACGTCGCCTTTCAGGAGTTTCGCGGGAATCACTTTCCCCTTCTCCGGATAGTACGATTTGCCGTTGACCACCAGCGAATGCACACGGTCGCCATACCCCGACACCGTGATGTTGAGACGTGCGCCACGATACGGGAAATTGGAAAGCGTACGCTCTCCGGCAAACGCCTTGGGCACGAAAGGTTCTATGCGGAGACCGTTCTTCTCGAAATGGATTCCGAAAAGGATTCTGTTGGTGAGGGCGAGATTACCCGCAAGACTCCAAAGCATGTTGGAGGAATTGAGCTCTGTGAAGATGTCGCCGTTGTCGAGGTTGAAATTTTCCTTGTTGGTGGCGAAAAGCGCCGCCGGGCGAACCACGCTGCCGATTCCTTCGAGGGTACCCTGCTCGTTGCCTGCCTTAGCCTGCGCGAGCGTCCAATAGGAAGCCACGAACGGCCAGAGCGCGTTGTTGTGGTAGTTGGGCATGTCGGCAATCTGCGGATAGAATATGGCGGGACCATACTTGGTGTGTGGATTGTTTTCCGAAATGGATTTCTGATGGTCGGCGGGGGCTATGTCATAAATAATCGAAAGGGCCTCGCCGAGGGTTTCGGCACGCGGGTTGAGAATCTTGTTGTCGCGTCCATAGGTGTACATGCCGTAATACCCCTTGTCGGGCATCCAGAAAGTCTTGTCGATGGCGGCGGCAAGATTCTTCGACTCCAGACTATATTTCAGAGCATCCTTCTTCTTGCCGAGCACCGAAGCCATTTCGGAAGCGGCCTCAAGGGCGGCGGCATACATCACGTTGGTGCCCATAGCCTCGCTCTGCGAGATGTCGGCGGTCTGCATCCATCTCGGATAGCTCTGTTCGCGCCAGTCGATAAACGATGTCTCTCCCTTCACGAGTCCGTTTTCGCTCATTACGGTTTCGGCATCCTTGGCAAGGGAATTGACAACGACGGGATATACCTTTTCGAGCCATTTCTTGTCGCCTGTGACCTTATAGATTTCCCACGCCGCGAGCGTCCATACCATTCGGTCGGTGGAGATGGGCCATGCCCCTCCCGAGCCGGTGTCCTGAATAATCTGCCCCTCCTTGTTGATTTTCTTGAGAAGGGAAATCATCGACGCCTCGGGTTGCAGGGCAGCCATGGAAAGTATGATGGAATAGCTTACGTCGCGGGTCCACACCCCGGCCCACTCTCTGCCGGTGCGCAGGGTGGTGTCGGGCTCGACGGCATTCACCATCTCGTCCAACCCCATGTTATAGACAGCCTCCATAAGCGGGTTGCCCCCCGATAAGCGGGGATATGCCGAAATGTCGTTTTTCCTTTTCCATGTCTGCTCAATGGGCATGAAATATCCCGGACGCCCTTTATATGTGCTCCGGATTTCATCCGGGCTGACCGCCCAAGCCTTGAACTCGTCCTGGTAAAGGGTGTCGCCTTTCCAGGTGTAGGCGTCGGTAGCCACAATCACGTCATCGCCGGCGAATGCTGCGCCCCCTTGTGAAAGGATGGCGATGCCTCCGATCATGGCTGCAAGGTTTCTATAGTTCATCAGAAAGTATTTAGTTTGTTTGTTTGCGTATTCTTTCGGTTATCATTTGGTGCCCTTGCGACGGACGTTGCCGCCGCGGGTGCGCGTTTTCTTTTTGTCTTTCGGATTATGCCTCGGGTTCTTGCTCCCCTTCTGCGAATCGACAGGCTTGTTGGGGTTGCCCTCGTCGTTGATGAGGGCGAAATCAAGCTGCTTGCGTTCGAGGTCGGCACGGGCCACCTGCACCTTGACGATGTCGCCAAGGGTGTATTGATGGTGGAATTTCCTTCCCGTCAGACAATAGTTCTTTTCGTCGTAGTCGTAATAGTCGTCGGCAAGGTCGCGCACAGGCACAAGCCCCTCGCATCGGTTCTCGTTAAGCTCCACATAGAAGCCCCATTCGGTGACGCCTGAAATCACCCCTTCGTAGATTTGTCCGAGACGGTCTTGCATATATTCCACCTGCTTGTAGCGGATCGATGCCCGTTCGGCGTTGGCGGCAAGCTGCTCCATATCCGAGGAATGCCTGCACTGGTCTTCGATCTTTAGCCTATCGGCACTGCGTGCGCCGTCGGCATACTTGGCAAGAAGTCGATGCACCATCATGTCGGGATAGCGGCGGATGGGCGACGTAAAGTGGGTATAGAAAGGCAGTGCGAGTCCGTAGTGACCCACATTTTCGGTGGTATAGACAGCCTTCGCCATACTCCTGATGGCAAGCATGGCAAGCATGTTTTCCTCCCCTTTCCCTTTCACGTCTTTCAGCAGACGGTTAAGGCTTTTGTTGACTTCTTTGGCGCTACCCTCGGTCTTCACCCTGTGGCCGAACCTCAGGGCAATCTGCGAGAAGTTGGTAATCTTTTCGGGGTCCGGGTTATCATGCACCCGATAGACGAACGACTTCGCCTTCTTACCCTTCGGCACCTTCCCTACGCTTTCCGCCACAGTGAGGTTGGCGAGGAGCATGAATTCCTCTACAAGCTGATGCGCCTCTTTCGATTCTTTGAAATATACGCCTATCGGATGGCCGTCTTTGTCAATCTCGAAATGCACCTCGGCACGGTCGAATTCGAGGGCGCCGTTGTCATAACGGCGGCGGCGAAGGTTTTGGGCAAGCGAGTTGAGGGCAAGCACTTCTTTTGAGTAATCGCCTTTCCCGGTCTCTATGATGTCTTGCGCCTCCTCGTAGGTGAACCGGCGGTTCGACTTAATGACCGTGCGCCCGATGCGGTGGTTGACTACATTCGCGCTGCGGTCGAGTTCGAAGATTGCGGAGAAAGTGAGTTTCTCTTCATCGGGTCGCAGGGAGCAGATTCCGTTTGAAAGGTGCTCCGGAAGCATGGGGATGGTGCGGTCAACGAGATATACGCTCGTGGCGCGCTGCTGTGCCTCGCGGTCGATAACGGAATTCGGAGTGACGTAATGGGTGACGTCGGCTATATGCACACCCACCTCCCAGTTGCCGTTGGCAAGCTGGCGGATGGAAAGGGCGTCGTCGAAGTCCTTGGCGTCGCGGGGGTCGATGGTGAACGTGGTCACGCCACGGAAATCCTCACGCTTCGACACCTCCTCCGGAGTGATGCCCGCCTCGATTTTAAGGGCAGCCTTCTCCACGTTTTCAGGATACTTATAAGGGAGTCCGAATTCTGCGAGTATGGCATGCATCTCTGCGGTGTTCTCCCCTTTCTTGCCGAGCACATCCACAACTTCGCCACGTGGATTCATCTCCTCGTCGCGCCATTGCGTGATACGCGCTATAGCCTTGTCGCCCGACTTGCCACCCTTGAGTTTGGAACGTGGAATGATGATGTCTGCGGCAAGGAATTTGGAATCGGTGACGAGGGAAGCATAATTCTTTTCCACCTGGAGAGTGCCGATGAAAACCTGGTCTTTCGGCTCAAGGATTTCTATAACCTTCGCCTCCGGCTCCTGGCCTTTGCGCTGCGCGGAGATCTCCACCTTCACCTTGTCGCCGTTGAGGGCATGCAAGGAGTTGCGCTCCGCCACAAGGATGACTTCGTCGTCGATAGCCACTCCGTTGCGACCGTTGCTGCGGCGCACGAAGATACCGACTGTTTCGGTGCCACGGTTGGAAATCGCCTTATATTTGCCGAGGCTGACCTCCTGGATGAGTTCGGCGGCAGCCAGCTCTTCAAGGAGGTTGATAATATCCATACGGTTGGCAGGATGGGTGGCGCCCACCGCAAAGGCAATCTGTTTATAGTTGAACGACTGCCTGTTTTCCTTCTCCAGGAATCTCATAACCCTGTCCTGAAGTTGATTTTTTTTAATGCGGGGAGCGGAAGCTCCCGTCTTGTCCTTATTCTTCATATCAGATATTTTTCTTTTCGTTGCCCGATGTCGCGCGCATAAGCCCGTTACCCGGACATCCACACGCCTATACTATGATAACGCACGGAAAGGCGTTTTCGGCATCACCAATCATTTTATTTTTTCATTTTCCGGAGAATCGGGATGAAAGTGGTCATAGACCACCTTACCCTTTGCCGCTCCGACCACTGCGGCAAGATCGGCCAGCGAAGCCTCCCTCACGCGCTTCACGCTTTTGAATTCCTTCATAAGCGTGCCGGCAGTCACCTCCCCGATTCCTTTTATTGAGTCAAGTTCGCTCTTCACCTGCCCTTTCGAACGGCGCAAGCGGTGATGGGTGATTCCGAACCTGTGGGCCTCGTCGCGCAGATGCTGCACCACCTGCAGGCTCCGGCTCTTCTTGTCGACATAGAGCGGCAGAGTGTCGCCCGGGAAATAGATTTCCTCAAGGCGTTTGGCTATGCCCACAAGCGCGACCTCGCCGCGGATTCCCATTTCATCGAACGCCTCTACGGCCGCACTAAGCTGCCCTTTGCCGCCATCGACCACCACCAGCTGCGGCAACGGCTCCCCTTCGGCAATCATCCGCGAATAGTGTCTGTGGAGCACCTCCTTCATCGAGGCGAAATCATCCGCCCCCAACACTGTCTTTATGCAGAAATGGCGGTAGTCACGGCGCGACGGTTTGCCGTCGCGAAACACGACGCAACTCGCCACAGGATTCGTGCCTTGTATGTTGGAGTTGTCGAAACACTCTATATGGCGAGGCTGCACGTTAAGCCGGAAATCACTTTTCATCTGCTCCATCAGCTTCTCCACCCCTCTCTCGGGGTCAAGTTTCTCCGCCATCTTCTCCTTATCCGCCATATACTGCCTAACGTTCTTCATACCCACATCGAGCACCTTCTTCTTATCGCCACGCTTCGGCACCATAAACGTAATCCCTTCGAATTCCACGTCAGGCAGGAACGGCACTACGACAGAAGTAAACTTCTTATCGAACCTGCGCCCTATCTCCACTATAGCCATGGAGAGAATCTCCGCCGGCGTTTCCGCCAGCCTGCGGCGGAATTCCATATTTAGACTCTGCACAACGGCACCATGATGGAGATGCATGAAATTTACGTAGGCGGAATCGCCCGATTCATCGTAGGCAAACATGTCGATGTCGTCGATGTCGGTCATTCCGACCACCGACTTGGCGTTGTAGCGCCGGATGATTTCATATTTCTCCTTCACCGCCTGCGCCTCTTCGAATTTCCATTCCTCGCTGAGGCGTGACATTTCGTCTTTCAGATACTTCTCAAGCACTATGGTCTCCCCGTTGAGTATTTGCCTCACTTGGCTCACAAATTTCCCGTATTCATCGGGCGAAACCAATCCCCGGCAGGCACCCCCGCACTTCTTGATATGATAGTCGAGACACAACCTGAACTTCCCTCTGGCAATCCCCTTTTCATCGAGAGGATGTTTGCAACTTCTCAACGGATATATGTCGCGAATGAGCTGGAGCACCACCTTTGCGCTCTGAGGGTTGCTGTAAGGGCCGTAATATTTCCCGTCGATATCCTTCTCCCGGGTCATAAACACGCGTGGATAAAGTTCCTTCGTAACCACAATCCAGGGGTAAGACTTGTCGTCCTTCAAGAGCACGTTGTAGTGCGGCTGGTATGCCTTTATCATGGCGTTTTCAAGATGCAACGCATCCTCTTCCGTACCCACCACGATAAAGCGCATATCCACGATGTTTCTTACGAGAAGGTTCGTCCTTGTGGAATCGTGGCGCCGGTTGAAATACGACGACACCCTCCTCTTAAGCCGTTTCGCCTTCCCGACGTATATCACCTTCCCGTTTTTGTCGATATACATATACACCCCCGGGGCCTCCGGGAGATTAAGTATTTTTTCCCTCAGATGTTGCCCGGGGCGATTGTTGAATATGTCGTCGCGGGTACGGTCAGGCACGATCTCTATATTGAATTTCCCGGTTTCATCGATGTTTCTCCCGGCATCGGCAAGGAGATTGTCGATAGCGGCGTTCACCTCTTCCGTACGGGCGACAAGGGCTGCCTCCCCGGTGCGGGGAAGATGGAGCGGCGCAAGTGCGTCGGGGGTCAGCGATTGAGTGTCTTGTTCCATATTCTATAAAATCCAGCCGGCAAACCGGCATCTAACTGCGCGGAGGAATCCGTTCTTAAATCGGAGAGAGGCGCAGACCGATTACAGCCGCGCCTCTCTTCATGCATCGAAAAATCCCGATGAAAACGTGAATCAGTATTTCAATAAAGTCGTAACTTCACAATCAGACGGCAGGACATCCCTACCCTTCAATGCTGTCAGCTCAACTATAAAATTGAAATAAATTTTCTTCGGGTTCATGCTTTTCACGAGTTCGTAGCATGCTTTCATGGTGCCTCCCGTGGCGAGCAGGTCGTCGTGAAGCACCACCACGTCGTCAGGTCCGATGGCATCGCTGTGCAATTCGATTGTATCGACCCCGTATTCCTTGGCGTATGCTTTCTTAATCGTAACCGAGGGGAGCTTGCCCGGTTTCCTCGCAGGCACGAATCCGCATCCGAGTTCGTATGCAAGGATGCTTCCCCCGATGAAACCGCGCGATTCTATGCCCACGACCTTGGTTATTCCCTTGTCCTTATATAGGTCGGCAAGAGCTTTGCTCATCACCTGGAGAGCCGCCCCATTCTTCAACATAGTCGTGAGATCACGGAAAATGATGCCCTTCGTAGGGAAATCGGGCACATCGCGAATCAAAGATTTCAGTTGTTCAAGTTCCATGTGTCTTATAATTCCATTTCGATTGTTCCACGTGGAACAATTCAATTCTATCTTGTTTATATTTCTCTACTTATAAAACGGATTTTGCAAACCCGAATTGTTCTCAAGAGGAAAGTTTTTCAAACCGACATTCCATTTCCGCATCGGTCTGCCCACTATCTATGGAGGAGCACCAAAAGTATGTTGACATCGGCAGGCGAAACCCCGGGAATGCGGGATGCCTGACCTATAGTGGCCGGACGGATGGCATCGAGTTTCTGTCTTGCTTCCGTCGAGAGCGACTGGATGGAAAGGAAATCCATGTCTGCAGGAAGCTTCACATATTCGAGACGGCGCGACTTCTCCGCGAGTTCATTTTCCCTTTCGATGTATCCCCCGTATTTGATAAGGATCTCGGCGGCCTCAACAATCTCCGCACGTCTCTCCTCGGGAATCTCTTCGAGCCTCTTGCGCAATCGTGAGACGACACCCGAAAGATTGCCGAAATTCAACTGGGGACGCTTTAGCAACTCATATAGCTTTATAGAAGCAGTTAATGGAGACGTGCCGGCTGCCTGAAGCCACGCGTTAATCTTATCGCCCATTTTCACGGTGAACCCCCTGCACCATTCAATCAGTGAGTCGCGATATTCACGCTTGCTGACCATGGCGTCGAAACGCTCCTTAGACGCAAGACCTATTTCCGCGCCAAGCGGGGTGAGACGCATGTCGGCATCGTCCTGACGAAGCAGAATCCTGTATTCGGCTCGCGAAGTGAACATACGGTAGGGTTCATCGACACCTTTGGTGACCAGATCGTCGATAAGCACGCCTATATACGCCTGGTCACGACCGAGCACAATAGGCTCCCTTCCCTTCACGCCGAGGGCGGCATTCACACCTGCCATCAGCCCCTGTGCGGCAGCTTCCTCATATCCGGTGGTACCGTTGACCTGTCCGGCGAAATAAAGCCCCTTCACAAGCTTCGTCTGAAGGTCATGGGTAAGTTGGATAGGGTCGAAATAATCGTATTCTATCGCGTAGCCCGGACGGTAGAAATGCACGTTTTCCAACGCAGGCACACAGCTTAACGCATCAAGCTGCACTTTCCAAGGCAACGAACTTGAAAAACCGTTTATATAATATTCGGTGGTAGATTCCCCTTCCGGCTCAAGAAACAACTGATGGCTTTCCTTATCGGAGAAGGTGACAATCTTTGTCTCGATGCTCGGACAATAGCGGGGCCCGATGCTCTTGATCTGGCCGTTGTAAAGGGGGGAAAACTCAAGGTTGTCGTTAAGGATTTTGTGCACTTCAGGATTAGTGTGAACCACGTAGCAACTGCGCGGACGTAGCGTGCGTCCCACTCCAGGAAGGAATGAGAACTTATGAAAATCGCGCGACACAAGAGTCACCTCCGCTTCACATTTTCCATCGGAGGAAGCCACTGCCGAAACAATATCGTCGCCATCCTGACGCTCCGCCAAAGAGAAATCTATCGACCGCGAATCGACCCTTGCGGGAGTGCCTGTCTTCATTCTCAACGCACGGAAACCGAGCGCGGCAAGCTGTTCCGTAATGCCGGTGGATGCCGGTTCCGAAACGCGTCCGCCGGCGATTTGGGTGGCTCCGAAATGCATCAATCCGTTAAGGAAAGTGCCTGCGGTCAAGACCACTTTTTTTGTCTCGAAACGGAAACCGAGGGCCGTAACCACCGCATAAACCGACAAACCGTCGCCTCGGTTTTCAAATTCAAATCCCGTTGCCATGTCCTGGAAAAGCTGAAGGCCGGGGGTATTCTCCAGCACCTTTCTCCAGGCATCGATATATTTGCTGCGGTCAGACTGCACCCTCGGCGACCATACTGCCGGACCCTTCGAACGGTTGAGCATCCTGAACTGTATGGCAGTCGTATCGGCAATTATACCCATCATGCCGCCAAGAGCATCTATTTCCCTGACAATCTGACCTTTTGCAATGCCACCGACAGCAGGGTTGCACGACATCTGCGCCACCTTGTTCAAATCTGCCGTTATTAGCAATGTGGATGCACCAAGCCGGGCGGCTGCCACGGCCGCCTCACATCCCGCATGTCCGGCGCCTATCACGATTACATCGTAACTGAATTTCATCTGCAAGCGTATTTTCAAATATTATCCCAAAGTGAAAGCGCCGCATTTTCGGCGGCCTCCATAATTTCACGTTCGCCGGGTCCCTTGTCGTCGATGCCGCAGAGATGAAGCACACCGTGGGCGATGACCCGAAGAAGCTCCCTTTCCCTCATTTCGCCAAGTTCATCGGCATTGCTTGCCACAGTGTCGAGAGAAATGAATATATCCCCTCCTACCCTATCGCGGTAGGAATAGTCGAACGTTATTATGTCGGTGAAATAATCGTGTCCTAAAAATTCACGGTTCACCCGGAGAATCTCCTTGTCGTCGCAGAAAAGGTAATTCACATTCCCTATTCTTCTCCCGTGAGATGCCGCCACCTCCCCAAGCCATCTTTCCACCTTGGAGAAATCGAACGAAGGCATCTCAACATCCTTGGTCTGAAATTCTATCATCAGATATCTGTTTTATCACAAAAACCGGAAAGCCGCGCACATTAGCCTACCTTTCCGGATTAAAAATACATTAGAATTATATTTTGCAAAAATACAAAAAAAAGCGACACTCACAACCTTTCTACTGAAAAATTCAGAAAAATCAACACTCAATCCCAATAATGAAATTCTGCAATATGGCAAACATCAATTCGGCATTTTTTCTGACAAAAAATATCGAATTGTTAATAATATTTATATATTACTCTATACCAATATATTAATTAAGACATGTCCTCAAATAAGGCGTTCGAGAATCGAAAAAACAAAGCCGTCGCCACCAATTATACGATTTTTTAATTTCTCAAAAGCTCTTTTTCCGCCCTCACAACCCCTCTCAACACGCACGACAATAAGGATTGGGGAAGGAGCCGGTTGCATAAATTCAAGCTAATTGTTAATTTTGCAACAATGGAAACAGAAAAACCGGCAACCGGACGTTTCGCACCTTCCCCGACAGGGAGGATGCATCTCGGCAATATTTTCGCCGCACTCGTTTCATGGCTCTCCGCCCGTAAGGAAGGGGGACGATGGATTCTGCGAATCGAAGACCTCGACCCGCAGCGCTCACGCATAGAATATGCCAGACAGATTGAAGACGACCTGAAATGGCTCGGGCTCGATTGGGACGAAGGGGGCGTTGACGACACAGGGAGCCACGGCCCATACCGCCAAAGCCTGCGCGGCAGTTTCTATGAAGAAGCCTTGCGCAAACTGAACGAGACAGGCCTGACCTATCCTTGCTACTGCACACGTGCCGACGTAATGGCAACCCAAGCCCCTCATGAAAGCGACGGGAGGATAGTGTATGCAGGCACATGCCGCCCGGCATCGCTTTCGGGGAAAGCCGGCAATACTTCCGCAGCCATATCCGACACAACAAGAAAAGAGCGCGCCACAAGGCTTTTCGTGCCCGATGAAGAGATATCGTTCACCGACCGTCTTTACGGGCCACAGACGGTGAATCTCGCGTCGCATTGCGGAGATTTCGTGCTCCGCCGCGCCGACGGCGCATGGGCATATCAGCTCGCCGTGGTGGTGGATGACGCGCTAATGGGAGTGACGGAAGTGGTGCGAGGGAGCGACCTCTTGCTCTCTTCGGCACAACAGATTTATCTTTACCGTCTCCTTGGACTTACACCTCCCCAATTCGCCCACATCCCCCTTATCTGCAACGAATCGGGCGTAAGGCTGTCAAAACGCGACAGTTCGCTGAGCATGGAAATGCTACGCGAAGAATATACACCCCAACACCTCATCGGCATGCTCGCCTACATCGCAGGCATCTTTCCGGAGCCTTTCCCGATTAGCGCACACGGACTCCTGCCATTATTCTCCTGGACAAGCCTCCCCTCCACCCCGACCATCTCTCTATAAAAAGAAAGCGTATCAAAAAAAGAAGGCGTATCAAAACCGATACACCTTCTAAAGTTTTTATTATATCCGGTCGAAACGCCGGGGTAAAGATTATTTCATCTTCCACCAGTCAAGCCTGAAGAGGTCTTTCCCTTCCCCTTCGAAACACAGGAAAAGGTCGTGAACACCCGCCACCTTTTCAAGTCGCGTCTTAAAAGTTCTGTAAGAATCAATGCCTCCTGTAGGCACAATTTTCAACTCTCCTATCTTTTTCCCTGAAGGTGAATCAAGGCGGATTTCAATGGTTCCCCCCTTTTCCATAGCAGAAGCCATAACGGTAAACTCTCCGGCCCCTTTCTTGAAATCCACGCCCGAAATCTCTATATATTCACCGGGGTCGATGCCAGCCACTACCATATTGTTTGCAGTTGCAGGACCGTTATCGGGGGCCGGAAGCGTTTTGAGTCCGTAGCCCCATGCCATGGTTTCCGCCTCAACCCTCTTGAAAGGATTAAGAGCCTCTATTTGCGACAACGTTGCATCCCTGAAATACGGCACCTCCTGAATCGTGCCATCGGCATTATACCACATCTCGGCAGCCTCCACGTTGCGACGTTCGTGATGGTCAGGAGTCTCTCTGCGTAAAACATCATAACTGTGTCCGAACACATAGCTTTTGCCCTTGTAATCTATCAGACCCGGATGGTTGCCACGTGTCCTTGGCGTATGGTCCATTATATGGCCTTTGTATTCCCACGGGCCGGAAGCGGAATCACTCATTGCATACCCTATGCCTTCCGGACAACAGGTGGATGCGAACGACATATAATAACGCCCGTCGTGCTTCGACAGCCAAGGCCCCTCCTGATAATCCTGAATATGAGGATAAGTGATTATGTCGCCGGAATACGACACCATATCGTCGTTAAGCTTCACTCCATAAAGATGGGGATTACCCCAATAAAGATATGCCTGGCCGTCGTCATCCACAAGCACCGTGGGATCGATATCGTTCCAGTGCTCCTTCTGCCATACAAGAGGCTTGCCGATAGGATCGACAAATGGCCCGTAGGGGGAATCTGCAACCAACACACCTATGCCGTTGCCATGAATCGGACAATACATATAGAATTTTCCATTGCGTTCCACCACCTGGATGGCCCACGCACCGTTTTCACGCTTGTTCCATTTGAAATCTTTAAGGGAAGCCACAGCCCCGTGGGCAGTCCAGTTGACCATATCGGTCGAGGTGTATAACAGCCAGTCATACATCTTAAATCCGTCGGCATCGTCCTCGTCATGAGAGGTGTAAAGATAAATGGTGCCGTCATGCACCATAGGCGCAGGGTCAGCCGTATAGCTTGTCTGTATGATAGGACGGTTAGGTTTTGCAGGCTTCGCAGCGATTACGAATCCGCCGTTCGAAGGGATGCTTACCTTTGCGTTGCCACCTTTTACAGCCTTGAAATCCTTCACGCTTCCGTTCAACGCAGCATCGTCGGAATAGAGCGACAAGTTCTTTCCCGTCATACCTTCGGGAAGTGAGAACGCCACATCCACGGCTTTCGGACCGGCATTTACACCGCAGACATACCAATCATAACCTTTCCTTCTCGCCATAACGACATACTTGCCGGGATAGCCGTCGATGAAGCGTGTTTCGTCCCATACAGTCGGCACATTCTTCATAAAACCGATTGCCCAGGAAGGGGCGTCCTGAAGGTTATTTGGGGCGAGGGCGAAGTGCTGCACGGGACTCTGGAAAAGCACGGCGGCTGCAAGGGCAAACACATCCGAAGTCTTCCTTTTCGACCCCTTCGGCTCGTTGCCGGCATTGTAATATTTATTCAGTGCGCTTCCGCCGAAATCCATACCCCCCACAGTGTTGCGTATAAAAGGATGGATAGTTGCGTTCATCGCCTCAGCGTCGCAGCTGCCTTGCGAAAAATGAAGGTTCTCGCTTGCGAGCACCGCCTCCGAAGCCACGAAATTAGGATACATCCTGTCCCATCCGCGCGGCAGCGTACACCCATGGAAAATGACAAGAAGTCCATAGTCGTTGGCATCCGCAAGTATGTCATGATAGAGACGCATCATCTCCTGTTTGTCGCCCCCGAAGAAATCTACCTTGATACCCTTGATTCCATTTTTTTTCATCCACGCCATGTCTTTGCGACGCTTCACGATGTCGTTCATAATGCCGCGCGGACCCTGCGGGGCGTCGTTCCAACTGCCGTTGGAGTTATACCATAGGAAAAGGTCAACCCCCTTCCTTTTGCCGTATTCCGCCAGTTTCTCTATCCCGTCATATCCGATTTGGGTATCCCACAACGCATCGACAAGCACACTGGAATATCCCATGTCGGAGGAAAAATCGATATAACGCTTCTGCTCGTCGAAATTGCAGCTCGGATCCATTTTCATAATCCAGCTCCATGATCCTTTCCCATATTCATACTTACGCGACGCATTATAAAGCGGGCGCACCACATCGAAGGGAATGGTGGTCTCCATAATCGGTTTTAAATCGGAGCCAACGGTAATGGTCCTCCACGGTGTATAACCGGGAAGCGAAATCGCTGCGGATGCAGAACCGAAGCCGTTCATTTCCCCCTGTTGCGGGTAAGCAATGGTATAAGAACCGTCGGTGTTTCCGACAAGATGAGAAGCGCAATAGTCTCCCGCGATTCCGGTTTCAGAAATCAACATCCAACCATTGTCGCCGTTGCGAAACAGACAAGGGAAAGAATAGCCGGCTCCCCACCCGTTTTTACCCGTAGTGTCGTCGAGTGTATAGCTTGTTTCATAACTCGGTGCCGTCCTCGCGAAGCCCCCCATCGGAAGGCTCTGCGGACATAAGAATGTAGTGGTGCCGGCAGGCATGGCAAAGCCCGTGGCTTCCGACTCCACGACGCAACAACGCGTATCTCCCTGCGAGTGCAGAAGATAACGGAACGCTACGTTGTTGTCGCTTACTTCCACTATATAGTCGAAAACGTTCTTGCCATCTTTTCCAAACGTGAACACTCCACGGTTGGCACGGTAGTTCACCCGGCTTTTCTTGATATTAGGGAGAGAATAGTCATCTGCCACCTGCTTGACAGGAGTGGAAGACGTAATGGAAAGCCCTTTGGTGAAATCCCCGATATTGGTCACCATTCCAAGAGGAGAGTTTTCAATCATCGTCACGCCCTCGTAGGCGACGCTATAGGTTGGTGTGCCGTTAAGGTCGGATACAGTCAGGACGGTCTTTCCGTCAGGACTCGCCACCGTTTGCCCTCCGGAAGCGAGAGCCGCTGCCGAAGGTGCGGACAAGGCAACAAACAAACTTGCCGCAATATAAATCATTTTTGCCATAGGTTAAAATATTATATATATTATGGAGTATTATCAATCTGACAATTCTTTTACACAACCACTATGCAAAAGTAAGTAAATAAGCCTGAACAGACCTTTACAAACGTATCAATTACATCGCTTTTCGAATCAGAAAAAATAAATAACCTTAACGGGCTGCCATTCATCACAAAACCCCGAAGGAGTCAATTATTACTAATCGTATCAATTCCGTTGATATTTGAATCATGAAAGCAGCCATACCGACGCATGCCCCACTTATTTGAGGCGTGGGGATGAACCTTTCCGTCGGCTTTATTGTAATAAATCAGAGAGTATCCTTTTGCATACAATCCGCAACGTGAGCGACAAACACAAACTATATATCTTAAATTATACAGATTATGAAAAAGTACAATTTCGAGGAAGAACTCCCCCACCTCATCCCCCATTTCGTTCATGTGGTAATGGGTGCCGCAGCCATAGTCCTTTCGGCAGGGATTCTCAAGAAACTCTGCAAGGTGCATAAGGGAATAAAGGAAATCAAAGAAGGGCGCGAACAGATTGCCGAAGGGCGCCGCGAAATGCTCGGCATTGAAAAGAAGAAATAATAATTAAGGACACGTGTGCTATAATTAATTGAAATCCGGCAGCCCTCCGTAAAGGAAGGTTGCCGGATTCCATTTTGTGGCTCTCGCCAACGGCAAGCCCGCTTCCTGCATGACGAAAAAGCGCCCCGCCCCCCGGAAGAGGCGAAGCGCACAAAAAACATGAAACGAATTTATATTTTCAACTTTATTTGGCCAGGGCTGCTTTTATCCCTTCCACCATCAGGTCGTGGTTGCGATAGTCCGGATGACGCACCGCATTCCCTTCGCGGTCAACCAAAATATAGAACGGGATTCCATCTACATTGAAACGGTCGTTGATGGCTTTTTTCTGCTCCTTGGAAGCCATGTAATGCTCCCCTTTGATGCCGGGTATCATTTTCTCGTATTGCGCGAGGTCGGAACTTGTGTCAGCTATATACACCCACACGATGTCGGGGTCCGTCAGCGTGGAAGACTTGAGAGGTTCGTTTTCCTTAAGGGCGGCACGGCAAGGACCGCACCAAGTGTTCCAAAGGTCAACCAACACAACTTTCCCTTTATACTTGTCGATTATGTTTTGGAAATATTTTTCGGGAGCGTCGTCGGGCAACGATGCAAGCTTTTCCTTAAGGCGCGCCTCAATTTCCTTGGTTTCATTATTGCGGGCTTTCAAGGCATTTGCGAAGAACGGACTGGAAGCGTTGGCGAGCACCGTGAGGTCGGCATCGGCGAGCGTTCCGCTCTTTGCTTTTTCATAAAGTCCTACATAAGTAACGATATCTTTCATCAAACCGTCTTTGAGGTCCGCATCCCAACCCCGGAGCATGATTCCGAGACCCGGATAGGCCAAGAGCCGAGTATTGTCCTTATCGACTGCATTCAGGACTTTTGCATAAAGTTCGGGAGTATAATTCATGTTGATTGAATCGTTCATCCCTTCAGCCGACCCTTTTTCTATGTAATATTTATAGCATAGGCCGCTCACGGCGTCAGCCGCCGACATGAGTGCATTGCCGTCTATTATGGTTTTGCAATATGCCCTCGCCCCTTCCGAAAAGTCTTTTGTTTTTAGCGAATCGAGCGAAGCCTTATGCACATCGAGGATATTTGTTATAACCTCGTCAGGGGTGGCTTTCCAAGAGAGGTCTTTCCCTTCCGCAATCAGTTTTCCTGTATGACCCACAACACGGTTGAGCGCGGCATACTTGCCGTTGTCAAACACACGGGGGGATTCGTTCACCTTCATGCCGGGACGCTTCGCTATAACCACATCGCTCGAATATGCCGGGTCGATATAGATATCTGTAGCCACACCGGGAGCGACAAGGATGCCGTTCATCAGTTGCGCCACGGTGCCGTCGATCGAAGCATAAATTTTCGTCGGTCCGTAGAGAGTGGCCGTCAGGGAAGCATCACCCTTCTCGTCAAGCTTTATAGTAGAGGTGGAAGAATCCGCAAACGATTGGATATTAAGGGATAGGTCGCTGCCGTATTCCGGGCGGTAACCGAGCACATGGAATCTGATTTCGGTGGGAGCCGACTCAAGCACGACATCGGAAAACACTTCGGAAACGTCGATGTCTCTTACGTCGCCCGGAAGAAGTTTGGTGAGTTCGGGTGCATATCCCGATTTCTTGCCCGTCACGTCTATACCCCATATTTTGAAGGCCTCTTCGGTGTTTTCATCAAAATCTATGGTTTCGGTTTCAAACGGGATAGGCTCGAAGATAAGAGTGAAATCGTCTTCCCCGCTTTCGGGAAGAGTGAAATGTTCTCCGATTTTGAAATTTTCGCTCGACCCTATCAGGCGATAATCCTTGCCGCCGGCTTTGATGGTTGTCGCACTGTCAACTCGAATCCACCATCCGGGCCTAAAGCTGGCATGGATATTGAGCACGGTGTTTGAGTCTGTCAGTTCCACACCACGGACATCGATTGAGGTCGTGGATGTAGCCGCGAACGAAGGCATCTCGACGCTTCTCGGACCGGGATTAGAACAGGCTCCCAATGAAAGGAGACACACCCCGGAGGCAATGAATGCAGAAATCTTGTTCATAATGAAAGGATGTTAGTAGATAACGGGTTATAGTTCAAGAAGCAAATTTAATCATAAAATCCGAACAAATGCAATTCTTGAATAAAAAAATGTTATTTCGGCATCAAACGACATTTCCGCCAACCATTTTTCCTAAACGTCGGCAACCATCGGGGAGGGAACGTTGTTCTAATGTCAGTCTAAATTGTAGAATCAAAATAAACAACGGAATTATGAAAACGACAGATTATGAGAGCCAGGCGAAAAGCGCCGCCCAGTCAAGCCTTGACGATGCCAAATCGGCAGCTGCCGATTTAAAGGAAGCCGCCTCACAGAAAGCCGCAGGCCTCAAAGAAGCCGCAGCCGACAAAATCGATGATTTAAAAACAAAAGCAGCCGATTTGAAAGACCAGGCAGCCGACAAAGCCGCCGATCTGAAAGACAAGGCGTCGGACCTCGCCGATGCCGCACAGGAAAAAGCATCGGGCATATTCGATAAAATCAAAGGGAAAACCGCCGACTTCCTTCACGCAGGCGCCGACAAGATGTCGGAGTTCGCCGACAAGCTCGACGATTGACGATACCCCCGCACGATATGCACCACACCTCCGCCTCAAAAAAGCGGAGGTTGTTTTTTACATACGTCAGATGTAGATAATTTTTTGACGTTTTTTTCAAATTTTCCTGGATTTAGATTTGTAAATTGTTTACATTTTTAACTAACTTTACACTCCCAAATAGAATTGTGTTAGAAACTGTAAATGTCAGACACCGCATATCATATCCCCGCACTCCTCCCTGAAGCCATCAGCCTGCTGAATATCAAGCCAGACGGAATCTACATCGACGCCACTTTCGGTGGCGGCGGACACTCTCGCGCCATAATGGAACAGCTTGGAAACGACGGACGGCTTTTCTCATTCGACAGGGATATGGATGCATTCTCCAACCGCATCGACGACGACCGATTTACATTCGTACATTCCAATTTCCGTTTCATCGAAAACTTCATGCGCTATCACGGCATAGAGGAAGCCGACGGAATCCTTGCCGACCTCGGGGTAAGCTTCCACCATTTCGACTCGTCGGAAAGGGGCTTCTCATTCCGCACCGACTCTCCACTCGACATGCGCATGAACAGGAAAGCCGCACTCACGGCTGCCGACATAGTGGCAACAGCGTCGGACCAGGAGCTTAAAAACATGTTTAACGCCTACACCGACCTGAAACGCCCTGCAAACGTAGCCAATGCCATTGTCAAAGCCCGTGAAGCGTCGCCGATAACCACCACATTCCAGCTTGCCGATGCCGTGCGCCCTGCCCTGGACCCGCGACAGGAAAAGAAAGAGCTTGCACAGGTGTTCCAGGCATTGAGAATAACCACCAACGATGAAATGGGCGACCTCCGGCGTTTCCTCGAAGCTTCCGCAAGGGTTCTGAAACCCGGAGGGAGGCTTGCAGTTCTGACATATCATTCGGTGGAAGACCGGATGGTGAAAAATTTTATGAAAACAGGCAACATCGACGGCATCGAACAGAAAGATTTCTTCGGGCGCGTCTCCACCCCCTGGAAACAAATCACTCGTAAACCCGTGGAGCCCTCGCCAAGTGAAATCGAATCCAACCCGAGGTCGAGAAGCGCAAAACTACGTGTAGCTGAACTAATTAAACAGTGACAATAATTCTCTCCGAACAATGGCCGACACATCAACCCCCAAAAAAGGAAAAAACAAACGTCCCACACCGGCATGGGTCTCAGACGTAAGATACGGACGTTCCCTTTCAGTAGAGTTCTTCAAACGCAACGCTTGGCTCCTGATGGTTTTCCTCGTAGCCATGCTCTCCCTTATGGGACTACGCTACAAGACAAAAACAAAAATGGAAGAAATAAAACGGCTCACCAATGAACTTCAGCTTGCAGAAAGTTCAAAGCTACAGGAAAAAGCCGCCTACATGTCGCTGATAAGGGAAACCGAAATGAAACGGCTTGTAGAAGAAAACGGCCTTGGACTCGATTTCCAGGAACAACCGCCGTTCGAACTTGAATTAGACAATAATTGAAATTTGAAAGACATCGGAACAACGCGCATTCTATGAAACAGAACAACAAAACACATATACTGTTCAGATATGCCATCATCACGCTTGCTTTCCTCATTTTTGCAATAGCCGTGGTGGTGAAACTTATCGACACGACAGTGGTGACAGCCCCTAAATGGAACGAGCGCGCCCATAAGGAACTGTCGCAGACGTCGGTCATCCCTCCGGAAAGGGGCAATATCCTCGCTTCAAACGGCAACATCCTCGCCTGCAACCTGAAGGTGTATGACATCAAGCTCGACCTGCGCCACAACAAGGTGATGAAACAGAACGGAATCCCCTGGGCAAAGATAGACAGCCTCGCGGATTCGCTCGACTATCATTACCCGCGCATAAGAAACCTCAAACAGCATCCCGACACATTCAAGAAATATTCCTGGCACACAAGGCTCAAAAAGGAATTCGACAAAGAGCCGAACAAGCGCCCGCGCGCATTGAGACTTGCAGCCAAGAAAACTCTCGAAGACTTCGAACGGATACGCAATTTCCCCTACCTCAAAGACTTCAAGGGGAAAGGATTCCGTATCCCGGTCTATAAGGAGGAAAAAAACGTGCGTATTTATCCTTACGGCAGGATGGCATACAGGAGCATCGGCAGAGTCAACGAAAGCCAGGCCACCGGCGAGTTTCACGGGTATTCGGGACTTGAAAAAGACCTCGACTCACTGCTCTACGGCAAACCCGGCACGGCGAAAAAGGTTGCACTCACCTCCGGCATAGGCAACTGGATGTCGCAGGCTCCGGTGAGGGGATTCGACATCCACACCACCATCGACATCGACCTCCAGGACATGTTGGAAGAGGAATTGCTCAATATCTGCCAAGACTCCAAGGCAGAATGGGGCACCGCAATCCTGATGGAAGTGGCTACTGGTGAAATCAAAGCTATTTCAAATATCGAGCTTCTTAAAGACGGCACATACGGGGAGGCCCTCAACCGTGCGGTACAGGCGTTCGAGCCCGGATCCGTAATGAAACCTATTTCGCTGATGATAGCCTTCGAAGACGGGCTCGTGAAAAACGTGAACGACACGGAAGACTGCAGCCCGTTCCAACGCACCAGCGACCCCCACGGCTCGGGACGCAAAACAATGAAACAGATCATCGAGCAATCGTCAAACACAGGCATCGCACGAGTCATATTCCGTGGCTACGAGAAACATCCCGAAGCCTTCTACGACCGTCTTGCCTCAATCGGATTCTTCGAGCCAATGCACACAGGCATAGCCGGCGAATGCACCCCACGGATCCGCCGCCTCGTTGACAAGGATTCGCACGGCAACAACATCACCATGACCGCCCGCCATCTCGACCTTGCGCGCCAGGCTTACGGCTACAACACCGAGATTCCGCCTATTTACGCGCTCTCCGTCTATAACGCCATAGCCAACGGAGGCAAATACGTGAGGCCCCACCTCGTGAGGTCGCTCATCGACGAAGAGGGACGCGATTCCCTCCTCCCCATCAGTTATATCCGCGACAGCATCTGCTCCCGCGCCACCGCGCATAAAGTGCGTCAGTGCATCCGCGAAGTGGTGTGGGGCGAACACGGCACCGCCCGCCTCGTGCGCGACGACCGTGTGGAGGTGGTGGGGAAAACCGGCACGGCATATCCTGTGGAACACGGTGCCTACAACACTTCGAAACGCCGCTATGCGTTCGCCGGATTTTTCCCATACGAACAGCCTCTCTATTCCTGCATGGCCCTCGTGCTCGGTCCTTCGGGGACAAGTGCCAACCGCACGTCGGGGCAGGTGGTGAAAAACATGGCGGTCAAGATGTATGCCAGGGGTATGCTCAACAACTCTTCTTCATTCACCGCGACGAGGGCGGAAAGCGACACTCCCGTGCTAACCGCCTCCGAAAGCTGCGACAGCAAATCACTTACGTCTGCACTCGGAATCACCAAGGCAAAAAAGATGAAAGCCCCGGGAGCGACGGGAAACGCATCCGGAGGGGTGCCCTACGTTGTAGGCTACGATGCCCCCACCGCAGTAAAGATTCTTGAAAGGAGCGGACTGAACGTGACTTTACGTGGCACCGGCAGGGTGGTTTCACAGTCCCTTCCAAAAGGGTCTCCCCTCCGCCCCGGCGGAAAGATAGTTCTCAATCTAAAAATATAATTCCCTTAAATATGACGATAAAATTATCAAGCCTGCTCGGCGACATCAAACCGCTTGAGATTATCGGCGAAACCGACAAAAATATAACATCGCTGCAAAGCGACTCGCGCAAAGTGGAAAAAGACGCCCTTTTCGTGGCTGTAAAAGGCACCGTTACCGACGGACACAAATACATCCCAATGGCAGCCAGCGCCCATGTAGGCGCCATAGTCTGCGAAGAGATGCCCGCCACCTATGAGAAAGGGGTGACTTACATTCGTGTGGCAGACTCGGCGGAAACCCTCGGCTGCCTTGCCTCGGCATGGTACGGGCATCCTTCCCGCAAACTGAAACTCGTCGGGGTCACCGGCACAAACGGGAAGACCACCACAGCCACCTTGCTCTATGAGATGGCAAAATTCGAAGGCTATAAAGCCGGACTTCTCTCCACTGTCTGCAACTATGTGTGCGACCGTCCCGTGCCTACCACCCACACCACGCCCGACCCTCTCACCCTCAACGAACTGCTTGCAGAGATGGTTGACGAAGGATGTGAATACGCATTCATGGAAGTGTCGTCGCATTCCACCGCCCAGCACCGTGTGGCGGGGCTCCACTTCGCAGGAGGCATATTCACCAACCTCACCCGCGACCACCTCGACTATCACGGCACGGTGGAAAACTACATGAAAGCGAAAAAAGCATTTTTCGACATGCTCCCTTCCACGGCGTTCGCCCTGACCAATGCCGACGACAAATGCGGCTCCTACATGGTGCAGAACACGAAAGCGAAAGTCTATACATATTCCTTGCGTTCCGATGCCGATTTCCGTGGGAAAGTGCTTGAAACAAGGCTCGACGGCACTCTCATGCTGCTCAACGGAAGGGAAGTGGAAGTGCAGTTCACCGGACGCTTCAACGCCTACAACCTCACCGACGTATATGGAGCCTCCATCCTTTCGGGCTTCGATCCGGAGGAGGTGATAGTCAACATGAGCAGGCTCGTGCCTGTGGCGGGACGTTTCCAGCCATTCATGTCGAAAGACGGCGTGGCGGCGATAGTGGATTATGCCCATACCCCCGACGCGCTTGTCAACGTGCTCGACACAATACGCGAAATCGTAGGCATCGACGGCGAAATCATCACCGTTGTGGGAGCCGGCGGCAACCGCGACCACGGCAAACGCCCTATGATGGCGCAGGAAGCGGCTTGCCGGAGCGACTACCTCATCCTCACGAGCGACAATCCGAGGAACGAGAATCCGGAAGATATCATCAGCGAGATGAGGGAAGGGCTCAGCACAGAGGAGCTGCAACGCGCGGAATGCATAACAGACCGCCGAGAGGCTATACGTGCCGCCATAAAACGTGCCAAACCCGGCACGGTGGTGCTTGTGGCGGGAAAAGGACACGAGACCTATCAGGAAGTTTGTGGAGTGCGCCATCATTTCGATGACCGCGAAGAAGTTAAAGAAGCGTTTGCATTAAGATGATATACTGGCTTTTCAAATTGCTTGAAGGCACGGATTTCCCGGGAATCCGACTGATGGACTACATCACGTTCCGTGCCGGAATATCTTTTGCCGTGGCGATGGTCATCGCCCTCATATTCGGTCGCGACATAATCCACCGCCTTCAGAAGATGCAGGTGGGTGAAGTGGTGCGCAACCTCGGTCTCGAAGGACAGATGAGCAAAACAGGCACCCCCACGATGGGCGGCGTAATCATCATCCTGTCGATACTCGTGCCGTGCATCCTCTTCGGCAACCTCGCCAATATCTATATGATATTGATGCTTGTAGCAACGGTCTGGATGGGAGCAATCGGGTTTCTCGACGACTACCGTAAGCTTAAATACCACAACAAAGACGGACTCAAAGGGAAATATAAGGTCATCGGGCAAATCGGACTCGGGCTCATCGTAGGGATCACCATGTGGCTCTCCCCCGACATCGTAATGAGCGAAAACATGGAGGTGATGAACCATGTCAACCACCAGACGGAAATCGTGCATTCGGTCAACACCGTCAAATCGCCTCAGACCACTATCCCGTTTGTGAAAAACAACAATTTCAACTACGAATGGCTCACCGGATGGATCCACGACGAAAACGCCGCACAGGTGCTCGGATGGCTCGTATTCGTGCTCGTCGTCATTATCGTGGTGGCTGCCGTGAGCAACGGGGCGAACCTCACCGACGGACTCGACGGCCTCTGCGCCGGAACATCGGCAATCATAGGGGTGGCGCTTGTAATCATGGCCTATCTCGGCGGCAACGTGATTTATTCGGGTTATCTCAACATAATGTATATCCCGGGGAGCGAGGAACTTGTGGTGTATGCGGCGGCATTTATCGGAGCCCTTGTGGGGTTCCTGTGGTATAACGCCTTCCCGGCGCAAGTATTCATGGGCGACACGGGCAGCCTGACGCTCGGCGGTATTCTCGCAGTATTCGCCATTCTCATACGCAAGGAACTGCTGATTCCGTTGCTGTGTCTTATTTTCTTTATCGAAGACCTCTCCGTAATCCTTCAGGTGGGCTATTTCAAATATACCAAGAAGAAGTATGGGGAAGGAAGACGCATATTCAAGATGACCCCCCTCCACCATCATTTCCAGAAAGCCGGCGACCCTTCGGTAAAATGCCTTATAAACCATCCTGTCGCCCCCATCCCCGAATCGAAAATAGTGGTAAGGTTCTGGATTGTCGGGATTTTGCTGGCAGCACTCACATTCGTGACTTTAAAAATCAGATAAAACTCCCCTATCGTGATATAAAAATATATAAAACGTGAATATCAACAAACACAACATAGACCTCGGAGGCCGGCTCGTGGTGCTCGGCGGAGGGGAAAGCGGCACCGGCGCCGCCATACTCGGAAAAGCAAAAGGGATGGACGTGTTCCTATCCGACATGGGTGCGATCCCGCAGAAATACAAAGACCTTCTCGACGCCCGTTCAATCCCCTACGAGGAAGGGCACCATACGGAAGAGAAGATACTCAATGCCACTGTCGTGGTGAAAAGCCCCGGCATCCCCCCCTATGCGCCTATGGTGGAGAAAATCTCTGCCAAAGGGATTCCCGTATTGTCGGAAATAGAATTCGCAGCCGGATTCACCGACGCCAAGATGGTGTGCATTACCGGCTCCAACGGAAAGACCACCACTACCCTGCTCACCTATCACATCCTACGGAAAGCCGGCCTCGACGCAGGGCTTGCCGGGAACGTGGGCAAAAGCCTCGCATTGCAGGTGGCTGAAGACCCGCATGAAATCTATGTGATAGAACTTTCAAGTTTCCAGCTGGAGAACATGTATAAGTTCAAAGCCAACATCGCCGTCATAATGAACATAACCCCCGACCATCTCGACCGTTACGACCACAAGATGGAAAATTATGTGGCAGCCAAGTTCCGGATTCTCCAGAACCAGACGAAAGACGACGTTTTCGTGTATTGGCAAGACGACCCTATCATACGCGAGCAGATAGCACGCGTACAGAGCGAGGCAATGAAACTCCCCTTCGGCATAGGCCGTGAAGAAGACAGCGCGGCATGGGTGGAAGACGGTATCGTGCATTTTTCCACTCCCGGGGAAGTGTGGGAAATCCCTCGCGACAAACTGTCGCTCACAGGGCTTCACAATCTCTACAACTCCATGGCCGCCGGGATTTCCGCATCAGTGCTGCATATCAAAAAAGACAATATCCGCCAGGCGCTTGAAGACTTCGAGGCAGTTGAACACCGCCTCGAATATGTAGCCACCGTCGATGGCGTGCGCTACGTCAACGATTCGAAGGCGACCAACGTGAATTCCACCTGGTATGCGCTTGAAAGCATGACCACCCCCACCGTGCTCATTCTCGGCGGCAAAGACAAAGGCAACGACTATTCGGAAATCGAGCCGCTCGTGAAAGAGAAAGTGAAAGCCATCGTCTGCATGGGGCTACACAACGAGAAACTTCTCGACTTTTTCACAGGGAAAGTAGCAAAAATCGCTGACACCCATTCGCTTGCCGATGCACTAACTGCATGCCGAAAGATAGCGTCGGAAGGCGACACTGTGCTCCTCTCCCCCTGTTGCGCAAGCTTCGACCTTTTTAAGAGCTATGAAGACCGTGGCCAACAGTTCAAAGTTGCGGTGAAAGCAATGAAAACGGCAGGCTCCGGCAAATGAGTCGCCTCCTCCATAATCAACTCCTCATTTACAAAAGATGGCAAACGAGACAGAAACGCTTGAACAAGGCGTAATCATAAAAAACACGGTTGACGGCGTCGCCGTAGAACCGGAAGCGAAAGTGCCGAGGGCAAAGAAACCACAGTCCGTGACACGTCCCAAACCCGACCCTTACATCTGGGGAATATACATAATGCTTCTCATGGTGTCGGTGATCGAACTGTTTTCAGCATCGAGCACCGAGGTTTCCGCCACAAACGTGTATATGCCGCTCATACGCCACGCCATTTTCCTTGTAATCGGTCTTGGAGCGGTATTTGCCCTTCAAAACATCCATTACGGCTATTTCAGCCGGTTTGCATGGTTTTTCGCCTTGATATCGCTCGGACTCCTGATTCTCTCCAACTTCTTCGGCGTGGAAATCAACGGGGCGCAGAGGGCCATAAGGATTGCAGGGTTCACCATACAGCCCCCGGAGATAGTAAAGCTCACGGTGGTGGTGCTTCTCGCCACGATTCTGGGGCGTAACCAGGAACCGCGCGGAGTCTCCAACAAGGGAGTGATCGAAGCGGCGTTCGTGGTGGTGATATTCGGTGCTTTCCTATGGAAAAACGGACTTACCAACACCATCCTCCTTTTCGGAGTGAGCCTATCGATGTTCCTTATAGGCGGCATGAAATGGAAGAAGTTTTTCATTGTCCTGGCCGTGTATGCAGCATGCGGCGGAATGCTCTACATGATGAAATACACCGGCTCGGACGATGCCGACGACGAAGACAGGGTAGAAGTTATCGACGGACGCCAGGACACCCACAAAGGGCGTATAGCACGTTTCCTTGAAGGTGTCGATCCCGACGACCCCATCACCGATGAGAACCGGCAGGTTGTATTTGCAAAGATCGCCCAGGCCCACGGAGGGGTATTCGGTCAAGGTCCCGGCAACTCCCGCGAAAGTGCGCGTCTCCCCCTTGCCTTCTCCGACTATATCTATTCGATTATAGTGGAAGATACCGGACTCGTAGGCGGCGTATTCCTTCTGCTGCTCTATCTGTGTCTGCTGGCGCGAGCCGGGCGCATAGCCTACTATTGTTCGAGGGCCTTTCCGGCATTCCTGATTATGGGGTGTGCGGTCCTGATTGTATTCCAGGCCCTTGTCCACATGGCAATCGTGACGGGGCTGTTCCCTGTCAGCGGACAACCGTTGCCGCTCATTTCCAAGGGAGGCACGTCGGTGGTGGTGATGTCGGTGGCAATCGGAATCATGCTTTCCGTGAGCAGGTTTGCAGTAGTCAACGGCAATAAGAAACAAATCAAGGCTGAACTCAAAGAGCTGCCCGAAGACATGCAGGCGGCCAACTTCTCAACACAGACAAAAAATGATTGACACAAACATAAATACATATTCCACCGACAAGGCGGCGAACCGTCCGAGGGTGGTGATAAGCGGAGGCGGAACGGGGGGACACATCTTCCCTGCCCTTTCCATTGCCGACGCCCTGCGCAGCCGTCTTGACGCCGAAATCCTTTTCGTCGGAGCCGACAATAGAATGGAAATGACCCGCGTGCCCGACGCCGGCTATAAGATTATCGGTCTGCCCGTGGCAGGATTCGACCGCAAACACCTATGGCGCAACATCTCCGTGCTCTTCAAACTGTTCAAAAGCCTCAGGCTGTCGCGCAAGATTATCCGCGATTTCAAGCCCGACATAGCAATCGGCGTAGGCGGCTATGCCTCCGGACCCACATTGAAGGCGGCACAGCGTGCCGGAGTGCCCACTCTCCTGCAGGAACAAAATTCCTACGCCGGAGTGACCAACAAACTTCTTGGAGAAAAAGCAGAGAGAATCTGCGTGGCATACGACGGGATGGAACGCTTCTTCCCCGCAGGGAAAATCGTAAAAACCGGGAATCCAATCCGCAAGGCGTTGCTCAATTCCTCAAAGACAACGAAAGAAGCACGCGAATCTTTCGGACTCAATCCGGAGCGCCCCACCCTCCTCGTAGTGGGAGGAAGCCTCGGGGCGTTGACCCTCAACGAAAGCCTCGAAGCCGGAATAAAGGAGCTTGCCGAGAATGGAATCCAGGTAATCTGGCAGACAGGGAAGAACTTCGGCGACCGAGGCCCGCTCGCGGCAAAAGGGCTCAAAGGTATAGTGGTGACACCTTTCATAACCGACATGGCATCGGCATACAAAGCCGCAGACCTCGTCATCGGAAGGGCCGGGGCAGGTTCCATATCGGAGCTGCAGGCACTCGGCAAACCGGCGATCCTCGTCCCCTCTCCAAACGTGGCTGAAGACCATCAGACCCATAACGCCCGCGCATTGTCAGACCATGGCGCCGCCATACTGATAACGGATGCAGAAGCAAGGGAAAAACTTGTAGATGCCGCCATCGCTCTTATTTCAGACAAAGAAAAACTGGACGCCATGAGCCGGGAAATCGCCAAGATGGGCATCACCGACAGCGATTCCAGAATTGCAGACGAAGTCTGTGAAATCTTAAAGAACAGAAAGTCATGACTCAGGGAAACACACTCCATCCGTCGGATTCAGCATTCCGCAACCTCTATTTCGTAGGTGCAGGCGGCATAGGTATGGCAAACCTCGAACGCTACTTCCTCAGCAAGGGCCACAACGTGGCGGGATATGACAAGACCCCGTCTGCACTCACACGCCAACTTGAGAAAGAAGGGGTTGAGATAACGTATAACGACGACAGCAACGAGATTCCCGAAGCGTTCCGCTCCCCTGCCGACACCCTGGTGGTGTTCACGCCCGCCATCCCCGCCGACAGCAAGATTCTGGGATGGTTCCGCGGAAACGGTTTCGAGGTGATAAAACGGGCCGCTCTCTTAGGGAAGATAACACGTTCGACGGAAGCGATTTGCGTTTCGGGGTCGCATGGAAAGACCACCACATGCTCCATGACCGCCAACATCCTGCGCGGCTCGTCGGTTGGCTGCAACGCCTTCCTCGGAGGCATCCTGCGCAACACCGGGAGCAACCTCGTGCTCAGCGAGACTTCCCCATGGTCGGTGATCGAAGCCGACGAATACGACCGTTCGTTCCATCAGCTCTCCCCCACCATAGCCGTCGTCACATCGACCGACCCCGACCATCTCGACATCTACGGCGATGAAGCGGGATATCTCGAAGGGTTCGCCCATTTCACGTCGCTTATCCGCAAGGGAGGCACGCTACTGCTCCACACGGGGCTCAAGCTGCGCCCGCGAACGCCCGCAGGGGTGAAAACAATGACCTACAGCGGCGGAAGCGAAGGCGACTGGCATGCAGAAGACATCAGATTCGGCAACGGCACCCTTTCATTCACGCTTATAGGGCCTGACGTAAGGATTACCGACATCGAGGTAGGCGTCCCCGTGGAAATCAATATCGACAACGCCGTGGCAGCGGCAGCCGCCTCAATCACTGCC